>JBAWWV010000045.1:0-17976 GCA_037146575.1 Alcaligenaceae bacterium | reverse complement strand
GGTTGGTGCCTACCTGAAGGACGCGCTTGGCAAAGCGTTGCTAGGCACGCCAGGCGTGCGCGAAGTGCGAGGCCAGGGTCTCATGCTCGGCATCGAACTCGAAAAACCCTGCGGTGTTCTAACAGCGCGTGCACTTGAGGCGGGCTTGCTGATTAACGTCACACGCGACCGCGTCGTGCGTCTGTTGCCCCCACTCATCCTCACCGCCCCAGAGGCCGACGAAATCGTCAAAATTTTGGTGCCTCTGATCAAGGCGTTCAACGTCGAATCCGCCTAACCCGCACTGACACAGCCCGACACTCAAACAGAGAGTCAGGCTGTGCGGCTCGGGCCTGACAACTTTATCGAGTCCCTCATGTCAAACTCCGTACCTACCGCCGGCCAGCTTCGGCATTTTCTGCAATTGCAAGATCTCAGCACTGACGAATTGCTCTACGTGCTTGAGCGCGCCAAACTCATCAAAGACAAATTTAAGCGTTACGAACCCCACCGCCCTCTGCACGACCGTACGTTGGCAATGGTGTTTGAAAAAGCCAGTACCCGTACTCGTGTCTCATTCGAGGCGGGCATGTATCAGATGGGTGGTTCAGTCATTCACCTCACCACCACCGACTCACAATTAGGCCGCTCTGAGCCCATTGAAGACACCGCGCGCGTTGTGTCACGCATGGTCGACCTCGTCATGATCCGCACCTTTGAACAAACGCGTCTCGAGACCTTTGCCGCGCACTCGCGCGTGCCGGTCATCAATGGGTTAACCAATGAGTTTCATCCGTGTCAGATTTTGGCTGACGTCTTTACCTATATCCAAGCACGTGGCAGCCTGAGCGGCAAAATCGTAGCGTGGGTGGGTGACGCCAACAACATGGCCTACACATGGATTCAAGCGGCCGAGCTGCTGGGCTTTACTCTGCACGTCTCTGCCCCAACCGGTTATGTGCTTGATCCAAGCAGATTGACTTCAGTCAAACTCGGCGTGGTCAAAGAGTTTACCGACCCCAACGAAGCCTGCAAAGGCGCCCATTTAGTTACGACCGACGTCTGGACCAGTATGGGCTACGAGGCCGAAAACGAAGAACGCCGCGAGGCCTTTGCTGACTGGTGTGTCGACCAAGACATGATGGCTCAGGCCACGCCAGAAGCCCTCTTCATGCATTGCCTTCCGGCACATCGTGGCGAAGAGGTCACTGCAGAGGTCATCGATGGGCCACAAAGCGTGGTCTGGGACGAGGCCGAAAATCGTCTCCATGTACAAAAAGCCCTAATGGAGTTTTTGTTACTTGGGCGCCTGGGCTAACGAACACGGCACGGCGCGTACGTCTGGGCTGTGAAACCGGCCTAGCGCTTACGTCTAAGCTAAGGCTGACAGCCTTCCGTTAAAATATTATCTTCTGTTAATCCTTCAGCCAATTTAGAGCATCTTATGAGCGATATCAAAAAAGTAGTCTTGGCCTATTCAGGCGGCTTAGACACCTCTGTCATTCTTAAATGGCTGCAAGACACTTACCAGTGCGAAGTCGTCACCTTCACGGCTGATATCGGTCAGGGCGAAGAGCTCGAGCCCGCGCGCGCCAAGGCCATCAAATTTGGCATCAAACCTGAGCAAATTTTCATTGACGATTTGCGCGAAGAGTTTGTACGTGATTTTGTGTTTCCGATGTTTCGTTGCAATACCGTTTACGAGGGCGAATACCTGTTAGGCACTTCGATTGCCCGGCCTTTAATCGCCAAACGTCAAATCGAAATCGCTCGCCAAGTCGGGGCCGATGCCGTCTCACACGGCGCCACCGGCAAAGGCAATGATCAAGTGCGCTTTGAGCTTGGCTATTACGCCTTAGAGCCCGGCATCAAAGTCATTGCGCCGTGGCGTGAATGGGATTTAGTCTCGCGCGAAAAACTTTTGCAATACGCAGAGGCCGCTGGCATCGCGATCGACATGAAACACAAGCAAGGCGGTGCGCCCTATTCAATGGATGCGAACCTGCTGCACATCAGTTTTGAAGGTCGCCACCTTGAAGACCCAAAAGCAGAAGCCGAAGAAACCATGTGGCGCTGGACAGTCTCGCCCGAGGCAGCCCCTGACAAAGCCGAGTATCTTGACCTTGAGTTTGAACACGGCGACGTGGTGGCACTCAATGGCGTACGTCTTTCGCCCGCGCAGGTACTGACAAAGCTCAATGAACTGGGTGGCAAACACGGCATCGGCCGCCTGGATTTGGTCGAAAATCGCTATGTCGGCATGAAATCACGCGGCTGCTATGAAACCCCCGGTGGCACGATTTTGCTCAAGGCACATCGTGCAATCGAATCGATCACGCTTGACCGTGAAGTGGCGCATTTAAAAGACGATCTGATGCCACGTTATGCCAGCCTGATTTATAACGGCTACTGGTGGTCACCCGAGCGTCGTGCGATTCAAGCCTTAATTGACAGCACACAAAACGAAGTCAATGGCTGGGTGCGTTTGAAGCTTTACAAGGGTAATGTCTACACCGTGTCGCGTGATTCAAAAGATACGTTGTTTGATCAAACCATCGCGACCTTTGACGATGACGGCGGCGCCTATAACCAGGCTGATGCGGCGGGCTTTATCAAGCTCAACGCCTTGCGCATGCGCATTGAATCACGCGCTGGCCGCAAGTTATAAAGCACGTTGCTTTACTTTAATCGGCATCCTTACTCGTCCTAAAGGGCGGGGTTTGCAGCCAATACGCTGTGACGGCTAAGCCAGTCTGGGCCCAGCGCTCAGGGCCGACCATACGACACTCGTTGAGCTCAACACAAAAAACCGCCATGCCTAACGCAGCTGATTAAAGCGATCTAAGCGCGTTAACTGAGCACCTCGACGGGTCCCCGGAAACACCACGGTCAACCGGGCACCCGCAAATTGGGGTCGGCTCACCAGGTTCCACCACGCGCCGTGGGCACGAGCTATTTCTCGAACAATGGCTAGCCCCAAGCCCGAACCTCCCTGAGGTGCGTCAGGCGAGCGATAAAACGCTTCAAACACACGCCCCTGCTCTTGGGTACTAATGCCCGGACCGTCGTCTTCAACTGCAAGCGTTGGCGGTGTCGACGTGACCAACAGCCTGATCTCATGCGCACCTGTTGCGTAGCGCAAAGCGTTGTCAATCAGATTACCCAACAGTTCATCAAGCAAAATCGGATCACCCTCAACCCATACTGGGTACTCTGGCGCCTCAAGCTGCAAGGTCATGCCAGCCTCGTGCGCTCGCGCCAACCATTCGGCACCGCTCGTACGCACCCATTCACATAAATCCATTCGCAAAAAATGATCTTGCGGGCGTGCTTCAGGATCGACACGTGCTAACACTAAAAGCTGACGCCCAAGCCGAATCATACGATCGCTAACCTGTTTAATACGCTCTGCACGCTCGCGAAGGTCGGCCGACAAGGGCTTGGCAAGCATGAGTTCAGATTCAAGCTTTAAACCCGCCAACGGCGTTCTGAGTTGGTGGGCTGCATGCCCAACAAAGCGGCGCTGGGCTGCCAGCGTGTCGTTTAAACGTGCTAACAAATCATTGGTGTGGCGCACAAGTACTTTAAACTCAAGCGGCAAACCCTCAGCCCGCAACTGCCCGAGATCGTCGACAGAACGCTGCGCAATGTCGCTAGAGAGTTGGTTGATTGCCCGCATACCCGAGCGAACACCTCGCACCACCACCCACACACACAAGGCGATCAAAATCAATTGGCCTAAGACCATCAGCCAAAAGATATCTTCAAGCTGCCAGTCGGCCATCTCGATTTTGTGAGTAATGACCCAAGTCGCCACCAAATCAAGACCAACTAACAACATGATGGGCGGCAATAAACGCAGCGTCAAGCTGCGCGCCAGAGTGCCCGAGGCTAAAAGGGCGAGCTTAGACATTGCGAAGAATCTTGAGACCGCTGCGTGCGAGACGCCAGGATCGACACCTTAGACACCGCCGACCTTGGGTTGACTTGCATAGGATGCTAAGCCGCTTCGGCTTCAAGAAGATAACCAAAGCCGCGGACGGTCTGGATGGCTACGCCTTTTCCTTCAAGACGCTTACGAAGGCGATAGATGTAGACCTCGACCGCATTTTCGCTGAAGTCAGAATCAAGCGCCGACAGACCTCGCACAATTTGCTGTTTTGTCACAACTTTACCGGCACGCACCATGAGCATTTCAAGTACCGAGAGCTCACGTACAGACAAGGCTAGGCGCTGGCCCGAAACTCGGCACTCACGGTGGGCGGTATCAAAGGACAAATTACAAAACTCAATCAATGAGCGAGCAACACCTAAATGACGTCTTGCCAAGGCACGCACGCGTGCCGCCAACTCGGCCAATTCAAAAGGCTTGGTTAAATAGTCATCGGCTCCTGCATCCAGCCCTGCGACACGGTCTTCAAGACCATCGCGGGCAGTTAATACCAGCACGGGAATCTCGCTACCGTCGCCGCGCAGCGTGGTGAGCACCTGCAAGCCATCAATTAAGGGTAAGTTCAGGTCAAGCACTAGCAGGTCGTAGGGGTGATTGGCTAAGGCGGTCAGCGCCCGCTTGCCATCTGCCAACCAGTCGGTTGCAAAGCCTTGGTCTGATAAAAATTCTTGCAACGCGCGCCCAAGCGTCGCGTCGTCTTCAATGACGAGCACTCTCATGGATCAAGTTTACATCTTAGGGGAAACTGGTGGGTGCTACAGGGGTCGAACCTGTGACCTACGCCTTGTAAGGGCGCCGCTCTACCAACTGAGCTAAGCACCCTAAGATATGACTGAACGTTTTGAAGCTGCGCAAAACGATGTTGTGACCAAAGGGCTACTACTGGAGCATAAAAAAATGCGTATCGCATTATAGCGAAACGCATTTTTTTAGCAAATCGAACCGAGTTAATTCAACGCGTCTTTTAATGCCTTACCTGGACGAAATTTTGGGACTTTTGCTTTTTTGATTTTGATTGCTTCGCCAGTACGCGGATTGCGCCCGGTGCGCGCTGCACGTTGCGACACTGCAAAGGTACCGAAACCAACCAGGGTGACCGAATTACCTTTTTTAAGTGTTGCCTTGATTGCTGCAATCATCGCGTCAAGTGAACGGCCTGCAGCTGCTTTAGAAATATCAGCTTTTGTGGCGATGTGATCAATCAATTCAGTTTTGTTCATGTTGTTTATTTCCTTGGTGGTAGCAGAATTATCTGTCGCAAAACCATGAAGATTTGCGGTGAACTCACAAACGTTTCAACTAAGTACGCAGAGATTAAAACGCCTGCTCAGGCAGGCTAGATATTAAAACGTCCACTTACATAGGCGCTTATGACATATGTCGTTATTAAGCCACTGACAGCAAGGGCTGTCAATAGAAAGTCGCTTAAGAACCGCATTTTTATTACGATTTATCTTAATCAAGTCACAATAATTTTAAACGATTCGGATTTACCCTAGGTCGTGTAAATATTTTTTTGTGACCGCATTAAAATCTGACCCACTCGAGCGCAACTTGCAGTAAAAGCGCAACGCGTAGCGGGCGCTCGAGATCAGGTGTTAGCTCACACTACGCTTAATTCACACCACACGCGACAAACGCTTGTTTAAAATCAGCGATCAAATCGTCTTGATCTTCAATTCCAACAGATAAGCGAATCAGCCCGTCAGCGATGCCCATCTTGGCACGTAAGTCAGGCCCCATCTCATAGTAGATCGTATGCGCAGCAGGCAAAGCAAGTGTGCGCGTGTCACCAACATGGGTCGCTAAAATCGCGACTTGCAAATGATTTAAAAAATCAAGACAGTCGATACCAGCAACCAGCTCTACGCCAATTAGCATGCTGAATTTGCCACCAAATAATTGGGCCGCCCTCTCATGTTGAGGATGATTTGTCAGCCCGGGGTAAGCAACGCGTTTGACTCCAGGGTGCTTGGACAAAAATGTAGCAAGCGCCATCGCGTTACTGCAAATTTTATCTAGTCGCAATGCTAAGGTCTCGGCACCCACGGCAATTCGATGCGCCGCATCGGCCGATAAGGTGCCGCCCATATCGCGTAAGCCTTTCTTCTTGATCTGCGTGATCGCCCACCCCGTAGCCGGACCTTTTTTATAAATATCAAGAATGTTGCGGTATTCGGTCCAATCAAACAGGCCGGTATCAGTCAATGACCCCCCCAGCGCATTGGCGTGCCCACCAATGTGCTTAGACAATGCGTTCATGACAATCGATGCCCCGACCGCTTTAGGTCGAAAGAGCCAAGGTGAAGTCACCGTGTTGTCGACTACGTACACCAGCTTATGCTTTTGGCACAACTGCCCCAAGCCGACAAGATCGGCCACCTGTGTACCCGGGTTCGCGATGGTTTCAGTAAACAACATTTTTGTGTTGGGGCGAATTGCATCGGCGACGGCCTGTGCATCGGTTGGGTCGACCAGCGTGATCTCAATCCCCAACAACTCAAGCGTACCGAAAAGACTGTTGGTGTTACCAAAAATAAACTGGCTGGACAGCAGATGATCGCCAGCACGCAGCAAGGTTGTGAACAAAGCCGTCAGTGCTGCCATGCCGGTCGCAAACGAAAGACTTGCAACGCCGTCTTCCATTTTGTTGATTTTCTTTTCAAGCGCGTCGCTGGTGGGTGTACCTTGACGAGCATAGGTATAACCCGCCTTACCCTGAAATACCGCGGCCAGTTCACGCGAGTCAGCAAAAGCGTATTGTGTTGAGGTATGTATTGGCTTGTGCACAGCACCGTGCTCGACCATGAGTTTGCGGTCGCCATGCAAAATGGTTGTCGTAAAGCCTTGTTGGGTGGGTTGTTTAGACTGAGTCATGACAGATTCACTTTTAAAAAAATAAGCAGCGGCCTCAAGCGTTGGAGGCAGGAGTTAGAGGCAAGCGTTGAAGGCACGCACTCAATAAAACCTCTAGGGCCTCTCGTACTCTCGCGACCAGCACTAGTCGCAACGCACGCCCTAGTTTACCGCTGACGCTGGCGGACGGTTTCATACAGGCACACAGCAGTCGCCACGCTTACATTCAAACTTTCAACGCTGCCTAGCATGGGGATTGTTACCAGTTCGTCGCAAGTTTCGCGCGTGAGTCGACGCATCCCCTCGCCTTCAGCGCCCATCACCCAGGCCATCGAACGCTTGCCATCGGTTTGATGAATGCTTTGAGTCGCAGTGTCGTCGGTACCAACCAACCAAAGATCACGGTCTTTTAACTCGCGCATGGTGCGTGCCAAATTGGTCACCATTAAGTAGGGTACCGACTCGGCAGCCCCACACGCCACCCGTTGAACTGTAGTGTTTAACCCCACCGCGCGGTCTCTGGGGGCAACCACCGCGTGCACCCCAGCAGCATCGGCGGTACGAAGGCAGGCGCCCAAATTATGTGGATCGGTCACGCCATCCAATATCAGCAACAACGCAGGCCCCTGCACCCCATCAAGCACTTCATCAAGGTCATCGGCGAGTTTGCGCGCATCGGCGACAGCCACCACACCCTGGTGCCTCGAGCCCCCAGCCAAGCCGTCTAAACGATCGGTCGAGACGGGGTGCACGGGTCGCCCTGCCTGCGTGACGCTTGCAATCAAAGCCTGCATGCGCTTGTCGCGCCGCTGCGCTTCTACATAAACTTCAAGGATTGATTCTGGGGCCTGGCGCAAACGCGCGATGACCGCGTGAAAACCCGCCAGCATTTGAGTTGCAGCCATACTTTTTTCCTAGCGCCCTTTACGGGCAGATTTTTTTAAACCAGCGCTTTTGCCTGCACGCACCGCCTTTTTAGGCGCACGCGCAGTCTCTTGCTTGGCAGTTTTTTTAGCCTGTGCACGACGCACTTTGGCAATTTGCCCTTTCAGTTCGGGTGGCTTGGGTGCGGCCGCTTTTTTGGTACGCCTGGCTGTGGGGTCTTCAACCCGCGTAGCAGCCTTGCGCAACGCATCAAACGTGGTGCCTGTCACCAACCTAAACTCGATTCGTCGCGCTTCAAGATCAACGCGAGCCACTTGCACCTGTACCGCATCAGTTAAACGGTAGCGCAGACCGGTACGCTCACCACGCAACTCGTGCATGGCATCGTTAAATTGAAAATACTCAGTGCCAAGCTCTGACACGTGCACTAAACCTTCAACATGCAAGGTATCGAGGGTGACAAAAATCCCAAAACTTGCGACTCCGGTGACTCGTCCACTGAACACTTCGCCAACACGTTCTTTGACAAACCAACACTTGAGCCAGGCCTCGACATCGCGCGACGCATCGTCGGCACGCCGCTCTGTACCCGACAATAGCAAACCGATTTTTTCCCAGAGATCATGCTCATATTCGCGCAAGGTTGCGCCAGGCGCTGAAACAAAACCATGCAGCACAGGTTGGTAGCGCTGGCTTTTCAGCAAAGCCTTGATGACACGATGGGTCATCAGATCGGGGTACCGTCGAATCGGTGACGTAAAGTGCGTATAGGCTGGATACGACAAACCAAAGTGACCGGCGTTATCTGGCCCGTAAATCGCCTGCTGCATCGAACGCAAGCACATCGTTTGCAACAGCCCGTAATCAGGCCGAGCACGGGCCTTGTCTAACAAGACACCATAATCGGAAGCCGTCGGATCGGCACCGCCACCTAAACTCAGCCCAAGCGTTTTCAAAAACTCACGCAAGGATTGCAGCTTTTCAGGCGTCGGGCCCTCGTGCACACGGTACAAACCGATATGCTTGCTGCGCAGCATAAAGTCAGCAGCGCACGTATTTGCCGCGAGCATGCACTCTTCAATTAGGCGATGGGCGTCGTTACGCACGACACCGATGATTTTTTCAATGCGGCCTAACTCATTGCAGACGATTTTGGTTTCAATCGTGTCAAAGTCAATGGCGCCGCGCTCTTTGCGACCCTGAGACAGCAGCTGAAACAACTCGTAGAGCCCGTTAATCTGGGGCATCACTTTGGCAAAACTGCGTGCCACCGGCCCTTGAGGCTGCTGCAGTGACTCCCACACCTGGTTATAGGTGGTACGCGCATGCGAATGAATCACCGCGTTATAAAACTGATAGGCCGATACCGTGCCCGCTTTAGCACCCGAGAGCGGAATCACCATATCGCAAACGAGCACGAGTCGATCAACCGAAGGCTTTAGCGAACATAAGCCATTTGAAAGTTTTTCGGGCAACATCGGAATCACCCGACGCGGAAAATACACGCTCGTGCCGCGCTCGCGCGCCGCCTCGTCAAGCGCATCTTCAGGCGTCACATAATGGCTGACATCGGCAATCGCCACTAACAACCGCCAGGCCGGGCGCTTACGCGCCTCACCCATATCGACTTGTTCACAATAGACTGCATCATCAAAGTCGCGGGCGTCTTCACCATCGATTGTAATAAACGGCACATCACGCAAATCGACCCGATCTTTCAGATCGCTGGCGCGCACCGCGTCTGGCAGTTTTTCGGCCTGCCGCAGGGCTGCCTCAGAAAAGTCGACTGGCACATCGAACTTGCGCACCGCAATTTCGATCTCCATGCCTGGGTCGTCAATTTCTCCCAAAATCTCAGCCACACGGCCCAACGGTTGTTTATGCCGTGAAGGTTGCTCGATGATATCGACCGATACCACTTGACCGTGCTGCGCTCCGCCCGTATCGCCAGGCGGGATCAAGACATCGTGTTTGATCCGCTGATCTTCAGGCACAACAATGGTCATACCCCGCTCGTTTAAAAACCGCCCAACCAAGCGATTGGTGCGTCGCTCAAGCACCTCAACGATCGTGCCCTCGGGTTTGCCGCGATACTCGCCGGTCGGCTTGACCAGTACGCGATCGCCATGCAACACCTTTTGCATTTCGCGCGGTGACAAAAATATATCTTGACCACCAGCGTCGGCCACCAAAAAGCCAAACCCATCGCGATGGCCTTGCACACGCCCGGCCACAAAATCCAGCTTATTGGCCAGCAACAGCACACCCTTGCGATTAGGCAACAACTGGCCATCGCGCTCCATGGCGGCAATACGGCGATCAAAACCCGTCAAGGTTTCCTCGCGCGTCAAGCCCATCCGGGCCGCCAAATCTTCTGGCGATAAGGGAGCGGGCGCGACACGCAAGACCTCTAGAATTTGTTCGCGACTAGGAACATCAGGATCAAAATCAGGGATCTTTTCGGGGGATACAGTCGCGGCGCGAGTGTTCTTGATAATGGGTGGGAGGCGTTTTGCCAAAGCTAAAATCTCGCTTATAATGCGTGGCTTATTGAGTACAAGTTAGGCCCAGGTGGCGGAATTGGTAGACGCGCACGGTTCAGGTCCGTGTGCCGAAAGGTGTGGAGGTTCGAGTCCTCTCCTGGGCACCACCGAAGTGTAAAGCATAAAGTACCTGGCTTTTATGACAATGCCTCAAAATTCACTTTGAATTTTTGAGGCTTTTTTGTTTTTAAGGATTGAGCACTATATCGCTTTGCGCATCAAGATATGGGGGATATTTGCGTCAAGATATTCAGCCCCCTCAGGCACAAACCCATGGCGCAGATAAAACTCTTGAGCGTGTGTCTGTGCAGATAACACCACCTCGACAAAGCCCTTTTGTCGAGCCCGTTGTACCAAGGCTGTCAGCACCGCACTTCCTAAGCCCTGCGCGCGCGCAACCTTACGCACTGCCATTCGGCCAATATGACCATCAGGCAACAAACGCCCCGTTGCCAATGCCTGTCCCTGAGCATCGAAGGCCACCGCATGCACACACGCCACATCAAGAGAATCAATCTCTTCTTCCAGTGGAACTTTTTGCTCATGCACAAAGACTTCGAGCCGAATCGGAGCAGCCATCGCCTGCAAGGACAACCAATCACCTAATTCGACACGCCAAGGGTCTGCTTGCTGGCCAGCGCAGGTCTCGGGCATTTGAGCCTCGAAGCTTGGATTGACTGGCATTTCAGGTCTATTATCGGACTGTTTCATGCTTTCTTCCATAAAAGAAATTATACGATTCGAGCCAACGATGACTTTACTTTCATTTCGCTATCTCGCCTTCTGGCTCGCGCTTACCTTTGCGGCACTCGCGCCTTATTTCGCGCTGCAAGGTGAAGATGCCATTTTTTGGTGGTTAGTAGCGGCCACCGCTTGGGGACTATGCGCACTCGGCATCCATGACGCAACACAAAGCCACCATGCGATTTTGCGTAACTATCCGATCATTGGGCACCTGCGTTATCTCTTTGAAGACTTGCGCCCAGCCATCCGTCAGTATTTTTTTGAAAATGACACCGATGAAGCGCCTTTCTCAAGAGCGAGTCGCTCGCTAGTCTATCAGCGCGCCAAGCAAGAAATCGATAAACGCCCGTTCGGTACACAGCTCAATGTCTACGACCAACACTATGAATGGATTAACCACTCGCTTGCCCCTTCAACCATCAAGAATACAGACTTTCGACTGACTGTCGGTGGCCCAGCCTGTACCCAGCCGGTTTCGTTGTCAGTTCTCAATATTTCGGCGATGAGCTTTGGCGCCTTGAGCGCAAACGCCGTGCTGGCCTTAAATGAAGGCGCAAAGCTTGGACGCTTCGCGCATGACACGGGCGAAGGTGGTATCAGCAGTTACCATCGCCAACCTGGCGGTGACCTGATCTGGAATATCGGCTCTGGTTACTTTGGCTGCCGTGACGAGCAAGGGCGCTTCTCAGAGTCGCACTTTATTGCCAACGCGCTGTTGCCTCAAGTGCGAATGATTGAAATCAAGCTTTCGCAAGGTGCTAAACCCGGCCACGGTGGCATTTTGCCAGGCAGCAAAGTCACGGCTGAAATCGCAGCGGCTCGCGGCGTACAAGTTGGTGAAGACTGCAACTCTCCTTCGGCCCACTCTGAATTTGATAGCCCTGTTGGGCTTTTGCATTTCGTGCAACGCCTGCGCACTCTCTCGGGTGGCAAACCGGTTGGCTTCAAATTGTGTATTGGCCATGCTTGGGAGTGGTTTGCGATTGCAAAAGCAATGGTCAAGACGGGGATCACGCCAGACTTTATCGTGGTGGATGGTTCAGAGGGTGGTACGGGGGCGGCCCCGATCGAGTTTGTGGATCACGTTGGTACGCCACTGCGCGAGGCGATTCGTCTGGTGCACAACACATTGGTCGGCTTAAACTTGCGCGATCGCATCAAGATTGGCGCCTCTGGAAAAATCGTGTCCGCCTTTGATATCGCACGCACCTTTGCTTTAGGTGCTGATTGGTGCAACAGTGCTCGGGCCTTTATGTTTGCGATTGGCTGCATTCAAGCGCAACAGTGCCACACGGGGCGTTGCCCCACGGGGGTCGCCACGCAAGACCCCGAACGCCAACGCGCTTTGGTGCCCCTAGATAAGGCACCACGCGTGGCTCATTTTCACCAAAACACCCTTCACGCCTTGGCTGAGTTATTGCAAGCCTCGGGCCTGCAACACCCCAAAGACCTCACTACGACACATATTGCTTGCCGCACCGTAGACAATCACGTCAGCCTGCTTTCAAGCTTGTATCCCGGCATCACACCGGGCTCGCTGCTAGCCGGAGACCTGCAACGCCCCGTGTTTCAAATTGCCTGGCCGATGGCGAGTGCCGACAGTTTTGCGCCACTGACTCCGCTTGACACGATCATTGCTCATTGAACTCACCTCACGCTTCATAGGCACTTGTTGCCACACAATCTTCGTAGCGTGCCGCGCGATCGATGTAACCAGAATCGAGCATGCTGGCGGCCAAGCGTGAAAAGCCTTGGCGTGAGATCGCACGCCTACAAGTCCACAGTTCGGCAGCGTGATAGCGCGCGAGGCATTGCGTTAAGGTTTCAAGAGTCAAGTCAGGGTAAAACGGTTTCACGACACGAGCCAGTTCAGCAGGCCCATGCGCAGCTAACCACGGCCTGAACTGCTCGATCGCCAGAATCATGGCCTCAAAGCCAGCGTGATTACGCTGCATCCCTTCAACTGTTGAAATAAAAGTTGTGTATGCGGTGTAGCCGCGTTGACTAGCTGCGTGCACCACCTCAAGGTCTTGATGCGCCAAGGCCGCTGAGACATAGGGCTCAAACACCTGAATCACATCAAGCTCGCCAAGTATCAGTGCGTCAAGATTATCTTGCATGCTGCGCTCTGCGACACGCGTAAGCTTACTGGGATCAACGCCAGCATCGCGCAGATCTTGTTGCAGACACAACCACGGCGTTGGCACCTCTGACACCGAAGCGAAGCGCAGACCGACTAAATCTTTCAGCGCGAAAGGTTTTCCTTGCTTGCGACGCAGCAAAAAAAATGGATCTTTTGCCGCAACTTCACAAAACGCCACAAGCGAGCCCTCTGTGCGCTCAAACTGATCGCGCTCTTTAATCACTCGCAGCGGCCCGCCCCACATCACATCAATATTGCCCTTGGCCAACTCGGCAATCCCGGCGCCCGGTGAGGCAGAGTCGAGTAAGGTGATCGACACACCGTGTTCAGCAAATAACCCTAAGGCGTGGGTAGCGTAAAAGGGTGCGTAAAACACCGCGCGAAAGTTTTCAGCAAGTTTGATATTCAAGGTCAGCCCTAGTTGGTGTGTTTGTTCTTATTCTAGAGCAGGATGGTCTAGGTCCAAGGCCAGGGCTCTATCCTGATTCCTGTCTTGATCTCTGTCTCGAGGCTGTCTTGATTTCTATCTAAGGTGCCGTTGCCAGCCTGGCTGCAAACCCGACAATATGGTCACGATGCGTTGCCCTGGGCAAGACGGCGCGCGAAATGAGGGCCAAGCTTGGCATAAATATTGCGTGGCGATCTGTTGCATAATCGCTCATACGCATCAACTTTACAGATAGGGTCCTCAATGCTTCGCTCAAAATACTGGTTAACTGGCGTCTTCGGTCTTTTTTCTGCCATGCTTAGCGCTGTCAGCTTTGCGCAACCAACAACATCAAGCGCAAACTACCCCGATAAGCCTGTTCGTCTCATCATCACTGTCCCGCCGGGCGGTGCCTCTGACTTTGTTGCGCGCACGCTATCAGAGCGCTTTGGCAAAGAGTTGGGCACGACGATTTTGGTTGAAAATAAAGCTGGCGCAAATGGCACGATCGCCAGCGCCCTGGTAGCGCGTGCCGCACCCGATGGCTACACCCTGCTTCAGTCCGGCATCTCAACACACGGCATTGGCCCCTATTTTTACGAAAATCTAACCTATGCTCCGTTTAAAGATCTTGTCTCAATTGGCGCAATCGCCGAGTTTCCAATCATTTTGGCAGTCAATGCGCAATTACCAGTGCAATCCGTCAAAGAGCTGATCGCTCTAGCGCAGGGCAAACAACTGAGTTTCGCCTCAGCAGGCACAGGAAGTGCTCCACATCTGTCTGGCGAGCTCTTTAAAACTGAGACTAAGGTCAGCCTAGTGCATGTGCCCTACAAAGGCTCGGCCCCTGCCGTAGTCGATGTCGCCAGCGGACAAGTCGATATGATGTTTGATGGGATCCCAGCCTTATTGCCACATATTAAAAGCGGTAAGCTTCGCCCAATCGCGGCTGTCAGTGTCAAACGCAACAGCCAACTCTCTGAGTTACCGACCTTCACCGAGCTTGGCTACCCCAGCATGGTGGCTTCGGTTTGGTACGGCTTGATGGCTCCCGCGGGCACCCCTCAAGCCATCATCGATAAAGTCAATGCGGCCATGAACAAAACGTTGGCGGTGCCTGAGTTGCAGAAAAAACTTGAAGACGGTGGCGCTATCGTGATGCCGGGCACCCCCGCAGAGTTTGAGACGTTTTACCTCAAAGACTATGCGCGTTGGGGTGAAGTGATCAAGAAAGCTGGGATTTCAACCAAACAACAGTAAATCTCGCCCTCCGATAGCTAAGAACAGGTACTCGAGGTGCCTGCTAACTCTTGTGTCACAGCAGCAAAGAGCATGCATGCGACGTGCCTGCTATGCCCACCGTACACTTGGCTGCGACCGGCAGACAGCTGCGAACGCAAGACAAGCTATCGCGAGCGGCTATGCAATATCAATCACCGCGTTGCCCATCACCTTGCCCTGCTCTACCGCCTCGTGAGCGGCAACAATGTCTGACAAAGGGTAGCGCGCGCCAATCGCGTGCACCAACTTGCCAGATGCCAGCAAAGCGTTGAGCTCTTTCAATGCAAACGTGCGCTCACTTGGTGTTAAGTCGTAGACCAAGAAAAATTGAAAGCTCAGCGTGTTAAACAAACACACCCGAAACGGAATCAGCGGATCCGCATATTCGTTTGAGCCATAGCAAGCCACTGTTCCGTGCGGTGCGAGTGCACCCTGGCGTACTAAATCTGCAGTGGTTGAAAAATCCATGTCAATAATGGCATCAACACCCCGA
This sequence comes from Alcaligenaceae bacterium, assembly GCA_037146575.1. Taxonomy (GTDB): domain Bacteria; phylum Pseudomonadota; class Gammaproteobacteria; order Burkholderiales; family Burkholderiaceae_B; genus Zwartia. The sequence goes on along the minus strand of JBAWWV010000045.1, from coordinate 2,673 downwards.
CCGCCGGTAAGCGCTTTCACGCGTTCAGCCACGTTCTCTGTTTTGTAATTGATCGTTTCAACCACGCCCACTGCACGCGCATGCGCGGCCTTGACCTCAGAACTAACCGTACCAATTACCCGCGCACCTTTTAGCACCGCCATTTGTGCGGCGTAGTGCCCCACAGCAGCCGCCGCGGCAATCACTAAAACAGTTTTACCGGTCAGATCACCACAGCGACGCACCGCTTCAAAAGCCGTCAGGCCAGGGATGCCCATGCACGCAGCCGCATCAAAGCTGGTGTTATCAGGCAAGGCTACGGCTTGCGCCTCTGGCAAGACGATATACTGCGCGCAGGTACCAAGGGGGCGTCCAAACTGACCATTCCAAGTCCAGACCCGTTGCCCGATCCGGCTAGCAGACACCCCTGCGCCGACCGTGTCGATCACTCCGCCGGCATCGCTGTGCGGGATAATTCGCGGTGCGGTCAAGGCCCGGCCACGACGCGACTTCACATCAGAGGGGTTCACGCCCGACACGCTGATTTTGACACGGACTTCACCCGCACCGACTTCGGGGGTAGGCATCTCACCAAGCACCATGACTTCGCGGGCTTCACCATTTTTTTCGTACCATGCTGCTTTCATCTTGCCTTCCTTAGATATTTGGTTGTCTGACATCTTATCTTTCTACGATCTTGTCCAACTGAGATTTTTGCTTGCTGTAGCACTTTCGTAATCTTATGACTTGGGTTGTGCCGACGGAAATTTCGGAGCGCGTTTATTTTTAACCGCGTCCAATCCTTCGCGCGCGTCAGCCCCTAAAAATCCAAACATCTCTAAGCTTAGCGAATTGTCAAAAATTGGCCCAGCCATACGCATCCAATTATTCAACGATTTTTTTGTATTTTGGATCGCGGTCTGACTGCCAACAGACAGTTTTTTTGCAATCGCCAGGGCTTTGGGCATTAACTCATTGTGCGGCACGCAAAAGGTCACCAAGCCAATGCGCTCAGCTTCTTTGCCATCAATAAAATCAGCTGTCATCAAATAGTACTTTGCCTTAGCCATGCCACAAAGCAAAGGCCAAATAATTGCAGCATGGTCACCCGCCGCCACGCCAAGCTTGACATGACCATCAGTAAATTTTGCGTTCTCAGAAATAATACTGATATCAGCTAGCAAGGCAACAGCTAAACCGGCACCGACAGCCATGCCGTTGATCGCAGAAATAATTGGCTTATCGCAGGCCAACATGTTGTAAACCACATCGGCAGCCTCTTGTTTAACGATCGCGATCTGTTCTGGATTACCCACCATGGTTTCGACCCACGCCAGATCGCCACCCGCTGAAAACGCCCGATCACCCGCGCCCGTCACAACCGCGACCCGCGTTTGTGGATCGTTTTGCACGACGTCCCAAATCTTAGTGAGCTCCCAGTGCAACCGGGCGTTGGTGGCATTCATCACCTCAGGCCGATTCAACGTGATCAAGAGCACGCCCTCTTCGGGGCGGTCAAATTTTAAAAACTGGAAGTCGTCATAGACCATATTCGTATCCTAAAAATATTTATGAAGCTTGCCGAGTCCGTCATACTGTGGAGGACAAACTTGAACATTCTCAAATCACCTACTAAAGCCCCAGCAGTAATTTTTTAAGTTTACGTACTGCACAGTCAGGTGTGGTCAATACCGGCACTGAGGCAAGCTTTTGCGCCTGCGCTGCGGCCGAGGCCATCGAAAACTGTCCAAATACAATGGTGTTGTAACCCTTCAGTGTTGCGACTTTATCTGCAATGATTTGATCATGTCTTGCGTGATCACCAATTAGCAGGGCATCAAAGGCCCCATCAACTAGCATCGCGTCAACCTCGAGCGTGGTGCCACGCGAGGCGAGCATTTCGTTTAACTCTTCGGTGAGTGCCGGAATTGAAGGCCCGAAGGTTGTTAACAGGGCAACCTTGCCACCGCGTTCGATCACTTCTTCGAACAAAGCTTCGTTAGGCGTCAGGATTGGAATTGCATGCTTAAGTTTCAACGCCTCGATCGTTGCCCCAAACGCCGAACAGGTAAACAGGATGGCGGTTGCCTCGGCAGCGACACAATACTGCCCCAGCAAATCAAACCGCTGCGGAATCGAATCGGGCAAACGCCCCGCTTCGCGCACGTCTTGAACAAGAGAATCCTCTAAAAGATTCATCACACGTGCCTCGGGCCATAAAGCCGCAAAACTTGCCAACGCCGGTTTCATCGAGACATCGCCAGCGTGAATCAAATATATTTTTTGTAACCCTGCCATCGCAATCCTTTTCTATTCGGGCTGAATCTTCGCAGCCTTGACAACACTCCCAGCCCGTTCAATTTCAGCATTCAACAATTTTGCTAAAGCCTTTGCATCACCAGGCATCGGCTCAACACCAGCCGCTTGTACCTTTTTAATCGTCTCGGGGTCATTGAGCACCCAAGCGATTTCTTTTTCAAGTCGCGCCACGATCGCAGCCGGTGTCTGGGCAGGCGCAAACACAGCGACCCACGCCGAGTATTCAAACCCGGGCAAACCCTCTTGCGCTACGGTCGGTAAGTTCGGAGCTGCCGGATGAGGTGTGGCGCTGGTCACACCAATTGAGCGCAAGCGACCCGCCAAGATATTTGGCATCGCGGTCAACCTCCCCGTCCTTGCTGCACATAAGGTTGA
>JBAWWV010000044.1:0-18090 GCA_037146575.1 Alcaligenaceae bacterium | reverse complement strand
GTGGCGCGCGGCTCAGAAGAGCAACCTCGCTTTATCGTGCTGCACTACAAAGGTAAAACGGTTGCAGCAAAACGTGGCGCCAAAGACCCTGCTGGGCCAATTGTTTTAGTGGGCAAAGGCATCACGTTTGACTCGGGCGGTATCTCGATCAAGCCCGCCGCCACCATGGACGAAATGAAGTTCGATATGTGCGGGGCAGCAAGCGTCTTGGGCACCTTGCGCGCGGTCGCCGAAATCGGTCTACCAGGAGAAATCATTGGCCTGATCCCCACCTGCGAGAACATGCCCAGCGGCACGGCCAACAAGCCCGGTGATGTCGTGACCAGTATGTCTGGCCAGACCATTGAAATTCTCAATACCGACGCCGAAGGCCGCTTAATTTTATGCGACGCCCTGACCTATGCCGAGCGTTTTAAACCCTCGGCCGTGATTGACATCGCGACCTTAACGGGTGCTTGCGTAGTTGCCTTAGGCAAGGTCAATACCGGCTTGTTCGCAAGCGACGATGCCTTGGCCGAAGCCTTACTGGCAGCGGGCAAGCAATCAATGGATACCGCCTGGCGCTTGCCGCTTGACGATGCCTACCAAGAGCAATTGAAATCAAACTTTGCTGACATGGCTAATATTGGCGGCCAACCTGGCGGCGCAGTCACCGCAGCTTGCTTTTTATCGCGCTTTGCCAAGGCATATCACTGGGCCCACTTAGATATCGCGGGCACGGCGTGGCGCGGCGGTGGCGACAAAGGCTCGACAGGCCGCCCTGTACCGATGTTGCTGCAATACCTCATCAACCAGGCTTAGGTTAAACACGTGGCCCGCATCGATTTTGCTTTTGGCGCGACTGAAAAAATCGCACAAGCGTGTCAAACCACGCTCAAGCAATACCTTGCGGGTCACAAATTATTGGTCTATTGCAGCGATGCTGCACGCTTAAAAGCCTACGACACCAAACTATGGGCGGTTGAACCCACGGCGTTTGTTCCTCACGTTATGGCCACCGACCCGCTGGCCGAACAAACACCCATCTGGTTGGTGTCAGGCGACTTAGAGCAAGCCCTAGCGCGCGCCCCCGCCGAAGCTTGGTTGCTCAACCTTGACGAACACTGCCCGCCCGCACTTGGCAGCACCGCACGGGTGCTTGAAATTGTGTCAGAAGACGAGGATGACAAAGCAGCGGCGCGTCTGCGCTGGGCACAGTACAAAGCCGCTGGGCATGAATTGAAAGCGCACCGGCTGACCTAACCCAACATTCGGCGTGAGAGGCAACCGTTCGCCGAGCAGCTTGCCCCGTCTGGTTAGCAAGGATCCGACCTCGCAGCAACGGGCCAAACGCCCCTGTCGCTGCAAAAGACAAAAAAAATTGTAGGAAATCTAGCCATTCAGGGAACTGTCAGGTATGCTTTCGGTCATAGACTCATGGCTAACCTTAAGTAGCCTGAGTCCAATTTTGTGACAGGAGCTAAATATGTCTGAATATCGTCCCTCTTTAAATCCCGGCCAATACAGTGACGTCGCCGACGTCGCGGTTCGTAACCGTGTATTGCGCAACACTTACTGGCTGCTAGCCATTTCTCTGATCCCCACCGTGCTTGGCGCTGCCTTTGGCATGTACAGCGGCATCAACAAGGTCATGGCCACCAGCCCGTTCATCTCGATGATCATCTTTTTAGCTGGCGCCTTTGGCTTAATGTACGCAATCGAAAAGAACAAAGAGAACTCGCTGGGTGTTGGCCTGCTGCTGCTCTTTACGTTCTTTATGGGCATGATGCTGTCGCGCCTGCTGGGCCACGTACTGGGTATGAGCAACGGCACGCAACTGGTGATGTTTGCCTTTGGTGGCACAGCAGCCGTTTTTGGCACGATGGCAACGCTAGCCTCATCGATCAAGCGTGATCTGTCGGGGCTGGGTAAGTTTATGTTCGTCGGTGTGGTGATTTTGATTCTCGCCAGCGTCGCCAACATCTTCTTGCAATTGCCTGCACTGATGCTGACCATTTCGGTGGTAGCGATTGTGATCTTCTCGGCCTTTATGCTGATTGATCTACAACGTGTGGTCAACGGTGGCGAAACCAACTACGTGTCGGCTACGCTTGCGATTTACTTAGACGTGTATAACGTGTTTGCTAACCTGCTTGCCATCTTGGGCATCACAGGCGGCAGTCGCGATTAAGTTGAATCGTGGCAACGCGCTAAGCAGCGCGAGGTGCTAAGTTGAGGTAAAAAGAAGGGTCAAGCTCTGGGATCACAGAGGTTGACCCTTTTTGTTGGCGCCTACGATTGCGAGAATAAAAGTCGAGAGTTCGCAGACTGAAAGGATCGCTATAAAACGCGCTCTGCAGCTACCGCTACGCGACAAATATTAAGGATAAGGTAATGAACGCGACAGTTTTAACGCACGAAAATAATGGCGTACTCACGCTGACGATCAATCGCCCCGAACGTCGTAATGCACTTGACGTTGCCACCTATCTGTCCTTAGCTGAGCACATACGTGCCGCGAGTACAAACAAAGATTGTCGTGCCCTTGTGATAACGGGTGCGAGCAACTATTTCACGGCAGGCAACGATCTAAAAGATTTTCAAAAACCGCGTACCTCGGGCGATAGCGGTGGCATCATTTTGTTGCGCAGCCTGATCGATTGCGATTTGCCAATCATTGCGGCTGTTGAAGGGCGTGCCATCGGCATCGGCGTGACGATGCTGCAGCACTGTGATTTTATTTGTGCGGCGGATAACGCCTTGTTCACCATACCGTTTGTCGCACTTGGGCTTTGCCCTGAGGGCGCTTCAAGCGTGTTGCTCGCACAAATTGTTGGCGCGCGGCGCGCGTCAGACTGGCTGCTGCGTGGAAAAACCTTTGGCGCACAAGAGGCGTTTGAGGCTGGGTTCATCACTCAGGTGACCAACCCAGGCCAAGCCTTGGCGATTGCACAAGCGCTGGGTGACGAACTGGCGGCCCTGCCACCGCAAGCCTTGCAGCTGTCAAAGCGCATGATGAAACACGCGCAACGCCCCATGCTGCATGAAACGCTTAATTATGAGTTTGGTTTGTTTTCAGAACGCCTGCAATCAGAAGAAGCGCAGGCGGCTGTGGCCAAGTTATTGAAAAAATAGTACGACTGCGCACTGAATAGACGAAGCATCGCCGACTACTCAAAGGCTAAAGAAAGGAAGGCTGCACCTTCCGCGCTTGCATCCTCGCACTAAACGGCGAGGTTTTACGCGCAAGTCCTATAAAAACCGCGGCGCTTGCTGAGCGCAAGGCCGCGGTATCTGGCTGAGACTAGAACGTGTGCGCTTAGCAAGCGCCGCGGTATCTGCCTAAGACTAGACCATGTGCACGTAATGTGTGCCACACGACTAGGCTTAGACTAGAGCGTTCACACGTTTATCGTGCGTTAAACGCAGGTGCTGGATACACAGCCTGTGCAGTGGCCACCGCAGGTGGAAACACCACCTCAGAACCAGTCGGCATATTTTGCATAATGGCAAACTCGTTCTTAAACTGCTTACCGGTACTGTCGATTCTGTATTCACCTGTCAGGGTGATCAATTTATCGTTTAAGTCTAATGCCGCTTGCTTAAGTTTGGCCGCCTCAAGCGACTGCGCCTTTTTAATCATCTCTTCAGCAACCACAGCCGTGCCATAGGCTAACGCTGTTTGAAAGTCAGCAGGGTACTGCGCCTTCGGAAACAACTTTTCATAGCGCTCGGTCATTTGTGCGCGATTCAAGCCGTGTGTGACTTTCCAGTTAATTTTTTCGTGTAACAAGGTTTGACTGAAGGCATACAGACCATCTTTACCTGATTGTTGCAAAAACTGTGGCTGTGAAGCGTAAACAAAATACACAGCCTTAAACAAGGTATTGGTTTCGCGCAGTTGACGCGCAATGGTCATCTGGTCACCTTCGTAAGCCGTTGGATAAAACGCCTCGGCGCCACTGGCCTTCGCTTTTTGAATCAAGATATTGAAATCTTTTGTTCCTTTGGCGAATTTTTCGTTTTGAGTGACTTCCATGCCAAGCTCTTTTGCCAACGCCACTGCACCTTGCGTCAACGAGGCAGGAAACGCATCGTCAAGATACGCAAATGCAATCTTTTTGACACCCATGGCGTGCAACGCACGCACGCCGTTTTGCCCAAGCAAGGTACCTGCGATTTGTGTGCCCGACACAATCGACTTGAAGCCCTGAGCATAAATAGAATCGGCCGACGCTGACCAGATCATCATCATCTTGTCATTGGTTTCAGTCGTACTGGCTGCTGCTCCGGTAAGCGTTGAGCCAAACGGTCCAAACAACAAATCGCACTTCTCTTCTTTAATCAGTGTCTCGTACACCTTGGGCACAATCGTTTTATCGCTACGGTCATCAAGTTTCACTAATTCAACTTTGCGCTTGACGCCGCCAATCTCAATCCCGCCTCGGGTATTGACGTCGTCGATCCAGATTTCGAGGCCACGTTGACCAGCCTGAGCTGCCAAGGCGAAGGTTCCGCTTGAGGACACCGTCATGCCAATGCGAATTGGCTTATCGGCTTGCGCGTACACCTGCGCAACGGGCAACGACAACACACTAGCGGCCACAATGGCCTTGAGTAATTCACGTTTGATCATTTGAGGCTCCTTAAGAATCGATTTTGTAATCCACCCACTGCGCGATTAAATCTCGCAGCGTTTGGTCTTGCGCGAAATCCTGCACACTGCCACTGACTTTGTTGCGACCCAACTCCAGCACATACACGTGCGTCGATACCCGTACGCATTGACGTACATTCTGATCGATCAATAAGACCGAAATGCCTTGTTCAGGCAAGCCAGCAATAAACTCATAAATTTCGGCGCTCAGCTTTGGCGCCACCATGGCGGTAGGCTCATCAAGCAGCAAGACTTTAGGATCTAAAACAAGCGCACGGCCTAACTCAAGAAAGCGCTGCTGCCCGCCGCTCATCGCACCTGCCATCTGCCCACGCTTATCTTTTAGCATCGGAAAGCGACTGTAAGCACGCTCAAGTGCAATTTCGACGCGTGGCTTATCGCCCCTGAAGGTCCAGCACGCCAGACGTAAATTATCGTCAACGCTAAGTTCGTTAAACAGGCTACGGCTTTGCGGCACCATCGCCACACCATGCGAGATAAACGACCAGGGCGCAATGCCCGTCACGCGCTTGCTGCCAACATACACATCGCCCTTAACAGGCTTGAGCAAACCAAAGAGTGTACGTAAGGCGGTCGACTTGCCTGCACCGTTAGGGCCGATGACACCGGTAATGCCACCTTGCTCAACGCGCAAACTCAAGTCTTGCAGAATACGAATATCGCCGTGGTAGGCCACGTCGACGTTATGCAACGCCATGGCGGGCATCGGCGCCTGCAAAGTTGAAATATTTTCAGTGCCCAAGGTAAGCCTCGATCACGAGTGGGTTGCTGCGGATATCTTGCACGCCACCTTGCGCAATCACCTGGCCTTGATTCATGGCAATCAAGTGATTGGATAAGCGATAAATCGACGTTAAGTCATGACTGATTAACAACACGGCCTTGCCCTGCGCCGCCATTTCGCTGATCCGTTCGATCATGAACGTGCACAAGTCGGGATGCACCCCAGCAAAGGGTTCATCGAGCATGACCACACGTGGGTCTGGCATCAACATGCGCGCCATCTCGAGAAGTTTTTGCTGTCCACCAGACAGTTCTTCGGCAAAGTTATGCCGCAGATCGATCAACTTGAATTGCTCAAGAATCGACTCGGCTTTAGACATCAACTCGGCATCGGACTGCGACCACGACAAGACCGGCACCATCAAATTGTCGATCAGCGACATCTTGCGAAACACCCGCGGAATCTGAAACGTACGCCCAATCCCGCGTTTTGCCACTTCATGAGAAGGCCTGCCGGTAGTGTCATGTCCGTCAATGTGAACGGTACCGCTATCGGGTACATAGAGACCACAAATACAATTCATCAGCGTTGTTTTACCCGCACCATTGACACCAATGATACCGAGCACTTGCCCTGCCTTTGCCGACAAGCTCACACCGTCGAGCGCGGTCAACCCGCCAAAGCGTTTGCTTAAATTTGTGACAGCGATCAAGGCGGTCATCGCAACACCCTGAAGCCAAACAAACCGGTCGGACGAACCAAAATGGTGGCAACGAGCATGCCAAAACCGACAATTTGCGCCAGCGCCTGCGCCAAGAACACTGTCGCCATCTGCTCAGCCACGCCGTAGAAAATACCAGCAATCAGGGCACCCATCGGATTACCCAAACCGCCCAGCACAATCACAATAAAACCAATGATCGAATACTCGGCGCCCGAAAACGGTCCGAAGGCCGGAAACACCAAGGCAATCAATACGCCTGTGACACCAGCAATCGCAAAGGTCAGCGCAAAGGCAAACGCAGACAAGCGTTCGATATTGACGCCAACAATTTGAATGGCTTCGCGATTCATGGTGGCTGCACGCAGCGCCTTGCCTGGCAAGGTGCGAAACAAAAACCACGCCATTGCGCCAGATACCAGAGCTGTGACTGCCAGTGCAACCAGGCGCGCCGTCGAGACATTGACCGGCCCGATCGCAATTGAAATCGGATCAAAAGAGTAATCAATCGAGCGCGAGTCGGCTTCAAAAATCAACAACAGCAGTGCTGCCATCGCAATTGAAAAACCATACATCAACAAAAACGAGGCGGTTTCTGGATCATCACTTTTAGACAGCCTGGGGATCAATACAAAATACGCACCCCAGCCCACAATAAAAAAGCTAATGGCTGCCAACGGTAGCGCGGCGAGTGGCGATAACCCAAAGGTGCTAAACAAAACATACGCGACATAAGAGCCCGCAATCACGAGTTCGCCATGGGCGAAGTTGACCACGCGCAACACGCCATACAACAGGCTTAAGCTCAGGCCGAGCAAAGCATAGAGGCCACCGACGATCACGCCGTTAATCAAGCCATTTAGCATCAATGCAGTCATCGCAGCCTCAAGGAATAAAGCGGCGCCAGCGCGGACGCGCGCGTAACACGCTTCCGACAATGCCACGCGGCAAAAATAGTACCAAGGCCATTACAGCCACGCCCAAGATCAGCAGGTTGACCAAAGGAAATCTGCGCCACACTAATTCATCGAGCCATGACATCGCGATTGCCCCAACGATGGGCCCTGTCACCGTACCTAAGCCACCGGCCACGGCATAGATCACTGTTTTGGTTGTCACCAAGGTATTGAAGGCGGTTTCAGTGTCGACGATATTGGTATACCAAGCTTCGACACCACCGCAAAGAGCCGGAAAAAATGCCGCAAGCATCCAGCCTTTTAAACGGATCCAGCCAATGTTGACACCCATCATGCTGGCCGCTTCAGGGTCATCGCGCACAGCCTTCAGTGCCTTACCTAAACGCGACCTAGACATCCATAACACGCTAGCGATCGCCAGCAGCATCACGGCCATCATCAAGAAAAACGCATTCAGAGGTTCAGCCCGGCTGCCGAGTTGTAAACCGAAACTGCCTCCGGTCCACTCTTCAGGCAAGTTCGTGATAATCAAGCGACAGATTGCAGCAAGTGCCAAACTGACGATCGCAAAGTAGATTCCGGATAAACGTAACGTCGGTGCAAATAACAGACTCAGAATCACCCCTGCAACGCCGGCCATCGGCACCGCCGCAATGACGCTCCAACCAAGCTTCTTAACCAAGATCGCGGTGGTGAACGCGCCAATGCCATAAAACGCGACATAGCCAAACGGCATATAGCCCGAGAACCCAGAACTGATGTTGAAGGCCGTCGCCATCGTGATCCACATCATCATATAGAAGTGAAACGCGATGTTTAAACCAAAGTACGGCACCAGTGCAAAATAAGCAGTGACAATGACGCCAAGCAAGACCGCCAATTGCCAAAAGACTTTGTCGCCGTGTTCACGATCTTGTTGCGAAAGCGTGTGATTCAACGCAGTCATCAATCCAGCCCCAACGCAGACAAATCAGGGTGCTGACGATGAAACTCAGTGGCCGACTCAAACGCCTGACCCAACGAGAGCACCGTGCGCTCAGCAAAAGGCTTACCAACGATCTGCAAGCTCACCGGCAACCCGCGCACCAGCCCAGCGGGTTGAGACAAGCCGCAAAGACCTAAATAGTTTGCGGGCCTTGTCAATGCGCCAGGAATCGGCGAGGCTTCATCCACTTCAGCCACTGGCATCGCGGGGATCGCAGCACTTGGCAATAACAGTGCATCATAGGGTTCAAACCATTCGACGAAAGCACGGCGCAGTTCACGCATGGTGCGTAGCTCTTGCGCATAGGCGCCTGGCTCGAACGCTTCGGCAGCCTGCATGCGCTGTCTGACTGCTGGCCCTAACAGTGCCGCAGCATCATTGACGTAGGGGCGATGCAAGGCATAGGCTTCAGACGCGATAATTCGGCCGGCATTTAAAGACAGATTGAAGTACCAATCAGGCAACCGCACCGGCACAATGGTTGCGCCTAAGGATTCAAATACCCGTGCGGCCGCTTGCCACGCTGCAATCACACCGGGGTCCATAAAGGCGGGCAGTTGATCGGCCGCCGGAAGCGCTAACTGCATACCCTTAACGCTGCGTGGATCGCGCGCAAAGATGTCTAGCGGTTGCTCAAGCGTGGTGGGGTCTCTTGAGTCGGGCCCAACCAACGCATCCAAGACCAAGGCGCAATCGCGAACGTTACGCCCCATGGGGCCGATCGAATCAAGCGTCCAACTCAACAAGCCAGTGCCGTGCAAGCTGATGCGCCCAAACGTGACCTTCAGGCCAGTGATCCCGTTAAACGCCGAAGGGATCCGTACCGAACCCCCTGTGTCGCTGCCGATGCCGATCGGAGCATACCCCGCAGCAATCGCCACACCCGTTCCACTTGAGGAGCCACCTGGCACGCGATGTGTTTTAAGATCCCACGGATTACGCGGTGTACCCATCAAGGGGTTGGTACCCCAACCACCAAAGGCAAACTCGGTCATGTGAAGCTTACCCAGCGGGATCATCCCAGCCTGTAATAAGCGCTCGACGGTTGCGCTGGTTTGAGTCGCACGGCGTGTCACATAGTGCTTTGAACCAAGCGTACAAATTTGACCATCGATATCGAGCAAATCTTTTAAGACGACCGGCAGGCCATGCAAAGCCCCTAAGGGTAGGCCTGAGGTACGCGCCTGATCGGCTGCGCGCGCGAGCGCAACGGCTTGATCTGCATAGACCTCGGTGAACGCATGCAGGGTTGAGTCTGCTTGACTGATGCGCCGCAGCAAATGCTGCGTCAGTTCAACCGATGACAGTTTGCCGGCTTTAAGCAGCGCAGCAAGCTCTGTTAATCCCATCCAAGACAGCGACATGCTTAGACCCCTTTAATGATGCAATGTTATTGTTATATGTAGGCATTATGCCCGAAGTTGGTGCATTCACTTAGGTCGCTAGGGTTTACCGCACTTAAGCGCAAAGCCCCATCTCTTAAGAACGGGGCTGCTATTTAGCCGACAAGATCGCTTGACGCCACTACACCCCACATGCAAAGCTTAAACAGTTACTACGGAGAACACCCACTATGCTGACCGCACGCACCAACGATGGCGTTGACCTTTGCTACGAAACCACTGGCTCTGGCGACCCAATTATTTTTGTTCATGAGTTTGCCGGGCACAAAGAAAGCTGGGAGCCTCAGGTTCGGCATTTTGCACGTCGTTATCAATGCGTCACGTACAACGCACGGGGATATCCGCCATCTTCGGTGCCGCCCGAGGTGTCGTCGTATTCGCAAGACCGTGCCGTGGCAGATATCTTGGCCGTGATGGATCACTTACAGATTAAAAAGGCTCATATTGTTGGCCTGTCGATGGGCGGGTTTGCCACTCTGCATTTTGGTTTGCAACACCCCGACCGCGCCTTATCGTTGGTGGTGGCGGGCTGCGGGTATGGCGCTGAACTTGAACAGCGCGATCAGTTTCGCAAAGAGGCTGAGGCAAGCGCCAACCTGCTGTTGCAGCAAGGCATGAAAGCCTTTGTCGACAAGTATGCATTTGGCCCCACACGCCTGTCGTTTGAGCGCGCCGACCCGCGCGGCTTTGCAGAATTTATTGAACAGTTTTATGGTCACTCGGCGCTGGGCTCTGCCAACACGCAGTTGGGCGTTCAACGCGAACGGCCCTCTTTGTACAACCTAAAAGAGCAGCTGAAAAAACTGACCGTGCCAACCTTGATTTTCAACGGCGACGAAGACTGGCCTTGTTTGAAACCAGGGTTGATGCTGAAAGAAACCATCCCGTCTGCGGCGCTGGCGATCTTGCCTAACTGCGGGCACACAATGAATATCGAGATGCCCAACGAGTTTAATCATGCGCTTGAGCAGTTCTTGCAGCACGCAAGCAGTGGTCGTTGGCCTCTGCGCGATCCGCGCGCAATGGTGGCCTCGATTACAGGAATGAAGGGCTGAACGGGCTCATTGGCGACGTGCAATGCAACTAACACTCGCTGAGAACTTCAGGGCAGTTTTCTATACGCCCTTTTATTTGCTGAAAGAGTTAAGGCTCGCCGAACAGGCGGGCCTGCACATCCAGTGGTTAGCGCCGGGTAGCCCAGGTGGGGCGATCGATCAGATCAAAGACGGCTCGGTCGACTTGACCTGGGGCGGGCCCATGCGCGTCATGAAAGACCATGACACCTGCCCTGCAGATGGCTCTTCGCTGTTGTGCTTTGGCGAGGTCGTTGCGCGGGATCCATTTTTTTTAGTGGGTTCTCAAAAGAGTTTCTCACTAGAAGACCTGGCACATTTACGCTTAAGCTTGGTCTCTGAAGTTCCGACCCCTTGGCTGTGCTTACAGGCTGATCTCAGAGCGGTGGGGCTAAATATCGAGCAACTCGAGCGCAGTGGTCGGCTTAAACGCGACTGGACGATGGCCGAACAAATTCACGCGCTTCGTACACAAGACATCGATGTCATTCAGCTCTTTGAGCCCTTTGTCAGTGAAGTGCTGAAGTCTAGTCAACATCAAATTCTATACGCCGCCCACGGCCGCGGTCCGACCGTGTACACCGCGTTCATTTGTTCGCAAGATGGTTTTACCAAAAAACAGGCTGAGTTTACGCGGCTCAATGAGGTACTGGGCGCACTACAAATATGGCTACACTCCCATTCTGCGCAAGAGATTGCTCGAATCGTACAACCATATTTTGCGCAACTTGAGCTTGACGTGTTGACCAGCGCAATCGAGCGTTATCTGCATAATCAAGTTTGGGCAACAACTCCCGAAATTTCTAGAGCCGGTTTTGATCGCTTGGCCGACAGCCTACACTCGGGGGGCTTCATACAAACTCGGGTTGTTTATGACTCTTGCATCAAATCCTTCAACTAAAAAGAGGGGTTGTACAAACTTGAATCCTTGACGACTCTTGTGCAAAATCCTTTCACTAAAATATCTGTAGAACATGCAATATTTCAAAATCATCCGTACGATCGTCGCATTTTTCATAGCATGTAGTGCTGTGGTACCTAGCGCCTTCGCGCAAGCCCCGTACCCCAATCGTCAGCTACAACTGATCGTACCGTTTCCGGCCGGTGGCCCCACAGATATCGTGGCGAGGCTGTATGCGCAACAGCTTTCCACGCTGGCTAGCCAACCCGTTGTTGTCGAAAATGTCAGTGGGGCCGCTGGCATTATCGGCACACAAAATGCCGCCCGCGCCGAGCCTAACGGCTACACGATTTTGTTTAGCACCGCGAGTACGGGCGTGATCAATCAGGTGATCATGAAGAATCTTCCGTACAACTTTCAAAAAGATTTTTCAATGATTGCGTTGATCGCGAATGCGCCGCACTTATTGGTGGTGAATGCGAATCTTCCGATTAAGAACCTGACCGAACTGATTGCCCTGGCTAAACAAAATCCAGGCAAACTCAGCTTTGCCTCGGCTGGTGCAGGCAGCATTGTGCAGATGGGCGGCGAGTTATTCAAATATCAAAGTGGCATTGATATTTTGCACGTACCCTACAAAGGCGGCGCACCCGCGACGATGGCGGTTTTAAAGGGTGAGGTCGATTTGATTGTGAACGACCTTAGCACCTTCAAGGCGCAAATCGAAGACGGCAAGCTGCGGGCACTTGCAGTGGCCCACACAAGTCGTCTAAAACCCTTGCCCCAGGTGCCAACTTTTATCGAGCTTGGTATGCCAGAGATGGTATCTAGCTCGTGGTGGGGCATCGCTGTGCCAGTTAAAACCTCTGCCGACATCCAAGCGAAGCTACGCGCCTGGAACAACATCATCATCGCGAACCCAGACTATGTTGCGCGCTTAGCAGACATGGCGATTGAGCCCTTGCTGATGACGCCCGAACAAACTCAACAGTTTTTGCAAGACGAGTTAAAAAAATGGCAAGCTGTCGCCACCCGCGGCAACATTCAACTTGATTAAATTTCGACCATGACCTCACTTGAAAACACGACTCTCACCACTCTCGCCTCGCTAGATACCAACACGGTGTCTGACGCCCTGGATTTTATGGGCCTACCCGGCGCCACCTTCGGGCTGCGCCCCTTATGGAACTGCCCAAAAATTGTTGGGCGCGCGTCAACGATTCAACTCGGGCCCAAAACGGGCACAGCACCCACCGTGCATTTGATTTCGCCTGTGATTGCCAACGTCACGACTGATGATCGCGTTTTGGTGATTACCGGTGGCACTGAAGGGATCTCATGCTGGGGTGATATTTTGGCCAACGCCGCCAAAATGAAAGGGATTCGTGGCTCGGTGATTGACGGCATGAGCCGCGATATTGAGGGCAGTGAATCCATCGACTACCCGGTGTATGGTCGCGGGCTGACCATGATCAGCGCACGCAATCGCCTAGTGCAAATCGCCTCAGGTACGCCGATTGTTGTGGCAGGTGTGACCGTTTGTGAAGATGACTATGTGATCGCAGATCGCTGCGGTACGGTCTTTGTGCCCGCAGCAAAAATCAACGAAGTGTTAGCGCTAGCGCAACGCATTGCCTCACGCCAAGACGGCATGGTGCAAGCCGTACGTGCGGGGCAATCAGTTGAAGACGTGATGCACGACAAAAAGTTTGAGGCGATCAGGGCTTAACGGCGCAGCAACGCTTAACGTTGCTGCGCCTTCACTTTCGCTTACCCCGTCAGCCCCACCGAGAGCCCACCGCAAACATACAGCAGTTGCCCCGTGATGTAACCGGCTTTGGGATCTAGAAACATACAGATCGCGTGCGCGACTTCGTCGGGGGCTCCAAAGCGACCGACTGGAATCGACGCCATGATTTTTTTGGTTTGTGGCAGCTCTGGAGGATTGCTATCCAAAAATAAATCAGTGGCAATCGGGCCCGGTGCAATCGCATTGACCGTGATGCCTTGAGTTGCGGTTTCAAGCGCCCAAGTTCGGGTCATACCCACCAAGCCTGCTTTGGTACCACCGTAAACGGTGCGGCCATCTTTGCCTAGCATGGCGCGGCTACTGAGGTTAACAATGCGACCGTATTTGTTAGCACGCATCGCTGGCAGCACGCCCTGCATCAACAACAGAGGCGCCACCATATTTAAGGCCACCATCTCTTCGACTTGCTCAGCGGTCACGTCTTCAACTTTCGCCACGTGAATCATTGCAGCGTTGTTCACGAGATTCAAAATCTGTTTTTTAGCGGCCCAGTCGCCAATCGCTTCACGCGTGCGTTTAGCATTACCCAAGTCAACCGATTCAAAAATCTCACCTGGCAATAATTGCTTAGGTGCTGTCCGGCTGAAGTTCAAGACCTCGTAGCCTTCGCTGAGCAAGCGCTCAACGACCGCACGACCGATACCCCGACTACCGCCGGTGACTAGTGCTGTTGTTCCTTTCATTCTGCCTTGATCCCTCTTTCTTTAATGAGCTTGCCCCATTTGGCGCGCTCAAGGTTTTCAAACGCCGCTAAATCTGCGCCAAATAAATTACCGGGTGTCGCGGCTAGCTTGATGTAGGCCTGCTCGACTTTTTCAGATTTCAAGCCAACACGCGCGGCCTCAATGAGCTTATCCATCACGGGCTGTGGTGTGCCTTTAGGCGCATAGATAGCAAACCACGCGGTCACATCAAAGCCAGCGACACCCGCCTCGGCAAAGGTGGGCAACTGATCTGCCAGTGGGCTGCGTTGCGCCGAGGTTACGGCAATGCCGCGCACGCGCGAACCATCTTTAATCTGATTGATTGAACCAGGCAAATTATCAAACAACAAGTCGATGTTTCCACCCACCAACGCGGGCAGTGATGCCGACACGCCCTTGAAAGGTACGTGCAACAACTCAACGCCTGCCATGGCCTCAAAATATGCGCCAGTCAAGTGTGGCGATGACCCGATACCAGGAGTGCCATAGGTGAGTTTTTTATCTTTCGCGTCGCGCGCAGCTTTAATCACATCCGCTAACGACTTCCAGGGTGAATTCGCTGCCACCACCAGTACATTGGGGGTAGTCGATACCAACGCGATCGGCAGCAAGTCTTTGCCCGGATCAAATGTCATCTCGGTATACAAAAACTGATTGATTGACTGTGTACCAATCGTGCCCAGACCGATCGTATAACCATCGGGTTTACTACGGACGACACCGGCCAAGCCAACGTTTCCGGCTGCACCAGGTTTGTTTTCAACCACAACGGTTTGTTTAAGAGTGGCTTCCATCGCTTGAGCGATTGAGCGACCAAAAATATCAGCGGCACCCGCTGCTGGGTACGGCACGACCAACGTGAGTGACTTGGTTGGAAAATCCTGCGCTTGCGCTGTGGGAGCAGCAACGATCGAGAGCCCCGCGACGGTCAAAGCCGTACATAAACTGCGTTGAAAAAAATACCGGTGTTTCATTGAGTTCTAGCTCCAGTTATATTTGATACACGCCGCACTGCAGCATGCCTAGCCGAATCACCGGGTGTCTGCCGCGACCCTTCGTATCGCTAGCGTATTCGTACTATAGTGACATCTGTAAATATAGCAGTACAAACCAACGGGCACTTTGGCATGACAGCAACATCACTTTTCTTTTCTGAGCGCATGGCGGCCTTAGCCAAAACCCATGCCAATCACCCTGCTTTGATTGATCGCGACACCCCAACGACTTTTGCGGCACTGCACCAACAAGCGATGCAACTAGCCGGCAATATGAGTGCGGTTGGCATCAAAGCCCACGATCGGGTCGCGGTCTGGTTACCCAATTGCTCAGCCTGGGTACAAACCTTTTTAGCCTGCGCACACCTGGGCGCGACGGTGTTAGCCATCAATACTCGCTTTCGCAGCCAAGAGGTTGCCGACATTATCGGGCGAGGCAAAGCCGACTGGCTTGTATTGTGGCCTGATTTCAAAGGCATCGCTTTTGCTGACATGCTCGCTGATATCCCGCAAGAGGTTCTTGCCCGCCTGCGTGGCTTGGTCGCGGTTGGCGAACCAGGCAATGCCGCGATGACGGCAATCTCTGAACGCGGTCACGACCTATACGCGTTTAGCGACTTACTTCAGCACACCCATCCAGTACCTGAGGCCTTTGGCCAAGCACCAGCGCTTTGCTTTACCACCTCGGGCACCACCTCACTTCCAAAGTTTGTCGTGCATGATCAGCACACCTTGATTGTTCACGCTGATGCCATGCAAAAGGCGTTTGACTACGACCACACCAGCCGCATTCTAGCGAGCGCCCCGTTTTGTGGCGCGTTTGGATTTTCGACCCTCACCGGTGGTCTGGCGACCGGTTGCACCGTGGTGTGCGAACCCGTCTCTGACACCCAAAGCACACTTCAACAAATTCGCAAGCATCGGGTGACTCATACCTACGCCAATAACGAATCACTCTTAAAACTGTTTGAAGGCGCCCCCTCGCCCTCCACGTTTGCCAGTTGCAAACTGTTTGGCTTTGCAAGTTTTTCACCCGCCATCACCACTCTGCTCGACGAGGCTGAGCGCAATAATGTCGCGCTTACCGGCTTGTACGGCTCAAGCGAATTGCAAGCGCTGATGGCCGCGCAACCACTTAACCCGACAGAAGGGGACGTCAGCGTGCGCTACTTAGCGGGCGGGCGGTTGATTCATCCAGACGCGAGAGTGCGTGCACGCGATCCGGCGACGGGTCAGCTTGCGCCACACGGCGAGTCGGGCGAAATCGAAATCAAATGCGCCAGTCAGATGTTGAGCTACCTCGACAATCCCGACGCCACTGCGCAAGCCTACACCCCCGATATCTTTTTTAAAACGGGCGACCTTGGCTACACGGTCAGCGACACGCAGTTTGTATTCCAAACTCGCATGGGTGACTCGATGCGTTTATCAGGATTTTTAGTCAACCCTGCAGAAATTGAACATGCGATTGAGGCACTACCTGGCGTACAAGCCTGCCAAGTGGTCGGTGCCACGCAAGGTACAAAAATCTTGCCTGTGGCGTTCGTGATCTTGTTCGCTGGCTCGCAAGCAGACCCTGTGCGCTGGGCGACCGAGTGCAAACGTACCATGGCGGGCTATAAGGTACCCGTACATTTTGAAGTCGTGAGTGAGTTTCCGACGGTTCAAAGCGCCAACGCCGTTAAGATCTTAAAAAATAAACTACGCGAAATGGCCAGTGAAATTCTTGCGAGAACAGCTTAAATGTTTAACCCTGATTCCTTGCTCTTACCTTTTTTTGAAGATAGCCATCGTCAGTTGCACGATGAGTTGCATGCATGGTCAGCTCCTCAACTCACTAATCGTGTCCACGAAGGGAATGTCGACCAAACCTGCGTGACGTTAACGCGCACCTTAGGCAAGGCTGGCTGGCTGCGCTACTGCGTGCCCGCACAATATGGCGGCGCGTTACCCGCGCTCGATTCACGCAGCCTGTGTTTGATTCGGCAAACCCTGGGCTATTACGATGGCCTAGCCGACTTTGCGTTTGTGATGGCAGGCTTAGGCAGTGGGCCGATTTCGCTATTTGGCTCGGATCATCTCAAAGAAAAATATTTACCTAAGGTCGCCACCGGCGAACTGATCGCAGCGTTTGCCTTATCTGAACCCGATGCCGGCTCAGACGTCGCTGCCATGACAACCCGCGCCACACGTACGGCAACGGGCTATCGTCTCAACGGTGTGAAAACCTGGATCTCAAACGCTGACATCGCTGACTTTTATACGGTGTTTGCCCGCGTCGAGGGCGACGAGGCCGAAGGTGTCACCGCCTTTGTTGTCGATGCCTCTACCCCTGGTTTAACCGTCAGCGAGCGCTTTGACGTCATTGCACCCCACCCGATCGGCAGCATCACCTTTACCGACTGCGAGATCCCCGCTTCGCAACGCTTAGCCAAGCCCGGTCAAGGCTTTAAAGTCGCCATGCAAAACCTCGATGTCTTTAGAGCCTCGGTGGGGGCTGCAGCGTTAGGCTTTGCTGAAGCGGCCCTTGAGATGGGCATCAGTCGCGCCACGACACGCCCGATGTTTGGCGCGATGCTGTCTGATTTGCAAATGACACAAGCTGCGATTGGTGACATGAGTACCGAAATTGATGCGGCGACGTTGCTGATCTATCGCGCCTCCTGGGAGCGCGATGTCTTGCAACGTCGTACGACCAAATCCGCGGCAATGGCTAAGATGTTTGCGACTGAAGCCGCCCAACGTGTCATTGATCGCTGCGTGCAGTTGCACGGTGGCTTAGGTGTCAGAGTCGGCCACCCGTTAGAAATGTTGTATCGTGAAATTAGAGCCTTACGTATTTATGAAGGCGCAACCGAAGTGCAGCAAGTCATCATCGCGCGCGAAACACTTAAAAACAAAACCTCAGGAGTCATTTAATGAACGGTTCAGAAGCAATGGTGCACACCCTTCTTGAAGGTGAAGTGGATGTCTGTTTTGCCAATCCCGGCACCTCTGAAATGCACTTTGTTTCGGCACTTGATCGCGCACCGGGCATGCGTTGCGTACTTGGCTTGTTTGAAGGCGTGGTGAGTGGTGCTGCCGATGGCTACTATCGCATGGCTGAAAAACCAGCCGCTACGCTTTTGCATCTGGGACCAGGCTTAGGCAATGCGCTAGCCAATATCCATAATGCCAAGCGTGCCTACTCAGGCATGGTC
>JBAWWV010000043.1:0-18385 GCA_037146575.1 Alcaligenaceae bacterium | reverse complement strand
AACACATCGCCCATGCGCCGTTGGGCCGGGCGAATGCGTAACTCGTCACCCAGTCGCTCGATTACAAGCTCTACGTCCCAAGAACTGTAGGCAAGTTCTGCAGGAATGCGAACGGCTTGTGAATTACCGTTCTTGAATAGTTTGGTGTTAGTCATAGCGAATCTCGTTGGATGTACGTGTACATCTTAACGTAAAATAAACTCAATGTATATGCGTGGATGTACGTGAGACAAAACAGTCATTATTCTTTGCAACTATGCTCAAACATTTTGCGAAAGTATCGGTTGCCGGCGATGTCCTGCCCGCTGGTTCGTATCCCTTCTGCATACCAAAAGCAAAAAACCTGAGATTGCAGCACCTCAGGCGGTTCGTGATGTTGTCAGTGTTGCCCCGCCAAGACTATTTCGAACTGATTCCAAGTCCTTCGAACAATTTCCAACCCGTTCGGGGCCTCCTTGGGTACGCCCCTTGAACACTTTCCGGATCAGACAGGCTTCTTCATAGGCCTCAATGTCTTTGAGCCGGTACAAGACCTTCCCCACGATCTTCAAATACTGCGGGCCCTCGCCGACGGTGCGCCAGCGCTGAAGGCGTGTGACTGAACACACCCAACGATCGGCGAGCATTATTTCGGTCAGGAGCTGGCGGGCAGGCTCGGCCGGGATCTCTGGACACGGGAGTAGGGGCGCGGCCGTGGATTCCCAGGCTGCTAGTTTGGCAATGCCAGTAGACAGGACGTCCAGCACGTCGCCCGTGTTTTCAGCCCGTGGATTCGAAGATGGGGTGCAGGGTGGATTGGTGCATCTCACGGGCAAGGCTTACGTAAGATGGTCGTTCAGATCCGCTTTCCAATTGACTAAATCGCCAATAAAATTGAGGCTTGGCACATTCGTCAGCGGTCGAAGTTTGATGCCAAGGTCAACAATATATCGACACATTGGAGAGAAGAATGGCAACTGTTGGGAAGGTGAAAGGGCCAGCGTCTTACTTCCCATCCATTGAGAATAAATATGGTAAAAAAATTGAGCATTGGCTAAACCTAGTTAGCAAGCTAAATGGTATGAAACACATGGAAATGGTTGCTTGGCTGAAGTCGGAACATGGCTTGGGTCACGGGCACGCAAATGCGATCGTTGCGCACGTGCTCGCATCAAAGGTCAAATAAAGCAATCTATCCATTCATTCAATCGTTGCCGATTGATCTTATCGGGCGCGTAGCTGTCGCGTTGAATCGGGAGCACGAGCACAATTAACGATGCCCAATATGGCGCTCGATCTCGCTCCCTTCGGTCGCTGGTTTCCGTGCGAAAGAGCCGACTAGTCTCGATAGCTTTGCGCCAAAACTAATGTTCAAGAAGTGACTGGCACAATCATTCTAAATTTTGGCTTGATCGTGCTAAAATTTGGCTATGTCATTAAAAGATGCGATTTTTACAGATAGCCAAGCCAAAGTTTATCTTTGGATTTTTGGTCAACCCGAGCGGTCTTATCATCTGAGCGAATTGCGCCGTCTAACGGGCTCGGTCCGTTTTGAATCGGCGCCAACAGGCTGTTGTTTCTTTTGTCTTTGATAAAACCCCCTGTTGTTGATATCCGGTGGTGGTTTTTACAATTATTATTTCTTCTGTAACTGACACGCTAGAGTTCGCATTAGAGTTAGCAGTAATAAATAAAAAAATGACCAAAATTACGATTCGCATTATTACCTCCTATTATCAATGCCCTCAAATTTTCCCAAATTCGCTTCATGATACATGCGATCGACACACGTTCATTGAGTTCCACAATTGTCGCCTTCTTTACCGACTATTGAGTAAGTGAAAACTTTCAACTGGCAGTTATTTATCGGGCTAAAGTCACGCGTGCTTAAACAAAAAATCATCTCGAAGATCATTGCGGCTCTTGTGCTTTGCGTTCTCGTTACAGGACCGTCCACTGCCCAGAACCGCGGTCGCAGCCCGCAAACAGGAGGAGGATTTGGCGGTTCGCTCCCGACACCTGGCCTCAGCGTGCGCTTCCCCGACAACGCCGGCTGTGCCCCGATCGCCTCGCCCTACGGCTCGCCTACGCGCTACGATGGTAGCTCGCGGCGGACAGGCGGTGGCCCCGGATCGACGCATGGCGGGATCGACCTGACTCTGGCCGAAGGCACACCATTGCTCGCCGTCGCAGCGGGCACGGTGTTCGGCCACGGGACGGGCGGAATGATGGAGGGTCACTATCTGTGGCTGCTGCACCTGCCGGAGCGCAGCGGATTGCCTTTTGCGTTCCTGACGAAATATCAGCACCTCGCAGTACGTCCTACTATGCCACACGGCCAGGTGGTTTCACTTGGCCAAGAGGTCGCGCGCTCGGGCTTGACCGGAACCGTCGGCGGGCACTACGGCGCTGCAGGCTACCCGCACCTGCATATGACAGTGCGGACGATCATATCGGACAAGGTCGCCAGCACCACATCGCTGGAAAGTTTTTCGATTGTACGCGACACGATCCAGGTCGATCCGCTGGTTCTCTACGTGCCAAGCCTGAGGGTGCCCGAGGAGGCAGAAGACTTGTCGCCTGAGCGCAAAAAGGTGGTTGCGAGCTATGTCGATTCGAAAGGCTCGGTGCAGCCTCCCTTGGCGCACACGGTCTGGCCGGTCGCCTGTGACCTAGCCCGATAAAACTGAGCGAATAAACAGGGTCAGTGTAACTTTCCGTTCTGTAGACCGGCTGTCGCCGCTTTGCGACAAGCGTCAATTCAGATTTGCGTGATGGTCTCCCGCGCTTGGGCGGACGTGCCGCACATTGCAAGGCGCGCTCTATCTCGTCTTTGAATCGGTCGCTGCCTAGCGGCGATCCGCGATTGACGGTATCCCTTAACTCGCCCAATTCCTTCTCGTCGAGTTCAGTAGCGACCAATCCACGATAAGCCAATTGCCGCTCTTCATCTGAGGTTGCAAGCCGCTCGTACTGCTCATGCAATGTAAGCAACTTGTCAGCTACGCCAAACGCATGATGCCGGTCGCTCGACCATGCACCAAATAGCCGTCTCAACATTTCGATTCCAATCCTGATACCCAAACGCTCAATTCACTGAACCTGCAATCCTTAGACGGTTTGCGATGTGGTGTCTTTTGGCCCGCCAAAACCATTTCGAACTGATGGCTCTACCCCATTAACGCCCCCCAATTAAGCCCCTATTCGGGTTTGCGGTAGGGGCGATGGGATTTATTCAAAGCGGCTTAATGGTTGAAGCAGTCGTGCAACCTGCAATAGGATCCAAATATGCATTGGGTCGCCCGCTAGTGAAAAAAAACATTGTCATCCATTTTTTCTCATCAGGCCATGTTACCGTCCTACCCAGAAAAATTGCGACATCTCAACCTAGCCTAACAGTCAAATATGAATAATGCTCGACGCAGTCTATTCTTCTTCGGTTTGTACATGATCTTTTGTGTAGGCGTTGGCTTTATTTTCATGCCTATGTTTATCCTGAACACCTTTGGGTTATCAGCTGGTGATGACGTCTGGATTCGCTTTGTTGGCTTGCTTGGCTCGATTATTGGTGGATATTATTTATTGATCGTCCGCGCTAAGTTTGATCAATTTATCCCATGGACTGTGGTGATGAGGTTATACGGTGCTGCGTTCATCGTGGTGATTGTTTTATTGGGCAAACTTGGTCCCAGCATGCTTTTGTTTGGAGCCATTGATGCAGCGGGTGCCGTTTGGACTTGGCTTGCACTGCGATCGGCGACAAAGTAAAACTTGTCGAAAATGGCAAGCTCGTTTTCTTCAACCTTATTTTTTCATCACTCTATAAGTCGATTAGATAGGATGGCATGGTCTGAAGGGATCACTAGATTCGGTCGATAGACTTTCAATATTAAACATTATCATGCGTGAGCTTTTGGAGATTTACTGTGATGCGTCCATTTAAAAAGACTTTGCTTGCTGCCACGATTGCTGGCACTTTGCTGGCAGGACAGGCTCTTGCTGCTGATGCGCCTAACATTCTTGTCATCTTTGGTGACGACATTGGCCAGTTCAACATCAGTGCCTACAACAACGGTATGATGGGCTACAGAACCCCGAATATTGATCGTATCGCCAAAGAGGGTGTGTTATTCACGGATTGGTACGGTCAGCAGAGCAGTACCGCTGGGCGCGCCGCATTCATCACAGGCCAGTCACCGATTCGAACAGGTCTGACTAAAGTCGGTTTGCCCGGCACACCCGAAGGCATTAAAAAAGAAGACCCAACACTGGCCGAGCTGCTCAAAGCACGTGGTTACAAAACAGGTCAATTCGGTAAAAATCATCTGGGCGATCGTGACGACATGTTACCGACTGCACATGGCTTCGATGAGTTTTTCGGCAACCTGTATCACCTGAATGCCGAAGAAGAGCCAGAGAACGTTGATTATCCCAAAGACCCAGAATTTAAAAAGAGATTCGGTCCACGTGGCGTGATTCACAGTTTTGCGGGTGGCAAGATCGAAGATACCGGCCCCCTGACACGCAAGCGCATGGAGACCATTGACGACGAGGTCATGCTTAAAACACTAGGCTTCATGGATAGCGCCAAGCAAGAGAAAAAACCTTTCTTTGTTTGGTTTAATTCAACCCGCATGCACATTTTTACCCATCTAAAACCAAGTTCACAGGGCAAGACAGGGCTCGGTCTTTACGCTGACGGCATGGTTGAGCACGACCAACAGGTCGGGCAACTGTTAGCCAAACTCAAAGAGATGGGTGTCGACGAAAACACCATTGTTGTGTATGCGACAGATAACGGTGCAGAAACCTTCACGTGGCCTGACGGTGGCACGACGATGTTCAGAGGTGAGAAAAACACGAACTGGGAAGGCGGCTATCGCGTGCCGGCGATGATGAAGTGGCCCGGCGTGATTAAACCTGGCACCGTGAACAATGAGATTGGATCGCACGAAGATATGCTGCCAACGCTCGCCGCGGCAGCTGGCGACACCACAGCAAAAGAAGATCTGCTGAAAGGCCGTCAGATGGGCAATATGAATTACAAGGTGCATATAGATGGCTACGACCTTGGCCCTGCGCTTCAAGGTAAGGCCGAATGGCCACGCAAAGAATTCATTTACTGGACAGACGATGGCAGCGTTGCAGCGCTGCGTTACGGCAACTGGAAGATGACCTTTCTAGAGCAACAGGCCGTCGGCTTGCGCGTTTGGCAACAACCGTTCGTTCAATTGCGCGCGCCCCTGTTGACGAACCTGCGCATGGATCCGTTTGAGCGGGCAGAAAAAGAAAACGCCATGGGTTACCAGCGCTGGTACGCTGAACGGATGTTTGCGATTGCCCCCGGTATTACGTATGTGGCTAAGTGGTTGCAGAGCTTCAAAGAGTTTCCACCACGTATGAAACCTGGTTCATTCAACCTGGATCGTGTGATGGAATCCATTACCCGCCCTGCTAATAATTAACTTGAGAAAATTTAAATCATGATTCATCGCAATCTTTCACTTCGCAAGGTCTTAGCCGTAGCGATGCTCTCTTGTGCAAGCACAGTTGTGTTTGCACAAACGACCAACTCGCCTGTTGCCATCCCGCAAGTGTCAGACGCCTGGCGTGTTTCATTGACACCCTATCTTTGGGCAACGGGGATATCAGGTAGCGTCGGCTACGGCGGTAATCAGATTGCTTCAGCAAGCATAAGTTCGAGTTCCGTCTTTCAAGCCCTCAAGTTTGGCGGGATGCTTGAGGCCTAAGTTCACAAAGGTAACTTTGGTTTTTCGATGGATTTAATGTATGCGAGCTTAGGTAATAGCGGCTCGCGGGCACCCGACAATTACGTTGACCTTGGTTCAACCACAAATGTCACGCAGGGTGTGTATACGCTCGCCGGTACTTATACGCTGTTTAACAGTAAAAACGTTTACTTAGATGCCTTGGCTGGCGCGCGGATTTTCAGTTTGAGCAGCACGACTAACTTTTCTGTGAATGGGTATCAGCTTGGCTACACCCAAACTTCAAACAGCACATCAATTGACCCCATTATTGGTTTGAAAGGCAGAATCAGAATTGCAGAAAGCGATTACTTCATCCCATTTTATGCAGACGTAGGTGGTGGTGGCGGTACGACACAACTTACCAGTCAAGCCTTCTTAGGCGCTGGTCGCGCCTTCGACTGGGGTGATGTGCAACTTGGCGTCAAAAATTTGTATTACAGCCAAAAAAATCAGAACGTCACCACGAACTTAAACTTTATGGGTTTTGCTGTTGGAGTTACCTTTAAGTTTTAGGCTGACTTACAGTTAGGCAGAGTGAAGCATTTCCAAATGTTCTCGAACCCACACCTCATGCTACGCATCGGCGGCGGTGGGTACGAACGGTCTACACGGAGGTGCGGCCGAAATGATGGCAGTCTCTGTGGAAAAGCCGGCAAAAAGCGTTCATCGGATACTTTCTACATCAGGCAATCCGACTATGACCAATTTGGCCGCAATTTTTTCTGCGCTTAAATCAACGATGAAGGTAGATATCCAAGCTCACTGCTTCAGCGTCGCTTGAGTGATTAGTATCCCTCCCGCAGACCAAAAGCAAAAAACCTAAGATTTCAGCACCTCAGGCGGTTTGTGATGTTGTTCATGCTGCCCCGCCAGCATGAGCCAGTCATCCCAAGGCTGCTTAGCTTGCCAACCTACCCGATGCTGATTTGAGGTTCCCCTTTGCTTGAACCAGTAGACCGGCCTTCCCTAAACCAAAGGCAGGCATGTTCGCGTACACGTTCTCATAAGTACCGGGGCTGGCTTTGTAGGTTTCGTGCCATATGCCAACACTACCGTCTGTACCAACAGCTTTGTTGAATGCTTGCCAAGCCGGTAAATGTGCCGAATCTTTGTTCGTTGCGTAATCAATGAGTTGCTCCATTGAACGCCAGTATTGAACCAAAATGATCGTTCGGGAAAACCACATTTCATGGTGAATCAGACCCAACTCTGGTCTTGTATAAAGCTCCCGTAGCATTTTTGGCATCGCATTTAGCACGGGTAAATACTTGTGAACTGCTAATGGTTTGTTGATCCGCATGCCAATCAAAAATACGACAAAGTCGCCCTCCATCTTAGCGGTCATTCGGTCTTTGTAGATCATAGGCATTCTATCCATCAACAGAAAAAATCTTGCGTTTACGCAAAGTAAACAACTGCTAAATTGACAGCGTCGATTTATATATTACAAAATATTTTGTGGCCTAAGCCAGCTGCGCTTTTGCACCTTCGGATGGTATACGAAACACAGTAAGCGCCTCACTTACACCGCCACGATGCCGCTTATCTGCGTTTCCGGCAAAAACTTGATAAACGTATTTCGCCGGAAACAAGTGTTGATTTAATCGTTTGTTTCCGGCAAAATAACTAAATTACCTTTTTTGCCGGAAACAATTTGAAATCACTATCGAATCAGCAGCGACTTCACCAAGTCAATACCGCGCAGCTTTACGAAAACTATCGTGCTGCTCAGAGTCATGCGGCATCCTACACCTACGGTATGCGCTGGAAAACGGTACGTGGTACAGAATATCTGTTCAGAGATCGAGATCGACGTGGCAACGGCAAGTCGTTTGGGCCACGGTCTGAGCAAACCGAAGAGTTATTCGCGGTATTTTCTGCTGGTCGCACAGCAGCAAAAGAGCGTTTTAATCTGATTACCGAAAAGATTCAAGAACAAGCCAGACTGAATAAAGCCTTGAGGTTAAATCGTGTCCCTCGTGTTGTGGCTCGCGTGCTTCGCGAACTCGAACGAGCCGAGGTGCACGACAGCTTTACTGTCATTGGTACTCAAGCACTGTATGCCTATGAGGCTGAGGGAGGGGCTCATTTTTTACTCGAATTACTTGCTTCAGGTGACGTTGACTTGCTCTACGATGGGCGTAAAAAAATGACCGTCGTATCCGAAAAACTAGACGGTAACGGCTTGCTAGGGCTATTAAAAAATGCGGATAAAACGTTTGAGTGTGTCCGTGAAAATGGCTACCGAGCCGCCAATGCTGGGCAATTCATGGTTGATCTGGTTACGGCACCGCGTGGCATGCATACTACTAGCCTTGTTACCTTTGCCGAGTCTGATCTTGTCGCAGTCGAGGTGCCGGGATTGCAGTGGCTGTTGAACTCTCCCAAACTCGACGCGATTGCCATCGATGAAGACGGATGGCCGGTACCAATGCGGGTGCCAGACCCGCGAGCTTTTGCCTTGCATAAAGCTTGGCTCTCTGGCCTATCAACCCGAGAAACGATTAAAAAGCCGCGCGACTTTGAGCAAGCACGAATCGTGGCAAGATTGGTTCAAGAGAACATGCCGCAGCTTTCATTTGAAAGCGCGCTGACATCTTTACATGGTGATGTACGCAAGATGCTGCCGCTCATACTTGCCGAAGAGTAAGAACTCACGAGCAGTTAGTATCCCTCCCGCAGACCAAAAGCAAAAAATCTGAGATTGCAGCACCTCAGGCGGTTTGTGATGTTCTTATTGCTGCACCGCCAGTAACTTTTTTCAATATTTCACTTTTTCAAAAGGATAGAGCCGTACCGATTGCGCTAAGTTTTACGTTTTTTTGCTAGACCAAGCAGTCGCTTTGCCAAACTCAGTTTCTAGAAAGCTGATAAAGGCCTTGACCTTCGCACTTGGCAGGCGCCTCGACGTGTGAAGCACCCACAATTCTGAAGGTTGATCGGTCGCCGCGCCCCATGAAACGAGGCGACCAGCCTTCAAGTCATCAGCGACAACAAGATTCGGTAGTTTTGCAGCACCAAGCCCCGTTAGAGCGGCGTCACGAATCATCACTAAAAGTGGAAGTTGCAAGACCGTTTGCGTCGGTATCTCTTTGGCCGTTGGTCCTAACATTCGCCAACTTTTAGCACTTCGCTGAGATTCTCGAACAATGACGGGAAGCGGAGTTTGTAGTGTTTGGCCCGCACGGGCATATCGTTTTTTTAGCTCAGGCGTTGAGACGATATGAACTTGATCTTTTACAAAGCAGCGACCAACGAGTTCAGAGTTTGGCTCTGGATTGACCCGAATAACGAGGTCATAGCCTTCACTGACTAGATCCACCTGACGATCTTCAAGCGTGATCGACAGTTTGACGTCGGGATAGGCCATTGTGAACTGCGCGGCAATGCGCCCCATCGACAACTGACCCAGCAGAGTAGGCGCATTGATTCGCAACAAACCGTGAGGCTTTGTATGCCCATCGCGCAACACTTCACCAGCTTCAGTAATCTCTCTAAAAGGACCGCTGGTTCGTTCAAATAGCGAAGCGCCTTCTTCTGTCAACCTAATCGTCTTTGCGCTACGCTCGAACAGTCTGACGCCCAAGGCTGACTCCAACGCCATGACTTTGCGTGACAGGCTTGCCTTTGGTCGCCCGCTTTTTCGGCTTGCTTGGGCGAACCCTTTATGAAATGCAACTAATAAAAAGTCTGACAAATCATCAAGATTCATGATGTTCCATATTCGGGACGGATTGTCTTAATTTTAGGTGTTTCGTTTTGATTTTGCCACCTTATCATCCTATCAGTGGTTCGGTGTTCTCTCGGACTCGACATCAAAAAAGGAAATCGACATGACCATTCTCATCACAGGCGCGACCGGAACCATTGGCTCGTTGCTGGTGCAACAGCTTGCGAACCAACATGTGGCGGTGAACGCCCTGACGCGCGACCCGAGCAAGTCTAAATTTCCGAGTGGAGTTACCGCAGTGTCAGGTGACATGTTGGATGTGGAGTCCATGCGCAAGGCCCTTCAAGGGGTGCGCACGCTCTTTCTGCTCAATTCTGTGTCTACTCAAGAGCTGACGGAAGCGGTATTGGCTCTCAATCTGGCTCGTCAGGCTGGCATCGAGCGCGTTGTTTATTTTTCCGTTTTCAATGGCGAGGCTTTCACCAATGTCCCTCACTTCACCTCGAAGCACGCCGTTGAACGCATGATTTCGCAGATGGGCATCCCCGCAACTATTTTGCGACCCAACTGTTTTATGCAAAACGATGCCATGTTTTTCAAGGATGCCTTGATGGGGCCGGGTCTGTACCCCTTTCCGATTGGTGATAAAGGCGTCTCTATGGTCGACGTACGCGACATTGCCGAAATCGCAGCGCAGGCTGTGTTGAAACGTGAGCGTGCCTCTCAAGCACTGCCTACCGAGATCGTCAACCTTGTAGGTCCAGATGCACTCACCGGATCCGGCATCGCCAAGATTTGGGCAGCGGTGCTGAATAAGCAGGTCAACTACACGGGTAGTGAAACTGCACCATTTGAAGCGCGACTGGCCCAACACGCTCCAAGTTGGATGGCGATGGATATGCGTCTGATGCTTGATCGCTTTTGCTCGGATGGCATGGCTGCTACCGCTGCGGATGTGGGCAAGATGACTGAGCGACTCGGCCGCAGGCCGCGTTCGTATGCAGACTTTGCTGCCGAGATGAAAGCGCAATGGGAGGCTTAAGCATCTTACCGGCAATTTGCCGTACAATGTCAAGATTATTGAGGAGCTCGCCATGACTGCCAAATCCCTAGCCTTACCCCGTACGACGAAACTCCAGTCTGCTCGGCTCGAGGCTCGGATCAGTCCTGACTTGCATCTGATTGTCAAGCGTGCCGCAGAAATTCAAGGTCGTACGATGACCGATTTTGTGATCCATGCCCTTCAAATAGCGGCCTCGCAAACAATAGAACGCGCCGACCGCGTGCGCCTGTCAGTGCTCGACCAAGAGGCGTTCGCAAACGCTTTGATTGCGCCTGCCAAGCCTAATGCAGCACTCAAGCGCGCTTTTGCCAAGGCCAACAAGCTTCTTGCTGCGTGAAGTCACCTGTGACTGTAAGCACGAAGGTACCTAAATTTTTTGTTTCTGCGCTAGCTCTCACTGCTGATCGCGCGAAGTTTACGTGCGGCACTGAACCACTGGATCGGTACTTTCGTACTCAGGTTAGTCAGGACATTAAACGCCGAGTGTCTGCTTGTTTCGTGGCAAACGACAATGTGGGACAGATCGCGGGCTATTACACGCTGGCCTCGGCGAGTATTTTGCTATCTGACCTACCCGAGACGCTTGCGAAAAAACTACCTCGCTACCCCAGCGTGCCAGCCGTACGCATGGGGCGGCTGGCCGTGAGCGAGATCTTCAAGGGCAAGGGTCTCGGAGCCGCATTATTAGCCGATGCTCTCAGGCGCGCCGCCACGGCAGAGATCGCGGCGTATGCGCTAGTCGTTGATGCCAAAGACGAGTCGGCCGCCGAGTTCTACGCTCACCACGGTTTCATCGCGCTCCCAGAACAACCACTTTTTCTCTTTCTGCCCCTTGCGACAGTCAAATCCTTGCTTGAGTGATCCACATAGACTCGTGGATCGGCCTGGCTGCAAAGTTTGTACATCACGCGAGTGACATCAGTCTTTGGTTAGTATCCCTCTTGACCTTGTCGCATATGACCTTGTCCCTTAAAAAAGGGGCAGATTACCAGCCCACCCGAGGGAGGACTGGATTAGGGTTAGCGGAGACGGGTTTGTTGGCGCAAGGTGTAGCTATCATTTGTGAATTGTAGGAGCTCACGTTTCAAGCTATCGACTTGCATATTGATATCGCTCAACATCTGCACCATACTCATTTGCTCGATTTTCTCGAAGCCATACCCAAGAGTGGTCAAGATGCGTTCAACGCCTGCTTGGGTTCTTTCTTGAACAAGCGCTTCGACTTGGTCTACTTTGGCTTGCGTATTTTCGATAATGGTCAGTACATCTTTATGTTCTTTAAGTGTGATGTGGATCATGTCTATTTCCTTGGATTGAGCACTGTGTGTGCTGGGTCGTTTCAAAGGCGCGACCCTCGTAGATATATAAAAAACCTACAACCCTGAAGGGATGTAGGTTTCTCAGAGTGGGCACTACCGCATCGGTTAAGCTTGCACCCATTCACCGGTTACTTCCAATGAGACACGCATGAAACGCTTCGCGAAGATCATCTCTCTATTACGCTCGCGGGCAGCCATCCGTTCGTCAGAAGAGCGCCTTGTGCGTACAAAAATTAACGGAAAATCCTATAGCATCTCGTCAGACGATGATTACCTTGACCATGTTGAGGGAGAGTTTGAGCCCGAAATGGTGTCGCTCTTTAAATCATTGCTTCAACCAAATGACACGGTCTTAGATATTGGCGCAAATATCGGGTGTACCTCGATCTTGTTTGGTGACCTTGCCCGCCAGGTGTACAGTTTTGAGCCGTCTTCTACCACGTATCGCTGGCTTGTTCAAAACGTGCAAAGAGCTAAGTTGAACAATGTTGAATCCATCAATCTTGGTCTAGGCAAAGATGCAGGAAGCTTTGAATTGACCTTTGCACCCAATAACCGCTCTGGCGGTTTTGTGTCTAATTTGACCAGCGCTTCTGAAGGGCATCAAGTTGAACGAATCACCATTGCAAAGGGCGATGACTTCCTCCGTGAGCGCCAGATCACCAAAGTCGATTTCATTAAGATCGACGTAGAAGGTTTTGAGCAGAGCGTGATCGAAGGGCTTACTGCGACCATCGCGCGTGATCAGCCGATTGTCGCGCTAGAACTTAATCACTGGTGCCTGAATGCGTTTCAACGAACCTCGGTGCCAGATTTTTTTGATTTTCTTCGCGGCGTATTTCCGTATTTGTATGCCGTAGACATGCGTTACGTCAGTAATCTGCGTGACCGTCTGCAACGGGAGTTATTGCCTTTTTATTACGACAAAAAAGATGCAAAAAATTTGCATGATCAAAATGCGGCTTACCATGTGATGTATCGCCACATCCTGCATGGATCAAGCTACCCGACCTTGGTGGGGGCCTTCAATCCAACACAACTCAATGCCCTGTCTTCCATGCTTGGCATACAACTCGCCCGGCGTGAGGGTGACTAACGCCACCTGAACGCTATGTCTTTAAACCCAATTCACGCCACATATCGGCCAGACATTGATGGCCTGCGCGCCCTCGCGGTCTTGTCGGTCGTGCTGTTTCATGGTTTTCCGCAGGTTTTTAAAGGCGGATTTATAGGTGTTGATGTTTTTTTTGTACTGTCCGGTTACCTTATCGGTCGGATCATTTTTGAAAAACTGCATCAAAAAACGTTTAGCTTCTTTGATTTTTATGCTCGTCGCATCAAACGAATTTTTCCGGCTTTATTGCTCGTCTTAGTCGCTGTATACATATTGGGGTGGTTCACACTGCTCGCTGATGAATACGGTCAATTAGGCCAGCATATTGCGGCAGGCGCCGGATTTATCTCCAACTTTGTGTTGTGGGGCGAGTCTGGGTATTTTGATAATTCGGCACACACCAAGCCTTTACTGCACTTGTGGAGTCTGGGGATTGAAGAGCAGTTCTATATTGTTTGGCCGTTGTTGCTGTGGCTGGCATCAAGGCTACGATTTTCACTCTTTGTGCTCACAATCATTATTGCGGCTTTGTCGATTTATTTGAACATCACTGGAATTAAAAGCGATGTGGTCGCTACATTCTATTCACCGCAAACGCGGATCTGGGAGCTTTTGCTTGGTAGTGGCTTGGCATGGTGCTCTCTTCATAAAAAAGATGGCTTAGTCGACGTTGCCATGTTCTTGGAAAAATGGTGCAGACGCGAGGAGACTGTTGTCGACCAAGCCCGTGTTCGCACGCGTATGGCCAATGCTCTCTCTTGGTTAGGCCTTATTCTCTTGCTCTACGGTCTGATCCGCATTAATCGAGATCTTCAATTTCCTGGTAAATGGGCGCTGATACCGGTGCTGGGCACCGCGTTGATCGTGGCAGCTGGGCCTCTTGCGTGGCTCAATACAAAAATATTGTCCAATAAAGTTCTGGTGTGGTTTGGTCTAATTAGTTACCCGCTCTATCTGTGGCACTGGCCGCTGTTTAGTTTTGCCTGGATTGTTGAGGCGGGGCCGCCTAGCACCTCGATCCGCTTGGGGCTAATCGTCCTTTCGATCGTACTGGCATGGCTAACCTACCGGTTGATTGAGAGACCGATCCGTTTTGGAGCGCGCGGTGGCTTAAAGGTATCCCTTCTTTCTGTGCTGATGGTTGCAGTTGGGGGCTTAGGCCTAGTGACTTTTTATGAAAGAGGTTTTCCGTTTCGCAATAACGTAAAGCAGGCTGACGCTTTGTATACCCTTGAAGCGCGCAATATCGAAGGCCATTTTCTTGCAAGCTACAAAAATTACGGCGGAGGCGACGCGAGCAAGTCAAGTAAGCCCGTGGTGTTAATTGTTGGTGATTCTTACAACGTCCACTGGTCGGTTGCGCTCAGTTCGGTGATTGATGTGAAGCAATACGACATTGTCTCGGTCTCGTATCTCGGTTGCAAGGTGAGTTTTGCAGCCGAAAAAATGATTGCAATCGCAAGCGAACAAAAATTTGAACAATACTGTAAACCCTTTGAGTTATTGATCAATAATCCAAATGTTATTAACAGGCTCGCCGCGGTAATGTTAGTGAGCTATCGACCTTTTGAGTATGACGTCAATCAATTTAGGTTTGAGCTTATTCGTGAGTTTAAGAAAAAAAATAGCCGCTTTGATGTCTTCGTATTTGGCAATTACTTTCAACTTGACCCTGAGAAGTATTCGAGCTGTGAAAAATTGATGTACAGAACGGGTCGCAGAGCGGACGTGTGCATGGAACGAGCGGACTATCCAAAAAGACAAACAAACCTAGAAAGCTTGCCGTTCTATCCGCGCGACCTCAAGCTAGCGTACGTCGATCTGATCGGCTTACGCTGCCATGAAGATAAAACGAATTGCCCAACGCAAGCGCAGGGCGTTCCTTTTATCAGTGACTCACATCATTTGAACGCGACCTTCATCGCTGCCCTTCTTCGCGATATCCAGGCGAACCAGGCTGTAAAGTTAGAAGAACTTGGTCTTCGAAAGTACATGCTCAGCAAGCCTGATCCTGAGGGGCGTGAACCTATTGCGACACAATAGTTTGATCTTACGCAAACAGAGGTCAGCAGTTTGAACTTTTGGCCCTAATTAATTTGCGCCAAATTGCCCCGCGTACTACAATTTTTTTATGCTTCATAATTATTTTTTACTTGCACTTCACACTAAATTCACCGCTTACCATTGCAGCCTAAGTCATGAAAATCCCTTGCCCTCATTGCCAGAAGACCAATCAACTCGCGATCGAGCGACTGGCGAGTCAACCGATATGCGGTGTCTGTAAAAAGGATTTATTGTCAGCACCGCTTGAGGTGAATGAGCAATTGTTTGGAGAACTAACGGCGCAGTCGCCCTTGCCGGTCATTATTGATTTTTGGGCCTCGTGGTGTGCGCCCTGCAAGATGTTTGCGCCGACCTTTCAAGCCAGTGCGCTTAAACATACCAATGAAGTTTTGCACGTTAAGATCAACACTGAAGAAAATCAGGCGCTGTCGCAGCGGTTAAACATTCGGTCAATCCCGACGTTGGCTGCGTATTCAAAAGGTAAAGAGCTTACCCGCGTCAGTGGAGCCCTACCTGCGCCTTCGCTTGAGCAGTTTGTGCAGCGTGCAATGCAAGACGCGGGTTAGTCGTTTAGTTTTTGGGCATTGATTTCAACAAAAGTTGCATTTGCTCTTTTTCGAGTACAGCTGTGTGTTCAGCGTACTGTTGATATTCTTTCGGCCCCATATACTTAATTTCCATCAAGTTTCGTTTCACCATCTCGGTGAACTCTGGCTGTTTGATCGCAGTGGCAAAAGCGCGATCCAGCTTGTTAATAATGACAGGATCTAGGCCGCTTGGGCCGACTACGCCAAACGGCGACAGCGCCACAACATTAAAGCCTTCCTCTTTTAACGTGGGTACGTTTGGGTAAGATTCAAGGCGGGTGTCTGACAGGCTAGCCAGCAGGCGCGCTCGACCATCCTTGATAAAGCCGTCTAACGCCGGCGAGCCCGCCCCGACAAAGATATCGACCTGGCCGCTCATCAAGCCTGTCACGATGTCTGATGCGCTTTTGTAGGGCACATGGGTGACCTTGAAATTGCCGGCTCGCGCAAAGGCCTCCATCGATAATTGAGGCGTGCTAAAGATACCGGGTGAACCAAAGGGATAGCCCGGATTGGCTTGGGCATCTGTGGCGAGTTCTTTGACAGACTTCCAGCGCGAGTCTGCCCGAACCGCAATTAGATAGTTGTAATCGACCAGCGAGCTAATAAAAGTGAGATGCTTAAGTGGGTCGAGGTTGGTTTGCACGACGTGTTGCTGGCGAAAGATACCGACTGGCACAATGCTCAGTAGATAACCGTCCGGTTTTGCATTGATCAGTTGACTCGCGCCAAGTGTCCCGTTGGCACCCGGTTTGTTTTCTATCACCAAAGACTGCCCAAGTTCTGGGCCAGCCAGCTTAGCCAACAGTCTCGCAATCACATCGGTGCCCGAGCCTGGCCCATAGGGTACTAGTAATTTAATTGGCTGAGTCGGAAAGCTCTGCGCGCAGACAAGCGTAGTCAACAAAGACAGGACAGAGCTCAGGATCAAACGTGGGATACGCATAGTGTCTCCAGTGGGTATGTCATGGTGCTGCGACTAAGGGCAGTTGTGTTGTCTCTGCGAACTGTCGGGCGTGCGACTAGTTGTAAACAACGGTGAGCGTTTCTGCCACCAGCGCTGGTTTTGTAACGCCTTCAATCTCAACAGTATTGCTATAAGTCAGTCGCGCACCGCCCTCGATCTCGTCATATTTTTCGAGTGTGCGGTGTAAGCGTATGCGGGCGCCGCATTGCACAGGGCTCACGAAGCGAACTTTGTTTTGACCATAGTTGACCCCGCGCGAGCGTTGCTTAATGCGAACAATTTGGCTGGCCAAAAAGGTCACGAGCGAAAGTGTGAGCATGCCGTGGGCGATTGTTTTTCCATCCGGCATTTGTTGCTGTGCACGCTCACGATCAATGTGAATCCAGTTGTGGTCACCAGAGACCGCAGCAAAGTCATCGATTCGTTTTTGGTCTACGGTCAGCCAATCGCTACTGCCAACTTTTTGGCCCACGTACTGCTTCATATCTGAAGGGAATTCGACTTCAAGCATGTTTGACTCCTGAGATCTTGTTGCTGTTTGCGCAGAAAAAGGCGTTATAAGCCAACCCGTGATACCAATTTAGAAAACGACGTGTCTTTGGCCTCACATTGCTAGGGACAGTGTTACTTAATATATTTTGATCAGCAAACGTCTAGTTGCACATCTTAGTTAAGCGTTCGCGAATAATGTGCTCGGCCTCTTGAACAATCCGCGCGACCAGAACCTCACAACTCGGGATGTCATGAATCAGCCCTTGCACTTGTCCGACTGTCCAGATCCCACCTTCTACATCGCCGCCTTCGTAGACCCCTCGGCCTTTGACGCCGGCAACCTTAGGGCCGATTTCAGCAATGGTTGCGCCTGACTTTTCCATCTCGATCACACTTAGTGCTAAGGCGTTTTTGTAGACACGGCTGCTATTTCTTAGGCTGCGCAAGATTAGACAGGTATTGTGTTCAGCCTGCGCAACGATCGCTTGTTTGATGTTGTCATGAATGGGCGCCTCGAGCGTGCACATAAAGCGCGTGCCCATGTTGATCGCTTCGGCCCCAAGGGCTAACGCTGCTACTAAGCCACGCCCATCGCCAAAGCCACCCGAGGCAATGACCGGAATCTTCAGTTTCGCTACCGCCGCCGGGATCAAGACCAGGCCAGGAATATCCTCTTCGCCGACGTGGCCCGCGCATTCAAAACCATCGATGCTGACAGCATCTACGCCGATATCTTGCGCCTTCAAGGCGTGCCGAACAGTGGTGCACTTGTGGATGACTGTAATACCCGCGTTTTTAAAGGTTGGCATATGGGCAGAAGGGTTGTTGCCGGCAGTTTCGACAATCGTGACCCCGGCCTCAATGATGACATCTCGGTAGGCCTCGTAGGGGATTGGTTTGAGTGAGGGTAAAAAAGTGAGATTCACACCGAACGGTTTATCAGTCATGTCACGCACGCGCTTGATTTCATCGTGAAGCGCTTCAGGGGTCGGTTGGGTCAGGGCTGTCAGTATCCCCAGAGCACCAGCGTTAGAGACTGCCGCGGTGAGCTCGGCGCGCCCCACCCATTGCATGCCGCCTTGAATAATGGGGTGTGCAATACCCAGCAGGCGTGTGATCGCGGTTTGCATTGTGTTTGTCCTTTACGGTGTTACGCTCAACGTGTCATCGCTTGCGATGAGTTGAGGTCGATAGGGTTGACAGCTCGGGCTCAGATGCAGCTTGGCGCCGGTCAGCTTCTGTAGCGTATCAAAGTCGATGTCGTCGGCGATGCGCTGAACGACGAAGCCTTGTGGGGTGACTTCGATTAACGCGAAGTTTGTATAAATTCTGGTGACACACTTGTGACCAGTTAAGGGG
>JBAWWV010000042.1:0-18522 GCA_037146575.1 Alcaligenaceae bacterium | reverse complement strand
GTCATGATTATGCACGCTCCAGAATCAGGGTTGCACTGCCGTGACGCGCGCCAAGCAGGCCGCCTGTACCGTGTGCCAAAGCAAGATCGCAGTTTTTAACTTGAACAGCTGGGTGGGCTTCGCCACGCAACTGACGCACAGCTTCGATCACCTTGGTGATACCGCCACGGTTAGCGGGGTGGTTGTTGCATAAGCCACCGCCATCGGTGTTAAAAGGCAGTTTGCCCACACCCGAAATCAAGTTGCCATCCGACACAAACTTGCCGCCTTCGCCTTTTTTGCAAAAGCCGAGGTCTTCAAGTTGCATCAAGACGGTGATGGTGAAGCTGTCATAGATTGAGGCGTATTTGATATCTTGAGGGGTGATGCCTGCTTCTTCAAAAGCTGCTGCGCCCGAGCGACGTGCACCCGAGTAGGTTAAGTCAACATGGCCGCCCAACTGACCCTTAAGTGCCTCACCCGCGCCGCGTACTTTAACGAGTGGACGCTTGAGTGATTTGGCGATATCGGGATGTGCAACGATCAGTGCGCCGCCGCCATCGCTGACGACGCAGCAATCGAGGCGGTGCAGAGGCGTTGAGACGAGTGGCGAGTTGACCACGTCTTCTACGGTGACGACATCGCGCAACATGGCGTGTGGATTATGTTGTGCGTGGTGCGAAGCTGCCACTTTGATCCAAGCCAGTTGCTCTGCAGTGGTGCCGTATTCGTACATGTGGCGCGCTGCAACCATGGCATAGCTGTTGACGGTCACGGGGCCAAAAGGTGCTTCAAACGGAACGTCAGGGATGTCAACGCCCCAACTACGAGCTTGCATACCAGAAGAACCGGCCGAGCGCGGGCGGCCGGCCAGTGTGATCAGTGCAATTTTGCACTTGCCGGCAGCGATCGCCTGAGCAGCGTGCGAAACGTGGATCAGGTATGAGCAGCCACCTGTTTCGGTTGAATCGACATGGCGCAGGTTGGTGAGCCCCATGTAGTCAGCCATGTTGAGCATGCCTAAACCGGGGGCATCGCCTGCGCAGTAATAGCCGTCAATGTCGCTAAGCGACAGGCCGGCATCAGCCAACGCGCCTTTGGCAGACTCTGCATGGATTTGGGCAACCGACTTATCGGGTGCTTTGCGAGTAGGGTGCTCATAAGCACCAACGATATAAGCTTTGTCTCGTATGGTCATGGGTCGTTGTATTTATCAAGAGTCAAAAAAATAGTGCTGAGTGAGGCACTCACCAATTAGCTTTTTACCATTGATGCGAGCTTGCGTGTAGCGCGCGGGGGTAAGTGCGCAAAATTTTTGAGTTTAGGTGTGATGCGCAAGGTGCGCCCTTCAACTTTTTGAGACTGAGCGTGCCAAACCCGCTACGCCCAGCAGCAGCCACCCGAGCATGAGTGCCACGCCTCCCGCCGGTGCTACGGCTGAGGCCTGCGTGAGCGAAAACAGATATTTAAGCTCGATTGAGCCACAAAACAGCACGATGCCAGCAAGTAGCAAGCTGCGGGCGAGAAGGGCAGCCTTGCCTGGCAAGCCTGTGGCATAGAGTAAGGCAAGGGCGTGAATCAATTGATAAAGCGAGGCACGCTCAAGCGCCCGTGCAGCCTGGGCGTCGGCGACTGCGTGCGCAGCGATAGCGCCCAAAGCGACTGCCGACAGGCCAAGCAGGGCTGCGGTGAAGCCCCAGG
Organism: Alcaligenaceae bacterium; assembly: GCA_037146575.1. Classification (GTDB taxonomy): domain Bacteria; phylum Pseudomonadota; class Gammaproteobacteria; order Burkholderiales; family Burkholderiaceae_B; genus Zwartia. The sequence goes on along the minus strand of JBAWWV010000042.1, from coordinate 16,842 downwards.
CAGGATGCGCTGCAGTCGAGGGGATGCGGGTGGTGCGTTCGGTAGACATTGGTTGAGGGTACCTAGTTGTGCGTGGCGATACATAAAAAAGCGAGTCTGACGCAGTATGTCTTAGCGCTTGGCGGGATAAGTTTCAGCGCCAGGCAGGTTAAGTTTAAGAGTCAGAAGGAGTAAGTCCCACATTAACGCTAAAATAAAAGCTCTTGGTTGCACACTCTCTTGAGGTAGCGATGTTGAATAATTTTAAATGGCTTGCGGTGGTGTTGCCTTGGTTGGCAACGGGGTGCGTTGGTATTTCAAATACTTCACCTAAAGAAACCTTTGCGTTACCGCGCGCTTACCAAGAGGCCTATCAAATCGCCACGCTGCAGGCGCAGCAATGCTGGGACAGTGACGGCGAGTTTCGGATTAAAGGGCACCTCGATACGGCAACGCGTACGGCTCAAGTGTATGTGCCTGCGGGCCTGGGTGGAGGGCGCTACGGGCAGGTCGATATTCGTGCCCTCGATGACCAAAACTCTGAGATCACCACTACGGTTGCTGACATCAATATCTGGGATCGCGCGGCGATTTCTGCCATGCACGCAGCCTTGCAGTTTGGTGTGTCAACTTGCACAAACTATATGCCTAGTGCTAGACCTGCTGCAAAAAAATAGGACTTGTGTGAGCTCAGCAATACCAAGCATCCGCCCACTCTCACCAACCATCTAAAGCTAACTGTATCTGAAATGTTTGAACCCTCTACTTATTTTGGTCTTGATATCCCGTATTTGAAGTTTTTAGGCGTTGAGCCTGTATTGTGCGAAGACGATCGTGCGGTGACTCGTTTAAAAATTCGTGAAGATTTGCTCAATAGTCGCAGGGCAATCCACGGTGGTGCGCTGATGAGTTTGTTGGATTTCACGCTCAGTGCGGCGGGCCGTTCAGTTGATCCCTTGGGCCTGGGGATGGCAACAATCGACATTACGGTCAGCTGTTTTGAACCGGCAGTGACTGATCTAACGATTCAGGCCCGCTGTTTACGGCGGGGCACATCGATTGCGTTTTGTGAAGGCGAGGTGCTTGACACCGAAGGCAAGTTAATTGCCAAAGCCTCGGCTTCGTTCAAGGTGCTAAAGGTTAAATATCCGACGAAGGTAGCCTGAGCTAGGGTTTTAGCCGAGCTTGGCTTTTACCAACGCAGAGAGCGCTGACATGTCGGCGCGCCCAGCAAGCGCCGGTTTTAAGATTGCCATGATTTTACCCATGGCAGGGTTACCCGTGATGCCTTGCGCTTGCACTTGGGCAAGAGCGACGTCGATGGCTGCGTTGACTTCAGCCTCAGTGGCAGCTTGTGGCAAAAACTCTTTCAACACAACCATCTCTGCGGTTTCTTGTGCGGCGGTTTCAGTGCGTCCGGCTTGTTCGTAGGCCGCGATTGACTCGCGACGCTGCTTGATTTGCTTTTCAATAATCGCGACGACATCAGCATCGGTCACGTCTTTACGTTCATCGATTTCTTTTTGTTTGATGGCGGCCTGCAAAAAACGCAAGGTTCCTAAACGTTCGCTCGCTTTTGCGCGCATGGCGTCTTTAACTGATTCTGCGATTCGAAGTTTGAGGTCTGACATGATAAGCCCGGTCATTGAGAGAGAATGACGCTTAGTATAAAGCCTCGACGCTTTCTAGGTCGACGATCTTGCTTGTCGCCGAGTGATTTGATCTGGGTGTTTGTATGCGAGGAACTTGCTGGCTGTCTGGCGGGGTGGTGTATTCGGACAGTGGCAGGCGCTTGGCTCACCTCGCTCTGAAAGGGGAGAATGTCTGTGCCTGTCGTTAAAGCGCCTGTTCGGCTCCAATCGTTGCCAACAAGTGTGAGTGATCCTCTAGACGCCCCACCAGCAAGTGTTGTGTGCCTTGCAAATTTTGCCAGGTGCCAATAGCGGCTAATAATTGTGCCTGCAACAGTTCACGACGCTGGCGTACTGCCAGCTCAGCGCGCACAATCAGATTGACCGAGCCCGTTTCGTCTTCAAGGGTGACAAATATCACGCCTTTAGCCGTTTGCGGGCGCTGGCGCATGGTGACCAAGCCACAAGCTCGTGCCAAATGTCCTTGCGGCAGCTGCGTCAGCGTAGTCGCTTGCGCAAAGCGTAAACGGGTGAGGGTTTGACGCAGCAAGGCTAAGGGGTGGCGCCCCAGGGTAAAGCCCAGACGTTGATAGTCTGTCACAAGGTCGTGCGCCTCGGTAGGGGGCAACAACTGGGGTTGCTCATCCTCGTTAGACGTCGCCTCACGCAAGAGGCCTTTGGTGGCAACACTCGCTGCGGCAGTCCAGGCCGCCTGGCGGCGATGCCCGCTTAACGTGTGTAAGGCGCCGGCTAAGGCAAGCTGCTGCAAGACAGCTTGATTGAGGTCGGCACGTCGACCAAGATCTTGTGTATCAAGAAACGGTCTGGCTTGGCGCGCCTCAAGCAGGGCTTGTGCGGCGGCTGCAGGTAAACCAAGAATTTGATTCAAGCCTAAGCGTACCGCTGGGCGGGTGTGTGGTGAGGCTTTGGTCTCAGGCATCATTTCAAGCTTGCACTCCCAGTCGCTTGTTTGCACATCTAAGGGCAAAAGCTGCACGCCATGACGACGTGCATCTTGTATTAACTGCGAGGGCGCATAAAACCCCATTGGTTGTGAGTTCAGAAGCGAGGCTAAAAACGCTTCAGGCTCGTGACATTTAAGCCATGCACTGGCATAGGCCAACAAAGCAAAACTCGCCGCATGACTTTCAGGAAACCCATACTCGCCGAAGCCTTCGATTTGTTTAAAAATTGTTTCAGCAAACTCTGGGGTGTAACCGTTATTGAGCAAGCCCTCAACCAATTTGCGTCGAAACTGATCGATACCGCCCTTGCGTCGCCAGGCCGCCATCGAACGACGTAATTCGTCGGCTTGGCCTGCCGTAAAGCCCGCGGCAGCCATCGCGATTTTCATGACTTGTTCTTGAAAAATTGGTACCCCCAACGTGCGTTCAAGTACCGCGCGCACCGCTCGACTGGGATAAGTAATCGGCTCAAGACCTTGTCGTCGTCGTAAATACGGATGCACCATACCCCCTTGAATGGGGCCTGGTCGCACGATGGCAACTTCGATGACCAGATCGTAAAACTGACGTGGTCGTAAGCGCGGCAGCATCGACATCTGCGCGCGTGATTCGATCTGAAACACGCCCACTGTATCGGCGGCACAAATCATGTCATACGTGGGCCCATCGTCATCTGTAATGTCTTGCAAGTTAAAGTGCGGCAACTTGCGCCGCCACGCCACCCACTCTAGGCTGCGACGAATCACCGTCAACATCCCTAAGGCCAGGACATCGACTTTTAATAAACCGACGGCGTCCAAATCGTCTTTATCCCACTGCACGACGCTACGCTGCGGCATGGCTGCGTTTTCAATCGGCACCAAACGTGACAACAAGCCGCGCGCCAATACAAATCCACCTGGGTGTTGTGACAAGTGACGTGGAAACCCCATCAACGCTTGCGCGAGCTCAGCCCACTGTTGCGTGACGGTAGCCTCAGCGTCTAAACCGGCTTCAAGCAGGCGCTGGATTAAATTCTGCTTACCATCCCACCAACGATGTGATTTTGCAACCTGGTCAATGATCTGCGCATCAATCCCTAAGGCACGGCCCGTGTCGCGCAAGACACTGCGGGGTCGATAAGAGGTCACTACGCCGGTTAAGGCGGCGCGTTGGCGTCCATATTTTTGATAAAGATATTGAATCACTTCTTCACGTCGTTGGTGTTCAAAATCCACGTCAATATCTGGTGGCTCGTTGCGTTCGCGACTAATGAAGCGTTCAAATAACGCGTTGCCGTTTGCAGGATTCACCGCGGTGATACCCAGGCAATAGCACACCGCCGAGTTTGCTGCAGAGCCTCGACCCTGGCATAAAATTTGTCGGCTCACAGCAAAGCGCACAAGATCGTAGACCGTCAAAAAATAGGTTTCGTAGCCAAGCTCTGTAATCAACGCGAGTTCGTGTTGGATTTGCGTGCTGACATTTTCAGGGACACCCGCCGGATAACGTTTCGCTGCACCTTGCCAGGTTTGCTCGTGCAGGTATTGTGCGGCGCTATAGCCTTTCGGGACGACTTCTTCGGGGTATTCGTAGCGCAGCTCGTCAAGGCTAAAGTGACAACGTTCGGCAATACAGATGGTTTGCAGTAAGAGTTCGGGCTGGTACAAATTGCTTAAGCGTAAGCGCGTGCGTAAGTGTTGCTCTGCGTTTGATGCCAAATCATAGCCACATTGCGCGACGGTTTTACGTAGACGAATCGCTGTCAAAATATCATGCAGAGCTTTGCGTGAACGCTTATGCATCTCGACTTGCCCCACTGCCACACAAGGGATGTTGTGTGTTTGAGCCAGTGCTTGAAGCATTTGCAAGCGTAGGTTGTCTTGCGCGCGATGCAGGCGGCTAAGGGCCACCCAACAGCGGTTTGAAAAATGTTGTGCAAGCCAGGCTAGTTGAATAGATAAGTCTGCAGGCGCGACGTCAGCCTGGGGGATCAAAATGGCTAAGCAACCGTCTACGATGACATCGCGCGGCTGTAAAAAATATTGCCCTTTGACGGCTTGCATGCGTCCGCGTGTAATCACTTCGCACAAATTGCCATAGCCTTCGCGGTGCTGTGCAAGCAAAACAATTTTGTAAGCGGGTTGGTCGCTTGGGTCGATGCGTAACTCTGTACCAACTAATAACTTCAAATCTGATTTTTTAGCTTCAAGATGGGCGCGCACAATGCCGGCCAACGAGCATTCATCGGTGAGCGCCAGGGCGTGATAGCCCAAGGCTGCAGCTTGTGCAACCAGGCTTTCGGGTGACGAGGCGCCACGTAAAAATGTAAAGTTTGACAGGCAATGCAGTTCGGCATAGCCAGGCAAGACGGTTGTAAAGTGCGTGTTCATTAACCGAATACGCCATGTAAAAACCAGCGCGCTTGTTCAGTATCGCGCTCACGGAAAATCCAGTAACGCACAGCATGCTGGTCTTGTGCCACAAAATAATCGCGTGCAATGCGTAAGTGATCCCACCAACCACTTTCAATGCGCTCAGGGCCGCGTAGTAACTGTAAAGGACCAAAGTAGATCGGACGATCATCGCGCACGTTAAGCGCAAGGGGCTCGGCTAATAACCAAAAAGGCCTTTCACTGCTTGCGCTGCTCGCGTTGCTTGTCGCTACCATCGTTGACGCGTCTAGTGTTACCCAGTTGTTGGCGATTTCTGGACGATGATCCGCCAGAGGTGCGGGTTGCAATACCTGTTCTGTGCCTAGACGGGCAGACAGCAAATCTAATAGCCGTCGATAATCGGCTGGTGCGTGTAATGGATCAGGAAATAACGTGGCGCTGCGAGCACTCTGTTGCGCCAGAACTTGGCTACGTAAGGTAAGGGCGACAACCGGCCCGGCCAGGCTTTGACGCGATAGGCGTTCGTGTAACAACGGCATGAGTTGCGACATCAGCCAGACCGGTTCGCCGAAGGCCAGTTCAAGAGTGGTGGGTGGGCAGGCGTGACGACCACGTTCGTGATGCAGTTCAAGCGTGGCACTGCGCAGCGCGTACTGCTTGGCAGCTAACCAAGTACACAGGCTAAGCGCTAAACGTTCTGAAAACGAGGCAAGTGCCGAGGTGTGTTCAAGACGATCCAGTAAATCAAGTTGTTCAATAAATTGCTCGGGTGCAAGATAGGGGGTCTGGCGCCAAACCGCTTGCGTGTAAGCGTGCTCAAGTTCGGTTAATAGTGCGGTACCCACGCGTCGTTGCAGGCCGCTACGCGGCAAGGCTCGCAAGCCCCCAAGGGTTTCGCAGCCAATCGCTTTGAGCCAAATCAGATGAGGTTGCGCGCTGGGTAGCATCGCGCAGGGCAATGGGTTGAGTAATCGCTCGAGTGTTGCTTGACTGCAGGCATAGCGTGGCGAGTACTGTGCTAAGTATTGCGTTGACTTCTGTGTTGCTTGCTGTGTCGAGTGCCGCGCTGCTTGCGCCAATAACCAGGCGCCAGTGGCCGTGGGTGCGACACCGCTTTGCACTTGCAGCGTTAAGCGTTTGAGTTGTTGGCGCAACCCTTGAACAATCAGACGAATACCGCCAAACAAACGCAAGCTGTAGGTCACATCGATCAAGAGAGTGTCGCGCGTGTGTTGATACACAGACGGCGAGTAGGCTAAGGCAACGTGTGCAGCCTGAGCGTAGGCGTTTTGTTCGGCGGGTTGATCTCTTGGGTACAGCAAACACTCTGGTGCCAGACTGCGTACTGTTGCGCAGCGCATGCCTAATTTGAGGCCACACTGCTGCGCGCCGGGCGTCATAGCGATCAGAGCGTCGTGCTCGAAGACTGCAGCAGCGCTAGGCTCAGTCAGCCAACGGAGTCGCCACGTGTCGAGGCTGAGGCTGTGCAGGTGCAGGCCGATCCATAAGGTCATGTGTAGTCGTTGAAAAGGGTTCAGAAGGTGGCGACGCGAGCGTAATGGCGTGGCCGCAAGCAGGGCCTCGTCGCTTAAGAATAGAGAGGGTGAGGGCACCTGTGTGTTCAGCAGCCAGCATCACCCGTAGCACCGCAGGTGATGCTTCGCTTTGCACAGAAAGCGGACGAAACAGAAAAAATAAGGTTTGACTACTTTGCGCAGCAAGGTGCAAACGTTTGAGTACCGAGTTTTGAATGGGATGCGCCCAGAACAATAACGCTGCGCAACTACCATTTTTTAAAATCTGCTCGGCTGCCCAATATGCATCACGCGCACGCTGCGGTGCTAGATGTAACAGGCGCTGCGGGCCAAAACGCCAACTCGACCAGCAAGCGATATTAGGTTGATACGGCGGCTGAAGTAAGACTACGGGTTGCTGCCCCGCCTGAGCATGCAAAGCAGAGCGCAACAGCCTGATTTCGCCAATGCCTGGATGTGGCGCGAGCAGTTCAATGAGAGCACCTGTAGGCCAACCCTTGCCAGGTAGTTCAGCATCTAAGCTTGAAAACCCTGTTGAGACGGTTGGACCCGTGCGCGTGCCGAATTGCGACCCGCGCCAAAGCGCAGGGTGCAGCTTAAGCAGAGAGGCAGACGGACAAATCGGTGAGCTTGCTGGGGTAGACATAATAGGTAACAGATAAAATAATACTGTATAAATATACAGTATTATTGCCCTCTGCAACCAATATTAGGTCGTTTAAGCCTTCATCAACAAAAGAGCTGTACGCTCAAGGGGCGATGAAGCAAACACCCTTATTTTTGTAAAAAACGCATTGACACGATCAAAGGCATCACATTGCTGCGATCGTCTTCGCTAAAAAATCAACACGCCAGTTGCTGTCCCCCAGCGCTTGCCCGTGTGCGTCGTAGCGTTTTTCGTAAAACAAAGCGTAGTCCTGGCGATGCTGCAAAATAATCGTCGTACAGCGCGTGCCATAACGTTCGTTTTTAATAAATGGGCTGCCAAGCAGCTTTTCGCGATCAAGGCCAACGCCGGTGTCCGGCAGTTCGTGCTCAGCGGCACGCACGGTATCCTGAAAAATTTCAAACAGGCGGGCAGGGTCGGGAGCTTGAGTGTGAGCCAGATGCTCAGAGACGCTACGTTGGGTACGAAGCAGCTTGGGCCAAGGCGTATTGAGCGTGGCGTTTGATACCCCACTCACACCATCAGGGACCTTAAACGGCGCTGCGGTCAGGCGATTTGAGTAATACCACAAGCCACTTTGATCACCGGCCAACAAGTTAAAGCCGTTGTAGGGCGTATCCTGTTGCTGCAGCCCTTGCAGATAGTATTGTGCTGACTGCGGCTGTCGTAAATAGCGCTCTGCCAGATGACCACGTGAGGGGGCCTCACTATCGCGCAAACCTGTTTCGCGATAGTTTGTGAGTAAGGCGATACGCCCGTCCGTGGTCAGACCAAGCCAGGTGCCTCCAGCCTGCAGATCACGACCTGCCAGTAGCGAGGGGGCTTCGTGCCAAGGGCGTGCCGCTTCGGTCGGGCGCACGTGCAGCTCATCGCGATTTGCCACCACAATCAGAGGCCAATCTGGTAAAACATCTTGAGCAAAAATAGCTAAACACATGACAACACTATGCTCCGTTCAAACGTCGGGTTTGAGGTGTAAGGTTCACCAAAATCACCCCAACCATTACCACCAAGGCACCCCAGATACATGCGCCGTGAAGAGGCTCGCTTAATAACCATACGCTAAAGCCTACGCCGATGTGCCGATGAGTTTAGTAGAAATAGCGTAAAGCATCTTATTCCTGAGCCTGATCCATTAGAAATATGGCAAACGCGTTATCCATATTCCAGTCCATGTCTGAGCGCTCTCGGGCAGTGCCAGAGCCGCTGTTAAAATAGAGTCTTGCCTGTTGATTCAACGCGACTTCTGCCATGACCCTTGCTGCACCCTCAAACACTGCCTCACTCGCTGAGTGGCTCAGTTACCTTGAACAGCTTCATCCAAACGCGATTGATATGGGGCTTGAGCGGGTGCGTGAAGTCGCGGCGCGTTTGCCACTTGAAACCGCAGCACTCAAAATCGTTGTAGGCGGCACCAATGGCAAAGGCTCAACCTGCGCCATGCTCGAAGCAATTTTGCTTGCTGCCGGCTATCGGGTGGGGCTTTACACTTCGCCGCATTTGGTCAACTTCAATGAGCGCGCTCGCGTGAATGGCGAAATCGTCTCTGACGCCGAGTTTGTACGCCATTTCAGTATGGTCGAAGCTGCCCGTCAGGGCGTGTCGTTAACCTATTTTGAATACTCAACGCTGGCAACGCTAGCCATGTTTGCTGCCGCTCCGCTTGACGTGATGGTGCTAGAGGTGGGTTTGGGCGGCCGTCTTGATGCGGTCAATATTGTGGATGCTGATTGCTCAATCATCACCAGCGTCGATATCGATCACGTCGATTGGCTGGGGGATACGCGCGAAAAAATCGGTTTTGAAAAGGCGCACATCTATCGCAATGGGCGCCCAGCAATTTGTAGCGACCCTGCGCCGCCTCAGTCTTTGCTCGATTACGCCCAAACCATTGGGTGCGATCTGTGGTTGTTCGGGCGTGACTTCAACTATTCGGGCGATCGCCAGCAATGGGCGTTTGCTGGGCGCCAGCAGCGGCGCAATGCGTTGGCGTATCCTGCGCTGCGGGGTGCTAATCAGCTGCTAAATGCCTCGGGCGCTTTAGCTGCCCTTGAGGCGTTACGTGACCGCTTGGCTGTGCCGCAACAGGCGGTGCGCTTAGGGTTGTTGCAAGCGTCGTTACCCGGTCGTTTTCAGATTTTGCCTGGCCAGCCGACTGTCATTCTTGATGTGGCTCATAACCCCCACGCCGCCGCAGTCCTTGAAAAAAACCTCGGCAACATGGGTTTTCATCCTTACACCTACGCGGTCTTTGGGATGCTGTCCGACAAAGATATTGCTGCTGTCGTCAAGCACATGGCCCCTCGTATTGATCACTGGTTTTGTGCGGGCTTGCCCGGAGCTCGGGCGTTAAGCGCAGAACAGTTAGCCGTCAAGGTAAAAGCCAGTATCGCGGGCAATCAAAAGCCTGACGAGGCTGAAGTCGCCGTTAGCGCTTTCCCATCGGTAGCCGAGGCCCTTGCTGCGGCCCACAAACTAAGTAAGCCGGATGATAGAATCATCGTATTCGGATCGTTTCTGACCGTCGCCGGAGCACTACAAGCCAGCGGGCGGTCGGCATAAACGCTTTTCGCCGCCCTCAGGCACTTTTCAGATCTGTCTTTTTTTTGCGTCAAGGTGTTTGGATCAATGGGACTATTCTCTAGAAAAGATAGTGCAGCACCGCGTAAACCTCCGGGTAAGGTACGCCCCTCTGTGTCCAGCGAGGCTCAAGCGGCCGACCTACGCGTGAGAGCGCGCCGGCGCTTGGCGGGTGCCGTGGCCTTAGTGTTGGCCGCAGTGGTAATTTTGCCCATGCTCCTCGACTCTGAGCCAGCACCTGTTGCAAACAAAATTCCGATCAAAATTCCTGATCGTAATGCACCCTTTCAACCTAATCTTAGCGACCCTGTCGCGGCCACCAGTGCATCAACGGCTGCTGCCTCGGGCGCCTCTACGACCGTAGCGACACCTACGCCTCCCGTCGAGCCTGCGCCGGGTGCGATGACATCGGCCAAGCCCGAGCCCAAACCGCGGGCTGAGGCTGCAGCGCCAACTAAAACTGAAGCACCACCTAAACCAGCGCCTAATTCGGCCCCTGCCAATCGTTCAGACGATGGCGCACGTGCGGTCGCTTTGCTTGAAGGCCGCCCAACCGCAGAGTCTGCGGGCCCACCAGGTTCTGTCACCACCCCCAAGGCGCCTACCCGCGGCAATTTCGTCGTTCAGGCAATGTCGCTTGATGTGTCCGCTGAGGCCCAAGCCCAGAAAGGTAAGTTGTTGGCGGCAGGCGTGGGTAACGCCTTTGTTGATGGCCCGGTTGATGTGGGTGGTAAACCCAGATACCGCGTGCGAGTCGGGCCGTTTCCCTCGCGAGAAGCCGCGCAAGCTGCGCAGACCCGTTTGCGCACGCTTGGGTATGACGGCGCCTTTATTGCAACGCAGTGACCGGGTTTGATTTTGTCGTGCTAGGAGTGCTGGGCGTTTCGGTCGTACTGGGTCTGATTCGCGGTCTGCTCAAAGAGGTCTTGTCGCTCGCGGCCTATGCCTTCGCCTTTGTGGCGGCCGTTTGGTGGGGGCCACGGGTCGCTGACTGGCTGACAAACTGGATCTCTCAGTCGTTTTTGCGCATGGCCTTGGCCTATATCGGTGTTTTTATTGGCGTGTTGTTGTCGATTGGGATGTTCAACATGGCCTTGTCGGCCTTAATTGATAAAACAGGGTTGACTCCGGCAGATCATGGTTTGGGAGCTTTGTTTGGCTTGGCCAGAGGCGTGTTATTTGTGTTGCTATTCGTGACGCTTGCGGGATTCACGCCACTTCCCGACGAACCGTGGTGGAAGCAAGCCATGTTCTCTAAGCAAGTGGTGGGGGTGGTTCAGCAGATCAAGTCGCGTGTACCAGAGCCAATCCGTGAGTGGTTGCCCTACTAAAATACGGCAGAATTTAAATGTGAGCAGTTGCGTGACTGGGTACAACAGAATTTAAACGCGGTTTAACGTTGATCAGGAAAGTACATGTGCGGAATTGTTGGTGTGATTGGTCGTGGTCCTGTCAATCAGCTTTTGTATGACAGCTTGCTGCTGTTGCAGCACCGCGGTCAGGATGCAGCAGGGATTGCTACGTCAAACGGCAATCATTTCAATATGTATAAAGCGCATGGCCTGGTGCGCGATGTGTTTCGCACACGTAACATGCGCTCGCTGCCTGGTACAACCGGCATTGGTCAAGTGCGTTATCCAACGGCTGGCTCTTCAGACAGCGTCGAAGAAGCGCAGCCCTTTTATGTCAACGCTCCCTTTGGGATTACGTTTGCTCACAACGGCAACCTCACCAATTGGCGCGAGTTGCGCGTCTCGCTGTTTACCAACGATCAGCGTCACATCAATACCAACTCTGATTCAGAGGTTTTGTTAAACGTCTTGGCGCATGAGCTGCAACGAGCAGCAAACGGCGTGTCCCTCGACGAGTCAGCGATTTTTCGCGCCGTGAAAGCGGTGCACGAGCGGGTAAAGGGTGCTTATGCAGTCGTTGCGCGAATCGCCGGATATGGCTTGCTAGCGTTTCGCGATCCACACGGGATTCGCCCGTTGTGCATTGGTCGCTTTGACACCGCACAAGGCCCTGAGTGGATGGTAGCCTCTGAGTCTGTCGCACTTGAGGGATCAGGCTTTCAATTTGTGCGCGACGTTTCACCAGGCGAAGCCGTGTTTATTTCGCTTGATGGCAAGTTCAGTAGCGAACTCTGTACACACGGGGCGCTGCATGCGCCCTGTATTTTTGAATACGTTTATTTTGCACGTCCAGATACAGTCTTAGACGGCGTCTCGGTCTATGGTTCGCGTTTAAAAATGGGTGAGTATCTGGCCGATAAGTTAGCCCGGACCTTGCGTCTGGGTGATATTGACGTGGTGATGCCAATTCCTGATTCGTCACGGCCCTCGGCCATGCAATTGGCGGATCGCCTGGGCCTAAGCTATCGCGAAGGCTTGATCAAAAATCGGTACGTGGGTCGTACTTTCATCATGCCGGGTCAGGCCGTACGTAAAAAATCAGTACGTCAAAAACTCAATACCATCGGGATGGAGTTTAAGGGTAAAAACGTTTTGCTTGTCGACGATTCAATTGTTCGCGGTACAACCAGCCGTGAGATCGTTGACATGGCGCGCGCAGCGGGTGCCAATAAGGTTTACATGGCCTCGGCTGCGCCGCCCGTGCGCTATCAAAACGTCTATGGCATCGACATGCCAACCCAGCAAGAGCTGATCGCGACCGGGCGCGACGAACAAGAGATTGCCAAGATTATTGGCGCGGATGCGCTTGTGTATCAAGATATCGATTCAATGCAAAAGTCGGTTTCAGATCTCAATCCTGCATTGACGCATTTTGATACTTCGTGCTTTACCGGTGAATATGTTACCGGCGACATTACCCCCGAGTACCTCGAGCGGTTAGGCCTGACACGTCAAGCCGTTCGCGAAGAACAAAACGGGTTGCTTTTTAATATGGGCTTTGCCGCCGAGGATCAATAGCCTCTATTTTGTATCTGGAAAGACGAGGGCGAGAGAATGTTAAGCTGACTTGCGCGAGCCCACAAAGCCTTTCATGATGAAAGCCACCATTAGGCCCAGCAGTATAAATAGCAGCAAACTCCAGTACGCATATTCGAGGCCAAATACTTTGACGCGAGCGTCCATACAGCTTGCATAAATGCCAAACAAGGCGGGTATTGCGGTTTCGAGCCCAGTTTGTGTCATCAACAAATCGGCGAGTGTCTGAGCACACGAAAACGACTGCGACGCTACCTGTGCTTGATACCAAGCCGCTAAGACGCCCGCAATGGTCAAGCTCAGGCTCAGCATCGCACAGACCAAGCGCAGGATCAAACCTTGACTTGAGGCGGCGAGCGCCGCGACTGCGGCAAGAGCCAGGTAGATGAGGCGCTGAAACACGCACCAAGCGCAAGGCTGCATATCAAAGACGTGTTGCGAGAGCAAAGCAAGGCCAACGCCCGCAACACATAAGCCCGAGATCAACCACCAGATTTTTTTTTCAAGCAGCACGGCGCTCAACCTGAGTGAGTGCATCGAGCATAGCGCGTTCAAATTGTCGCTGAGTGCGAGGTTGCGAGAGCGTTTCTCCGCTTACAACAAAAACGTCTTCGACACGATCGCCTAAGGTCATGACTTTAGCAGTCTGCAGATTGATGCTGTAGCCGACAAAGACCTGCGCAATATCGCCTAAGAGGCCTGGTCGGTCAGTCGCGACAATCTCAAGGCGCCAGTTTTGACTGCCCTCATCGGGGTGCAAGGTCACCAGAGGTGGAACCGGAAAGGCACGCGACAGGCGTGACGGCCGTGCGATTGCGTTGCGCTCAGCGAGCGATGCAGAAGGCGGTTGGTTTAGGTGCGTGTCAAGTTCGTGTTCAATCAACGTTGCCAGCGTGCGAAGTTCTTCAGTCGTGTCCGCAGGTAAGATGATAAAGCTATCGAGTGCGTAGCCTCGGCGTGTTGTGTGAATACGCGCATCCAAAATGCTCAAACTGCGACTACCAAAAAAAGTGCAAATGCGTGCAAAGAGGTCGGGCACATCTTTGGTATACACCATCACCTGTAGACCTTCGTCTCCCTCAGTCGGGCGCGCCTTAACGATCGCTTGGTCAGGCGCCACTCGATAATAAAGGTGACGGGTATGCCAGGCGATATCCGAGGCTTCATGACGTAAGAAATAGGCAACATCAAGTTGCTGCCAGAAGGCCTCGCGAGTGTCGTCGCGTAAGCCCGCCAAGCGCGTCAGAGTCGCCGCCTGCTCAAGCCTTTGGCGCAGAACGGTATTCGTATCATCGACCGTGCCGCCAAGCGTGGCACGGGTTAAATCATAGAGATTTTCAAGCAGTTTTCCCTTCCAGGTGTTCCAGACTTTGGGGCTTGTGCCGCGGATGTCTGCGACGGTTAATAAATAAAGCGCCTGTAGGTTACGCAAGGTTTTGACGTGCATCGCAAAATCAGTGATGACCTGCGGATCAGATAAATCCTTTTTCTGAGCGACCTGAGACATCAGCAAATGACTATTGACCAAGAACATAACAAGGTCCGTATCTTCACAACTCAGGGTGTGTGCCTTTGCAAAGCGCTTGACCTCTAGCGTACCCAGCGTTGAGTGGTCTCCGCCGCGTCCTTTGGCAATATCGTGAAACAGTGCTGCCACGTACAGCAACCAGTGCCGATCGAAACCCGCACTCAGCCTACTGGCCAAAGGATATTCTTGCGCATGCTCTGGCATCGTGAATCGTCGCAGATTGCGGATCACCGCAAGCGTATGTTGATCGACCGTGTAAACATGAAATAAGTCGTGTTGCATTTGACCGACTACGCGCCTAAAGACAGGCAGGTAGCGAGGCAAGATGTTCAGCATCGTCATGCGACGCAGGGCATGTACGATCCCGTGCGGTTGTTGCAAAATTTTGAGAAAAATATTTTTGTTGTCAGGATCACGCCTGAAGCTTGCGTCGATCCGATCGCGAGCATGCCAGATCGCGCGCAGTGAACGACCCGACAATTCATTGAGCTCAGGGTGTTGCTGCAACACTAAAAATACGTTGAGTAATTGACTTGGATTTTTTTCAAAGAGCAAGTCGTCTTTAATATCCAGACGATTGTGTCTAGAAACATAGTGTTCATCGAGGACGCGGACAGCAGATTCTTCAAGTGCAAACAATCGCTCATCGATGTTTTGTACCAGCAGAGTGTTCAGCTGCGTGACTAGCCGAGCGGCCCAGTAATAGCGCTGCATCAAAAGTTCACTGGCGCGTCGCGTGGCGGTAGCCGTAATTCCATAGGCCTGTGCCAAGCCGTGTTGTAGATCAAATAACAGGCGATCTTCGCGACGGTTGACTAGTAAGTGCAGTTCGATGCGCAGGCGTTTAAATGCTTGCTCTGCACGCTTGAGGTCACGCGCTTCGGCGCTGGTCAACAGCCCCGCGCGCGCAATCGCCTGCCAACTTGCGCCAAAGCCAGCGGCTCTGGCCATCCACATAATGACTTGTAGATCGCGCAGGCCGCCAGGCGACTCTTTGCAATTTGGTTCAAGCGAGTAGGGCGTGTCTTGGTGGCGGGCGTGGCGCTGTTGCATCTCTGCGCGCTTTGCTCGAAAAAACTGTTGCGGATCAAGTCGCTCAGTGATTGTTTTTTCAAACAGTTTTGCCAGAGTTTTACTGCCGGCGAGCAAGCGGCTTTCGAGTAAAGAGGTTTCGACAGTGATGTCAGCGCGCGCTTCTTTGACGCACTGTTCAATAGTTCTGACGCTGTAGCCGGGCTCAAGACCAACATCCCACATGGCCGCAACTAAGCCACCAAGGGTCGCCTCGCCCTGAGCATCGAGATCGTGCTTCAAAATAATCAGCAGGTCGACGTCCGAAAAAGGGTAGAGTTCACCACGACCATACCCCCCGACGGCGACTAGCGTTGCCCCTTTAGGCAGGGGATAGAGTTCTAGAAGCTGTCGCAGTGCCTGATCGGCACTTCGGCAAAGCGCGGAAAGCAAGGTGTCGGGGCGTATGGCTTGCCGATATTGGGCAATTGCAGCTTGACGACTTTGCTGCAAGTCTGCGCGGATGGCAGCGATGGCAGTGACGTCAGTCATGACGCGAGCCTTTACGCTGCAATCAGGGCTGGCGGCGCAGGCATGCCCTCAGAGATTGTTAGCACCTCGTAGCCCGTTTCAGTGACTAAGATGGTGTGTTCCCATTGCGCAGACAAGCTGTGATCACGCGTGACGACTGTCCAGCCGTCAGCCAGTTGGCGAATTTCGCGACGTCCGGCGTTGATCATCGGTTCAATCGTAAAAATCAAACCAGGCTCAAGTTTTTCGCCGGTGCCAGAGCGCCCATAGTGCAAAATTTGAGGGTCTTGGTGAAAGCGTTGACCGATACCATGACCGCAAAACTCACGAACCACCGAAAAACCTTGTTTTTCGGCATATTTTTGGATCGCGTTACCAATGTCGCCCAGCGTGTTGCCGGGTTTGACTTGATTGATTCCTAGCCACATACACTCGTAGGTGACATCGGCAAGCCGTTTGGCCAAAATTGACGGCTCGCCGACAAAATACATACGGCTAGTGTCACCAAACCAACCATCCTTGATGATGGTGACGTCAATATTCAGCACATCACCGTTTTTGAGGACACGGTCGCCTGGCACCCCGTGGCAAACTTGATGGTTAACTGAAGTACAAATAGCGCCCGGAAAAGGTGGGTAGCCCGGAGGCGCATAACCGATCGTGGCAGAGGTCACCTTGAGCTCATGGGTCAGAAATTGCAGGCAAAGTTGATCCAACTCTCCGGTCGTAACCCCTGCTTTGACGTGCGGCGTAATAAAGTCGAGCACTTTTGCGGCATCGCGGCAGGCGGCGCGCATGAGGTCTAAATCGGCTGGATTGGTGACTAATCCCATGGCAACTTGAATAGAAGTGGTGAAAGATAGTAGAATTATAGGCTTACTGTGTTTTTGGTACGGGTAAAACCCATACCGCGCAGCCAGTTTAATTTTAGTTAACACTACCGGTCTGTGTCTTTTGCGGCTTTGCAACAGTTGATTGCGCAAAAAGTCGTTCAGGATGAGATCAAATCGCGTGTTGCGTTACCAGGGTGCTGTTGTCTTCTTGAAGACCAGTGCAGACGTAATACAAGACTTAACCCTCGGAGCCTTAAAT
>JBAWWV010000041.1:0-18676 GCA_037146575.1 Alcaligenaceae bacterium | reverse complement strand
ACGGTAAAACCACACTGACAGCGGCAATCACAACAGTGTTGTCGCAAAAGTTTGGCGGCGAAGCTAAAGGCTACGCGCAGATTGATGCCGCTCCTGAAGAGCGCGCACGCGGCATTACGATTAACACCGCACACGTTGAGTACGAGACGGCTAACCGTCACTATGCTCACGTGGATTGCCCCGGTCATGCCGACTATATTAAAAACATGATTACCGGTGCCGCCCAGATGGACGGTGCTGTTCTGGTCGTGTCAGCTGCTGACGGCCCAATGCCGCAAACGCGCGAGCACATTTTGCTCAGCCGCCAAGTGGGCGTGCCTTACATCATCGTGTTCCTGAACAAAGCCGACATGGTTGATGATGCCGAGCTGCTTGAGTTGGTCGAGATGGAGGTTCGCGAGCTGTTGTCTAAGTACGACTTCCCAGGCGACGACACCCCAATCATCACTGGCTCAGCCAAGCTGGCGCTTGAGGGCGATAAGGGCGAAATGGGCGAAGGCGCGATTATGCGTTTGGCCGAAGCCCTTGACACCTACATTCCCCTGCCAGAGCGTGCCGTTGACGGCGCGTTCCTGATGCCTGTTGAAGACGTGTTTTCGATCTCGGGTCGCGGCACCGTTGTGACCGGTCGTATCGAGCGCGGCATCGTCAAGGTCGGCGAAGAGATCGAAATCGTCGGTATCCACGACACACTGAAAACGACTTGCACAGGCGTTGAGATGTTCCGTAAGTTGCTTGACCAAGGTCAGGCCGGTGATAACGTCGGTATCTTGTTGCGCGGCACCAAGCGTGAAGAAGTCGAGCGCGGTCAAGTGTTGGCCAAGCCAGCGTCGATCAAGCCACACACAGACTTCACAGCCGAGGTCTACATTCTGTCAAAAGAAGAGGGTGGCCGTCATACGCCGTTCTTTAACGGCTATCGTCCTCAGTTCTACTTCCGTACGACAGACGTGACCGGCACGATTGAATTGCCAGCAGACAAAGAAATGGTGCTGCCAGGTGATAACGTTTCGATGACGATTAAGTTATTGGCACCAATCGCCATGGAAGAAGGTCTGCGTTTTGCGATTCGCGAAGGTGGCCGTACAGTTGGCGCCGGCGTCGTTGCAAAAATTCTGAAGTAAAAAAAGTAGGGCGGATGCCGAAAGGCATCTGTCTTTTTAGCAGTGCAGGTCTAGGGGCATAGCTCAATTGGCAGAGCGTCGGTCTCCAAAACCGAAGGTTGGGAGTTCGAGGCTCTCTGCCCCTGCCACCGCCAAAAAACAAAATTGCGGACAGCACACTTTTTGTGCTTAAGCGCTGAATATGTCGAACACATCGATCGAGAACGTAACAAGCGTCACAGACAAACTCAAGTTGGGTTTGGCTGTGCTCGTCATCATCGCTGGCATTGTTGGCTTCTCAGTACTTGAGTCGAAATTACCAATGGTCGCCCGCGTTGCAATATTTGTGGGTAGCCTTGGGCTAGCTGCTCTGATTGCTTGGATGAGTGAGCCAGGCCGTCGTACCATTGCCTTCGCGCACGAGTCTTACAACGAAGTCAAGCGAGTTGTCTGGCCGACACGCAAAGAAACGCTACAGATGACCGGTATCGTATTTGCGTTCGTTGCAATCATGGGATTGTTTCTCTGGGTGTTAGACAAGTTGGTTGAGTGGCTGCTATTTGGCGTGCTGCTCGGCTGGAAATAACAAGGACGATCCATGAGTAAACGTTGGTATGTCGTTCATGTCTATTCCGGCATGGAAAAAAGTGTTCATAAAGCCATGCTCGAAAGAATCGAGCGGGCTGATCTACAGCATCTCTTTGGGCAAGTGCTTGTACCATCAGAAGAGGTGGTTGAATCAAAGGGTGGCCAGAAATCAATTTCTGAGCGTCGTATTTTCCCAGGCTATGTCTTGGTTGAGATGGACCTCACAGATGAAAGTTGGCATGTCATCAAGAATACGCCACGCGTGACAGGATTTTTAGGCGGTTCAGGTAACCGCCCAACGCCGATTTCAGAAAAAGAAGTCGCAAAAATTCTCTCGCAGATGGAAGAAGGCATCGAGAAGCCTCGTCCAAAAGTGTTGTTTGAAGTCGGTGAAATGGTTCGAGTCAAAGAAGGCCCGTTTGCTGACTTTAACGGTAACGTTGAAGAAGTGAACTACGAAAAAAGCAAAGTTCGGGTATCCGTTGCCATTTTCGGTCGTTCAACTCCTGTCGAACTCGACTTTAGTCAGGTAGAAAAAACCTAACCGCCATTCAACCGCGTTGCGCTACAAAGTTTATAGCGGTATCAGTTATCAGAAGTGCGAGACTGGCTTCAAAAACGTACTTAGTACAAAGACAGCATTACAAATAGTTTTAATCTTTTCAACCCCGGGGAGCCCAGCACCACATGGTGTAGGCGTTTGAACCCGCAAGGAGCACAGCATGGCGAAAAAAATCGTCGGCTTCATCAAGCTGCAAGTACCAGCTGGTAAGGCCAATCCGTCACCACCGATTGGCCCAGCCTTGGGTCAACGCGGTCTGAACATCATGGAATTCTGCAAGGCGTTTAACGCTAAGACTCAAGGCCTTGAGCCCGGTCTGCCAATTCCTGTTGTGATCACTGCGTTTGCTGACAAGAGCTTCACCTTCATTATGAAGACGCCACCTGCGTCAATTCTGATTAAGAAGGCTGCCGGCATTCAAAAAGGATCACCACGTCCACATACCGACAAGGTCGGCAAACTGACACGCGCTCAGGCTGAAGAAATCGCCAAAGCAAAAGCACCTGACTTAACAGCCGCCGACTTGGATGCCGCTGTACGCACCATCGCTGGCAGCGCCCGTAGTATGGGCATCACGGTAGAGGGAGTCTAATCATGGCTAAAGCTTCAAAGCGCATGGCGTTGGTCGCCCAAAAGATCGACCGCGAAAAAATGTATCCCGTCACTGAGGCGATCAGCCTCGTGAAAGAATGTGCCACAGCAAAGTTTGACGAATCAATCGATATCGCCGTTCAACTTGGCATTGATCCTAAAAAATCAGACCAACTGGTCCGTGGTTCAGTTGTGTTGCCAGAAGGTACCGGTAAGTCGGTACGCGTGGCAGTATTTGCTCAGGGCGATAAGGCCGAGCAAGCCAAAGCGGCTGGCGCAGACATCGTCGGCATGGAAGACCTCGCCGAGCAAATTAAAGGCGGTATCTTTAATTTCGACGTAGTTATTGCCTCACCTGACACCATGCGTATCGTCGGTACCCTTGGCCAGATCCTCGGACCACGCGGCCTGATGCCAAATCCAAAAGTCGGCACAGTGACGCCCGATGTTGCCCAGGCGGTTAAAAACGCCAAAGCCGGTCAGGTGCAATACCGTACCGATAAGGCCGGCATTATTCACGCCACCATTGGTCGCGCCTCGTTTGGCGTTGAGCAATTGCGCACAAACCTTGCTGCATTAGTTGACGCGTTGAACAAAGCGCGTCCAACAACATCAAAAGGTATTTATCTACGCAAGATTGCAGTGTCCTCCACGATGGGTGGCGGTGCGCGCGTAGAAGTTGGATCCTTGACAGCCACGGCGCAGTAAGCCGTCGTCAAGTTGTAAAGACTTTGGGCCGTACTCAGACTTGTCTGAGTGCTGCTGTCAAAGACCGTTGGAGCCAAAACTGTTGAGATAAAGTCATCTTTATCCAATAGTCGAAGCTTAATACTAGGAAGTCTCTAGATCCAGCGCAGACGGCGTCCACGGAAGATTTCTTTTAAGAACTCGACCAGGTTCGCCGCATTCGGTTGATGCAAAGGGAATTTTTCCCCCGCATCTTTTGATGGAGTGTTCAAACCGTGAGTCTCAATCGTAAAGAGAAGGCAGTTGTAATCGAAGACGTCACGACGCAAGTCGCGACGGCACAGTCGATTGTGGTTGCAGAGTACCGTGGTCTGGACGTCGCCTCTGTCACCGTACTGCGCAAAAATGCGCGTGCGTCGGGCGTGTATTTACGAGTCTTAAAAAACTCGCTGGCACGCAAAGCAATTGTTGGTACACCTTTCGAGGCGTTATCAACAAAGCTGGTTGGGCCCCTGATCTATGCGATCAGTACTGATCCAGTTGCTGCTGCAAAAGTTCTTTCAGCCTTTGCGAAAGACAATGAGAAGCTTGCCATCAAAGCTGGGGCCTTGCCCAACAGCATCCTTGATGTCAATGGTGTTAAGGCTCTTGCCACAATGCCATCACGCGACGAGTTGTTGTCGAAATTGCTTGGAACCATGCAGGCGCCGATCGCGCAATTTGTACGTACTCTCAACGAAGTTCCAACAAAGTTCGTGCGTGGCTTAGCCGCTGTGCGCGATCAAAAGCAAACCGCTTAATCGGCGTGCTGAAACTTCATTGAACGACAAGCGATACCAATCCCTGGCAAACTTTATTTAATCTGGAGTTCTACAAATGGCTACTAAAGCTGAAATCCTCGACGCAATCTCTAGCATGACTGTGCTTGAGTTGTCAGAGTTGATCAAAGAAATGGAAGAGAAGTTTGGCGTGTCTGCTGCTGCTGCTGCTGTTGCAGTTGCCGCTCCAGCCGCTGGCGGTGCTGCTGCTGCTGCTGAAGAGCAGACAGAGTTCACTGTTCATCTGACAGAAATCGGCGCAAACAAAGTTAGCGTTATTAAAGCTGTTCGCGAAATCACCGGTCTTGGCTTGAAAGAAGCAAAAGATCTGGTTGATGGCGCACCAAAGCCAGTGAAAGAAGGCATTGCTAAGGCTGACGCTGAAGCTGCCAAGAAGAAGCTTGAAGAAGCTGGTGCTAAGGCCGAATTGAAGTAAGCCTTTTCGCTAGTCGCCCGGGAAAGTTTAACCACCTTCCCGGGCATTTGCGTCTTCAGAAAACCCCTCTTATGTTCGGGGTAGCACTGTGAAAAACAGAGCAATTCGACAAATAGTCGGGTTTTCTGAAGTCGTTTTGTAGTACCAGAATTTTCTTTGTTTTACCCCGGGCCGTGGTTGACGGCCCTTTGTAACCTCGAGTCGGAGTGCTCATGCCTTACTCGTTTACCGAAAAAAAGCGCATCCGTAAAAGCTTCGCAAAGCGTGAGGACGTTCAAGACGTTCCTTTTCTGCTTGCGACACAGCTTCAATCATACCTAACCTTTTTGCAAGCTGAGGTCACCCCCTCAACACGCAAAGAGCAAGGGTTGCAAGCGGCCTTTAGTTCAATTTTTCCGATCGTCAGCCATAATCATATGGCACGACTCGAGTTCGTCAGCTACGGCTTAGGCGAACCCGTGTTTGACGTGAAAGAATGTCAGCTCCGCGGGCTGACCTACGCATCCCCGTTGCGCGCGAAAGTGCGCCTCGTGTTGCTTGATCGCGAAATCTCTAAACCAACCGTCAAAGAAGTCAAAGAGCAAGAAGTCTACATGGGCGAAATTCCGCTTATGACGAGCACCGGCTCTTTCGTCATCAACGGAACCGAGCGCGTCATCGTGTCTCAGTTGCATCGCTCGCCAGGCGTGTTCTTTGAACATGATCGCGGCAAAACGCATAGCTCAGGCAAGCTGTTATTTTCGGCCCGCGTGATTCCTTACCGCGGTTCGTGGCTTGACTTTGAGTTTGATCCAAAAGACGTTTTGTTTTTCAGGGTTGACCGCCGGCGCAAAATGCCTGTCACGATCTTGCTAAAAGCAATCGGTCTGTCGATCGAGGCAATCCTGTCGCAGTTCTTCGTGTTCGATCAGTTCGAACTACAAAACGAAGGCGCCATGATGGAGTTTGTCGGTGACCGTTGGAAAGGCGAGATGGCACGCTTTGATATCAAAGATCGCAGTGGCAAGGTGCTGGTTGAAAAAGACAAGCGCGTAAATGCCAAGCACTTGCGTGATATCGCAGCCGCTAAGATCGAGCGCATTTCTGTCCCTGAAGACTTTCTCATTGGGCGTGTGCTGGCGACCAACATCGTTGATGCCGACACCGGCGAGTTAATCGCCTCGGCCAACGACGAGATCACTGAAGGCGTGTTGAGTGCACTGCGTATTGCAGGCGTTACAAACATTCAAACGCTCTACACCAATGACCTTGATTGCGGCCCATATATTTCGCAAACCTTGCGTACAGACGAGACCGCCGACCAAATGGCCGCGCGCGTTGCAATCTATCGCATGATGCGCCCTGGTGAGCCGCCCACCGAAGACGCCGTCGAAGCGCTCTTTCAGCGTTTGTTCTACAGCGAAGACACCTACGATCTGTCGCGTGTCGGCAGGATGAAAGTCAACAGCCGACTTGGCCGTGGCGATGACATCACCGGCGCTATGACGCTGACAAACGATGACATCCTCAAGGCGATCCAAATTTTAGTCGAACTGCGTAATGGTCGCGGTCAGATTGACGATATCGATCACCTTGGTAATCGTCGCGTGCGCTGTGTTGGCGAGCTAGCCGAGAATCAATTTCGCGCTGGTTTGGTGCGAGTCGAGCGAGCAGTCAAAGAGCGCTTGGGTCAAGCCGAAACCGAAAACCTGATGCCGCATGACTTGATCAATTCAAAGCCGATTTCGGCCGCGATCAAAGAGTTCTTTGGATCAAGCCAGTTGTCGCAGTTTATGGATCAAACCAATCCGCTGTCTGAGATCACGCACAAGCGTCGCGTCTCAGCCTTAGGACCTGGCGGCTTGACTCGTGAACGAGCAGGCTTTGAGGTTCGCGACGTACACCCTACGCATTACGGCAGGGTTTGTCCGATCGAGACACCTGAAGGTCCGAACATCGGTCTGATTAACTCAATGGCACTTTATGCTCGGTTAAACGAGTATGGATTCCTTGAAACGCCTTATCGTAAAGTTGTCGATAGCAGCGTGACAGCGCAGATTGAATATCTGTCAGCGATTGCAGAGGGTGATTACATTATTGCCCAGGCAAATGCTGAGCTAAGCGAAACAGGTCGCTTCACTGATGATCTGGTTGCTTGTCGTCAAGCTGGCGAAACACTGCTGACTGCGCCTGCCAACGTGCATTACATGGACGTGGCACCATCGCAGATTGTGTCGGTCGCTGCGTCGTTGATTCCGTTCTTAGAGCACGATGACGCTAACCGCGCGTTGATGGGTGCCAACATGCAGCGACAAGCTGTTCCATGTTTGCGTCCAGAAAAATCAGTGGTTGGTACAGGTATCGAGCGCACGGTTGCAGTTGACTCAGGTACGACCGTTCAGGCGTTACGTGGTGGCATTGTTGACCACGTCGATGCTGACCGTATTGTGATTCGAGTCAACGACAACGAAAACGTTGCGGGCGAAGTCGGTGTTGATATTTACAACCTGATTAAATACACGCGCTCAAATCAAAACACCAACATCAACCAGCGCCCAATCGTGCGCCGCGGAGATTTGGTTGCTGCGGGCGACGTCTTGGCTGATGGTGCATCGACAGATCTGGGCGAGTTGGCCCTTGGTCAAAACATGCTGATCGCCTTTATGCCTTGGAACGGCTACAACTTTGAAGACTCGATTCTGATTTCTGAGAAAGTTGTTGCAGATGACCGTTACACCTCGATTCATATCGAAGAACTAACCGTCGTTGCACGTGATACCAAGCTGGGCCCTGAAGAAATTACTCGCGACATCAGTAATTTGGCTGAGACACAACTCAACCGACTGGATGAGTCGGGTATCGTACACATTGGTGCAGAGGTTCGTGCCGATGACGTACTGGTGGGTAAAGTGACGCCTAAAGGCGAAACACAGCTGACGCCAGAAGAAAAATTGCTTCGTGCAATTTTCGGTGAAAAAGCTTCTGACGTAAAAGATACTTCGCTGCGTGTGCCCTCGGGCATGATCGGCACAGTCATCGACGTGCAAGTGTTTACTCGCGAAGGGATCGTGCGTGACAAGCGTGCGCAAGCCATCATTGATGATGAATTGCGTCGCTATCGCCAAGACCTCAACGACCAGTTGCGTATTGTTGAAAACGACACGTTTGACCGTATCGAAAAGATGCTGGTTAAAAAGACTGTCAATGGCGGCCCACGTAAACTTGCTAAAGGCGCAGTGTTGACCAAAGAATATTTGGTTGATCTCGATCGTTGGCAGTGGTTCGACATTCGTCTTGCAGACGAAAGTCACGCAGTCGTGCTTGAACAAGCCAAAGAATCTCTCGAACAAAAGCGTCATCAATTTGACCTGGCCTTCGAAGAAAAGCGTAAGAAACTGACCCAAGGCGATGAGCTGCCTCCTGGCGTGCTCAAAATGATCAAGGTCTATCTCGCCGTCAAACGTCGCTTGCAACCAGGCGACAAGATGGCGGGTCGTCACGGCAACAAAGGTGTGGTCTCACGTATTACGCCAGTTGAAGACATGCCACACATGGCTGACGGGACTCCCGCCGACATCGTGTTGAATCCATTGGGCGTGCCTTCGCGCATGAACGTGGGTCAGGTGCTTGAAGTCCACCTTGGGTGGGCAGCTAAGGGCCTGGGCAATCGCATCGGAGACATGTTGCGTGATCAACAAAAAGTCGAAGTCAAAAAACTTCGTGCTTACCTTGATCAGGTATACAACGGTACTGGCACAGGCGCCCGGATCGAAGAGCTCAACGATGACGAAGTGATCGAGCTTGCGCAGAACCTTAAAAACGGCGTGCCTTTTGCAACGCCAGTCTTTGACGGCGCAACCGAGCAAGAGATCACCGATATGCTTGAACTCGCCTACCCCGAAGACGTGGCTAAACGTATGGGCCTGACAGAATCACGCACACAAGCGTGGCTCTACGACGGTCGCACGGGTGAACAGTTTGAGCGCCCCGTCACGGTTGGCTTTATGCATTATCTTAAGTTGCACCACTTGGTCGACGACAAGATGCATGCACGGTCTACCGGTCCATACTCGTTAGTGACGCAGCAGCCATTGGGCGGTAAAGCTCAGTTTGGTGGCCAGCGTTTTGGTGAGATGGAAGTCTGGGCACTTGAAGCATACGGCGCGGCGTACACGTTACAAGAGATGTTGACGGTTAAATCCGATGACATCGTGGGCCGTACCAAGGTATACGAAAACATTGTCAAGGGTGATCATACGATCGATGCGGGCATGCCCGAGTCGTTTAATGTGCTCGTCAAGGAAATTCGTTCCTTGGCACTTGACATGGATCTGGAGCGTAAATAATGAAAGCGCTACTCGACCTCTTTAAACAGGTTTCGCAAGACGAACAGTTCGATGCCATCAAAATTGGTATCGCTTCTCCTGAAAAGATCCGCTCGTGGTCTTATGGCGAAGTACGTAAACCCGAGACCATCAACTACCGCACGTTTAAACCCGAGCGCGATGGTTTGTTTTGTTCAAAAATCTTTGGCCCAATCAAAGATTATGAATGCTTGTGCGGCAAGTACAAACGCCTAAAACACCGCGGTGTAATCTGCGAGAAGTGCGGCGTCGAAGTCACTGTTGCCAAAGTGCGTCGCGAACGCATGGGCCACATTGAGCTTGCTAGCCCTGTTGCGCACATTTGGTTCTTAAAGAGCTTGCCATCCCGTTTGGGAATGGTGCTCGATATGACTTTGCGTGATATCGAACGCGTGTTGTACTTCGAAGCATGGTGCGTCATTGAAGCTGGCATGACTCCGCTCAAGCGCGGTCAGATCATGTCTGACGATGACTTCATCGCTAAAACCGAAGAGTACGGCGATGACTTCCGTGCCTTGATGGGTGCTGAAGCGGTTCGTGAACTCTTGCGTACGATTGATATCGATCGCGAAGTTGAAACACTGCGCGCTGAACTGATTGCCACGTCTTCAGAAGCTAAGATCAAGAAAATTTCAAAGCGCTTGAAAGTGCTTGAAGGCTTCCAGAAATCTGGCATCAAGGCAGAGTGGATGGTCATGGAAGTGTTGCCAGTGTTGCCACCAGACTTACGTCCGTTGGTACCGCTAGATGGCGGCCGTTTCGCAACCTCAGATCTAAACGACCTGTACCGCCGCGTTATCAATCGCAATAATCGTCTGAAGCGTTTGCTCGAACTCAAAGCGCCAGAGAT
This sequence comes from Alcaligenaceae bacterium, assembly GCA_037146575.1. GTDB lineage: Bacteria > Pseudomonadota > Gammaproteobacteria > Burkholderiales > Burkholderiaceae_B > Zwartia. The sequence goes on along the minus strand of JBAWWV010000041.1, from coordinate 8,698 downwards.
CATTCTGCGTAACGAAAAGCGCATGCTGCAAGAGTCGGTAGATTCGCTGCTGGATAACGGACGTCGCGGCAAAGCCATGACTGGCGCCAACAAGCGTCAACTGAAGTCACTTGCTGACATGATCAAAGGCAAGAGCGGGCGTTTCCGTCAAAACTTGCTTGGTAAGCGTGTCGACTACTCTGGCCGTTCGGTCATTGTGGTGGGCCCAACTCTCAAACTCCACCAGTGCGGCTTGCCCAAACTGATGGCACTTGAGTTGTTTAAACCTTTCATTTTTAACCGTCTCGAACTGATGGGTCTTGCCACAACCATCAAGGCGGCTAAAAAACTTGTAGAAAGCCAAGAGCCAGTCGTCTGGGATATTCTCGAAGATGTGATTCGCGAACATCCTGTGATGCTGAATCGCGCACCAACGCTGCATCGTTTAGGGATTCAAGCGTTTGAGCCAATCCTGATTGAAGGCAAAGCCATCCAGCTGCATCCGCTGGTTTGCGCCGCTTTCAACGCCGACTTTGACGGCGACCAGATGGCCGTTCACGTGCCGCTGTCGCTTGAGGCGCAGGTTGAAGCACGCACACTGATGCTTGCCTCGAACAACGTCCTGTTCCCAGCAAACGGCGAACCCTCGATTGTTCCTTCACAAGATATCGTGTTGGGTCTGTATTACGCGACGCGCGAGCGCACCAATGGCAAGGGCGAAGGTATGTTCTTGGCTGACGTGGCTGAGGTGTACCGTGCGTACGACAATCGTGAAGTCACTTTGCAGACACGCATCACGGTGCGTCTGCCCGAGTGGACCCGCGAAGGCAAAGACGAGTGGAGTGAAGGTGTTCAGCGTGTCGAGACCACCGTCGGTCGCGCAATGTTGTCCGAAATTCTTCCACGTGGCCTGCCTTTCTCGGTGCTAAATCGCGCACTGAAAAAGAAAGAAATTTCACGCCTGATTAACCAATCATTCCGTCGCTGCGGTTTGCGCGATACAGTAATTTTTGCCGACAAGCTGATGCAAGCGGGTTTCCGTTTGGCAACGCGCGGTGGCATTTCGATTGCGATGGGCGATATGTTGATCCCCGCCGCTAAGGTCGAGATCCTTGCCGAGGCCACTCGCGAAGTCAAAGAAATTGACAAGCAGTATTCGTCAGGCCTGGTGACGTCACAAGAACGTTACAACAACGTCGTGGATATCTGGGGCAAGGCTGGTGACAAAGTGGGTAAAGCCATGATGGAACAGCTTGCAACTGAGCCTGTTGTTGATCGTCACGGTGATAACGTGCGTCAAGAGTCGTTTAATTCGATTTACATGATGGCCGACTCAGGTGCGCGTGGTTCAGCGGCCCAGATTCGCCAGTTGGCAGGTATGCGCGGTTTGATGGCTAAGCCTGATGGCTCGATTATCGAAACCCCGATTACGGCTAACTTCCGCGAAGGTCTGAACGTGCTTCAGTACTTCATTTCAACCCATGGCGCTCGTAAAGGCTTGGCTGATACGGCACTGAAAACTGCAAACTCGGGTTACCTGACACGTCGTCTGGTTGATGTGACGCAAGACTTGGTCATCACCATCAGCGATTGCGGAACAACCCAGGGTTACACAATGAAAGCGTTGGTCGAGGGCGGTGAAGTCATCGAACCCTTGCGCGAGCGTATCTTGGGCCGTGTTGCGGCCGTGGATATTGTGAATCCTGACACGCAAGAGACAGCCATTCATCAAGGGACTTTGCTTGATGAAGACCTCGTTGATTACATCGATAAGCTGGGCGTCGACGAAGTGCGTGTCCGTACACCACTGACGTGCGAAACACGTCATGGTCTGTGCGCACATTGCTATGGTCGTGACTTGGGTCGTGGCTATCTGGTCAACGTCGGCGAAGCTGTTGGTGTGATTGCGGCGCAGTCGATCGGCGAGCCAGGCACACAGCTGACAATGCGCACCTTCCACATTGGTGGCGCAGCCTCGCGTTCGGCCATGGCCAGCGGTGTTGAAACTAAATCAAATGGTGTGGTGCGTTTTGCTAGCACGATGCGCTATGTCACCAATCCTAAAAAAGAGCGTGTTGCGATTTCGCGTTCAGGCGAGTTGGTGATTTACGGCGATAATGATCGTGAGCGCGAGCGTCACAAAGTACCTTATGGCGCAACGCTGCAGGTTCAAGATGGCGATGTGCTGAAAGCTGGCGCACGCTTGGCGACCTGGGATCCTCTGACTCGTCCAATCGTGTCTGAGTATGCAGGCGCGGTGCGTTTCGAAAATATCGAAGAAGGCGGTACTGTCGCCAAACAGGTCGATGATGTCACCGGTCTCTCAACGCTTGTTGTGATTACGCCTAAAACACGTGGTGGCAAAGTTGCGATGCGTCCACAGATCAAACTGATTGGCGAAACCGGCGAAGAGGTCAAGATCGCTGGTACAGATCACTCAGTGAATATTTCTTTCCCGGTTGGTGCACTGATTACTGTGCGCGATGGTCAGCAAGTTCAGGTCGGCGAAGTGTTGGCGCGTATTCCACAAGAATCGCAAAAGACCCGCGACATTACTGGTGGTTTGCCACGGGTTGCTGAGTTGTTCGAAGCGCGTTCACCGAAAGATGCCGGTATGCTGGCAGACATCACAGGCACCGTGTCGTTTGGTAAAGATACCAAGGGTAAGCAACGTCTGGTCATTACCGACCTTGATGGTGAAGCCAATGAGTTCTTGATCCCGAAAGAGAAGCAGGTGTTGGTGCATGACGGTCAGGTTGTTAATAAGGGCGAGATGATTGTTGACGGCCCAGCCGATCCACATGACATTTTGCGTTTGCAAGGTATTGAGCGGTTGGCAACCTATGTTGTCGACGAAGTGCAAGACGTCTATCGTTTGCAAGGCGTGAAGATTAACGACAAGCACATCGAGGTGATTGTTCGCCAGATGTTGCGTCGTATCAACATTGTCGACGCAGGCGACACGTCCTTCATTACTGGCGAACAGGTCGAGCGTGCCGAGTTACTGAATGAAAATGATCGTATGGAAGCAGCCGGTAAGCGGCCAGCCACGTACGACAACATTCTGCTTGGTATTACCAAGGCCTCCTTGTCGACCGACTCGTTCATTTCAGCGGCGTCTTTCCAAGAAACTACCCGTGTGCTCACCGAGGCTGCCATTATGGGCAAGCGCGATGATTTGCGCGGCCTCAAAGAAAACGTCATCGTGGGTCGCTTAATTCCAGCTGGTACCGGAATGGCTTACCACGTAGCTCGTAAAGACAAAGAAGCTTTCGAAGCGGCAGAACGCGAAGCCGCTCGTCAGCAAGCCAACCCATTTGAAGACGCCCCAGTTGCTGTTGAAGCACCAGAGGTGAGCGAAGAGTAGGTTTGAGGTGTTGTCGCCTGTCCCAGTTCATTTTGCTGGAGTAGTGCGTCAAGATAGGCAGTAAAGGTAAAGATTGACTTAAGGTGTGTCTTGAAAAATTCACCTTAAGTCGGTTGACACCGTATAGGGATTTACGCTAAGCTTGCAGGCTTACCGTAATTTTTGGGACTCAACAGCTCTGGGCTTGTTGATGCACCCTGGTTTGATTAGGCAAGACCCGCTCTTTTACGGATTTCCGTTTGATGGTGGGTTCGCGCCAAGCTGCCCAGGAACGGGAATGCTGAAAACACGTGAGGCCAATAGCTGCCAAAACGTAAGTACCAGCGATAAAAGGGAATTAGAGGTTATGCCAACCATTAGCCAACTCGTGCGCAAGCCGCGCGAAGTCAGCGTTACCAAGAGCAAGAGCCCCGCGCTCGAGAATTGCCCTCAGCGACGCGGTGTGTGCACTCGTGTGTACACCACGACACCAAAAAAGCCTAACTCGGCCCTGCGTAAAGTCGCCAAAGTGCGTCTGACCAATGGATTCGAGATTATTTCGTACATCGGTGGCGAAGGCCACAACTTGCAAGAACACTCAGTCGTGCTCGTGCGCGGCGGTCGTGTTAAAGATTTGCCAGGTGTGCGTTATCACATCGTACGCGGTTCGCTTGACTTACAAGGTGTTAAAGACCGTAAGCAGTCACGTTCTAAGTATGGTGCTAAGCGTCCAAAACAAGCCAAGTAATTTGCTTGTCCAGCTGCGCTTATTTATAAGCGCACGTTTTGCAGCTTTGCTAGCAGTACTAGTGCCCAGTAATACAACAGCTTCGTGCTGTTCTGTGCAGCCAATGCATGATGGTCATGCTGCGGCAATGTAAGTGACTTATCTTTTGGTAAGTCGTGACCGTAGCCAACAGTTTGAAGGCCGCGGTTCAACTGAAATGACACAAAGGAATTAATATGCCCCGTCGTCGCGAAGTCCCCAAACGTGACATTCTGCCCGATCCAAAATTCGGCAGTGTAGATCTTGCAAAATTCATGAACGTAGTCATGCTCTCCGGCAAAAAAGCCGTAGCTGAGCGCATCGTCTACGGTGCATTAACTCAGGTTCAAACTAAGACTGGCAAAGAGCCTATCGAAGTTTTCAACTTGGCGATTAACAACATCAAGCCAGTCGTTGAAGTCAAAAGCCGTCGCGTTGGTGGTGCAAACTACCAGGTGCCGGTTGAAGTGCGTCCAGTGCGTCGTTTGGCATTGGCAATGCGCTGGTTGCGCGAAGCCGCTAAAAAGCGCGGTGAAAAATCTATGGATCTCCGTCTTGCCGGCGAACTGCTCGATGCCTCTGAGGGTCGCGGCGCCGCTATGAAAAAACGTGAAGATACGCACAAAATGGCCGAAGCTAACAAAGCTTTCAGTCATTTCCGTTGGTAATTTAAGGATCAGCCATGTCTCGCAAAACTCCGATCGAGCGCTACCGCAACATCGGTATCTCTGCCCATATCGACGCAGGGAAAACCACAACGACCGAACGAATCTTGTTCTATACCGGTGTCAATCATAAGATTGGCGAAGTGCATGATGGCGCTGCCACCATGGACTGGATGGAACAAGAGCAAGAGCGCGGAATCACGATTACGTCTGCCGCGACCACTGCCTTCTGGAAAGGCATGGCCAATAACTACCCCGAGCATCGAATCAATGTGATCGATACTCCCGGCCACGTTGACTTCACAATTGAAGTTGAGCGTTCAATGCGTGTGCTTGACGGCGCCTGCATGGTTTATTGCGCTGTGGGTGGTGTGCAGCCTCAATCAGAAACCGTATGGCGTCAAGCCAACAAATACAAAGTGCCCCGTTTGTCGTTCGTTAACAAAATGGATCGCACCGGCGCAAACTTTTTCAAAGTTTACGACCAGTTAAAAACGCGCCTCAAAGCAAACCCAGTACCTATCGTGATACCAATCGGTGCCGAAGAAAAGTTCACCGGCGTGATCGATCTCGTGAAGATGAAAGCGATCATCTGGGATGAAGCCAGCCAAGGTATCAAGTTCGATTACATGGACATCCCTGCCGAATTACAGGCAGAGGCCGACGAGTGGCGCGAAAAATTAGTCGAGTCAGCCGCTGAAGCTTCAGAAGAGTTGATGGACAAGTACCTTGAAGGTGGTTCGCTCACCGAAGAAGAAATTCTTCTTGGTATTCGTACCCGTACCATCGCTTGCGAAATTCAGCCAATGTTGTGCGGTACAGCCTTTAAAAATAAAGGCGTTCAACGCATGCTTGACGCGGTAATTGAATTTCTGCCCTCGCCTGTTGATATTCCACCAGTTAAAGGTGAACTCGACGATGGCACACCCACAAGCCGCAAAGCAGAAGATACTGAAAAGTTTGCAGCGCTTGCATTCAAATTGATGACAGACCCCTACGTTGGCCAGCTGACTTTCGTACGCGTGTATTCGGGCGTACTCAAGTCAGGCGATACCATCTATAACCCGATCAAGGGCAAAAAAGAGCGTATCGGTCGTATTTTGCAGATGCACGCAAACAATCGCGAAGAAATTAAAGAAGTGGTTGCCGGTGATATCGCTGCAGTGGTCGGTCTCAAAGACGTGACAACTGGTGAAACCTTGTGCGACATCGACGCACACATCATGCTCGAGCGTATGGTGTTCCCAGAGCCCGTGATTTCGCAAGCTGTTGAGCCAAAGACTAAAGCAGACCAAGAAAGAATGGGTATGGCTTTGTCGCGTTTGGCTCAAGAAGATCCTTCGTTCCGTGTGCGCACAGATGAAGAGTCTGGCCAAACGATTATTTCGGGTATGGGCGAGTTACACCTCGAAATTATTGTCGACCGCATGAAGCGCGAGTTCAACGTTGAAGCCAACGTTGGTAAACCACAGGTTGCTTATCGCGAAACTATTCGTAAAGTGTGCGAAGAAATCGAAGGTAAGTTTGTTAAGCAGTCAGGTGGGCGTGGTCAGTACGGCCACGTGGTTCTGAAGATTGAGCCCCTTCCACCAGGCGGCGGCTATCAATTCGTCGATGCAATTAAAGGCGGTGTGGTTCCACGCGAATACATTCCAGCAGTGGACAAGGGTATTCAAGAAACCTTGCCTTCAGGAATCTTGGCGGGCTACCCGGTTGTTGACGTTAAAGCAACGCTGTTCTTTGGTTCATACCACGACGTTGACTCAAACGAGAACGCCTTCCGTATGGCAGCTTCAATGGCCTTCAAAGACGGGATGCGTAAAGCAAGCCCCGTGTTGCTTGAGCCAATGATGGCCGTTGAAGTCGAAACACCTGAAGATTATGCCGGTACGGTGATGGGCGATTTGTCCTCACGTCGCGGTATGTTGCAAGGTATGGACGACATGGTTGGTGGTGGCAAAGTTATTAAGGCTGAAGTCCCACTCGCTGAGATGTTTGGTTACGCAACAAACTTGCGGTCATTGACCCAAGGGCGCGCGACCTACACGATGGAATTCAAACACTACTCCGAAGCACCCAAAAATGTGGCCGAAGAAATTATCGCGGCCCGCGGCAAGTAATTAGAGGAAAATCATGGCAAAAGGCAAATTCGAACGAACCAAACCACACGTCAACGTTGGCACCATTGGGCACGTTGACCACGGTAAAACCACACTGACAGCGGCAATCACAACAGTGTTGTCGCAAAAGTTTGGCGGCGAAGCTAAAGGCTACGCGCAGATTGATGCCGCTCCTGAAGAGCGCGCACGCGGCATTACGATTAACACCGCACACGTTGAGTACGAGACGGCTAACCGTCACTATGCTCACGTGGATTGCCCCGGTCATGCCGACTATATTAAAAACATGATTACCGGTGCCGCCCAGATGGACGGTGCTGTTCTGGTCGTGTCAGCTGCTGACGGCCCAATGCCGCAAACGCGCGAGCACATTTTGCTCAGCCGCCAAGTGGGCGTGCCTTACATCATCGTGTTCCTGAACAAAGCCGACATGGTTGATGATGCCGAGCTGCTTGAGTTGGTCGAGATGGAGGTTCGCGAGCTGTTGTCTAAGTACGACTTCCCAGGCGACGACACCCCAATCATCACTGGCTCAGCCAAGCTGGCGCTTGAGGGCGATAAGGGCGAAATGGGCGAAGGCGCGATTATGCGTTTGGCCGAAGCCCTTGACACCTACATTCCCCTGCCAGAGCGTGCCGTTGACGGCGCGTTCCTGATGCCTGTTGAAGACGTGTTTTCGATCTCGGGTCGCGGCACCGTTGTGACCGGTCGTATCGAGCGCGGCATCGTCAAGGTCGGCGAAGAGATCGAAATCGTCGGTATCCACGACACACTGAAAACGACTTGCACAGGCGTTGAGATGTTCCGTAAGTTGCTTGACCAAGGTCAGGCCGGTGATAACGTCGGTATCTTGTTGCGCGGCACCAAGCGTGAAGAAGTCGAGCGCGGTCAAGTGTTGGCCAAGCCAGCGTCGATCAAGCCACACACAGACTTCACAGCCGAGGTCTACATTCTGTCAAAAGAAGAGGGTGGCCGTCATACGCCGTTCTTTAACGGCTATCGTCCTCAGTTCTACTTCCGTACGACAGACGTGACCGGCACGATTGAATTGCCAGCAGACAAAGAAATGGTGCTGCCAGGTGATAACGTTTCGATGACGATTAAGTTATTGGCACCAATCGCCATGGAAGAAGGTCTGCGTTTTGCGATTCGCGAAGGTGGCCGTACAGTTGGCGCCGGCGTCGTTGCAAAAATTCTGAAGTAAAAAAAGTAGGGCGGATGCCGAAAGGCATCTGTCTTTTTAGCAGTGCAGGTCTAGGGGCATAGCTCAATTGGCAGAGCGTCGGTCTCCAAAACCGAAGGTTGGGAGTTCGAGGCTCTCTGCCCCTGCCACCGCCAAAAAACAAAATTGCGGACAGCACACTTTTTGTGCTTAAGCGCTGAATATGTCGAACACATCGATCGAGAACGTAACAAGCGTCACAGACAAACTCAAGTTGGGTTTGGCTGTGCTCGTCATCATCGCTGGCATTGTTGGCTTCTCAGTACTTGAGTCGAAATTACCAATGGTCGCCCGCGTTGCAATATTTGTGGGTAGCCTTGGGCTAGCTGCTCTGATTGCTTGGATGAGTGAGCCAGGCCGTCGTACCATTGCCTTCGCGCACGAGTCTTACAACGAAGTCAAGCGAGTTGTCTGGCCGACACGCAAAGAAACGCTACAGATGACCGGTATCGTATTTGCGTTCGTTGCAATCATGGGATTGTTTCTCTGGGTGTTAGACAAGTTGGTTGAGTGGCTGCTATTTGGCGTGCTGCTCGGCTGGAAATAACAAGGACGATCCATGAGTAAACGTTGGTATGTCGTTCATGTCTATTCCGGCAT
>JBAWWV010000040.1:0-18926 GCA_037146575.1 Alcaligenaceae bacterium | reverse complement strand
GAAAAGGAGGGGGCGGGTTTGCCGATTAAATCGTTGCTAGATTCTGTCGCTTTACTGATCGTCATATCGCACTTTTTCGAGAGGTTGAGTGAAGGGTTTAAGGGGACGCAGTTTCAGGAATTAAGGCCGCAATCACTTGGCGCCCCTCGGCCATCAAAATGTTATAGGTCCGGGCAGCGGCCTGGGTGGTCATACACTCAACGCCTACGCCGATTTTCAAGAGCGGCGCCACAACATGGTGGGGCAGCATGATTTGTTTGATACCAGTGCCCACCAGAAGTACCTCGGGTTTGTCGCCCAGCACCCGCGGGGCGCCGCCATCGTCTGAGTCAAGAAACGCCATGGGATCCAAGGGGACCAGGCTCAGCCGGGCCGCGCTCAGCAGCAGTTCAGAAGAGATATCGAGGGGGCTTGAAGCCGACCAGCGGGCGATTTCGCCCATTGGGCCAAAGGCAATCGCGTGGTCAAAGCGAACTTTATTGACTTCGACAAAACCGTTTCCGTAACCGGTTACGGTATTCATTGCCGAGTTGGTATCTGTGTGAAGCTTCAATCAGTACTCCGGCAGGTTGATCAGACTATAGCGCAATCGCTTGGGGTTTGTGTTGTGTAAGGCGAGGGGTTTTCAAGACAAAATGATGAAATTTTTATGACTTTTTAGATTGATTTGCGAGACAAGGCCGGTTGCGCTAGATTAGAGGGCTTTGCTGCAGCGCAAACTGAGCACTTGAGGTCTAATAGATTTAAGGATTTCAAGAGTTTGAGAGTTTGAGCGCTCAAGAGTTCATGAGCTCTTGAGCTCGAAAGTTAAGAATTGCTTGGTTCGCAGCGCGCTTTTGACTAGCCCTATAAGGATGCATGATGAAGAGGTTTCCCCGAATTGAGCGTTTGCCGCCCTACGTTTTCAATATTACGGCCGAACTCAAAATGGCGGCACGTCATCGCGGTGAAGACGTCATCGACATGTCAATGGGCAACCCAGATGGCCCGACCCCGCCACACATTGTTGAAAAACTAGTCGAAGCCGCTTCGCGTCCGACCACCCATGGTTATTCAGTCTCAAAAGGGATTCCCCGTTTGCGCAAAGCCATCACCGATTGGTATGCGCGCCGTTTTCAGGTGCAATTTGATCCTGACTCAGAGGCCATCGTCACGATTGGTTCAAAAGAAGGTCTGGCCCATTTGATGCTGGCGACGCTTGATGCCGGCGACACGGTGTTAGTGCCAAACCCAAGCTATCCCATTCATATTTATGGCGCGGTGATTGCGGGGGCGAATATCCGCTCGGTGTGCATGACGCCCGGTACTGATTTTTTTCAAGAACTCGAGCGCGCGGTGCGCGAGTCCATTCCAAAACCCAAGATGATGATTTTGGGTTTTCCAAGCAACCCAACTGCGCAGTGTGTTGACCTGTCGTTTTTCGAACGTGTCGTCGCGCTGGCGCGCGAACACAACATCATCGTGGTGCACGACTTAGCCTACGCGGATATCTGCTTTGATGGCTATCAGGCACCTTCGATCATGCAAGTGCCCGGTGCGCGCGAGGTTGCAGTCGAATTCTTCACCATGAGTAAAAGCTACAACATGGCGGGTTGGCGCGTGGGCTTTATGGTCGGTAACGCCGAGCTTGTCAATGCCTTAGCTCGTATTAAAAGCTATCACGACTACGGTACGTTCACTCCGATTCAGGTGGCGTCGATCGCAGCACTGGATGGCCCGCAAGATTGCGTCGCCGAAGTGGTGCAAAAATACCAAAGCCGCCGTGATGTGTTGGTCAAAGGTCTGCACGAGGCGGGTTGGATGGTTGAAAATCCCAAAGCATCAATGTATGTCTGGGCCCATATTCCTGAGCCGTATCGGGCGAAAGGCTCGCTTGAGTTTGCTAAGCGTATTCTCGAAGAGGCTAAGGTTGCGGTGTCGCCAGGGATTGGCTTTGGGGATTATGGCGATGAGTATGTGCGTTTTGCCTTGATTGAAAACGAGCAGCGTACCCGTCAAGCCGTGCGTGGTATCAAAGATATGTTTCGCAAGGACGGGTTGCTGTAATGGATTCAATCAAAGTTGGTTTGTTAGGTTTGGGTGTTGTCGGTGGCGGCACTTACAAGGTGCTGGCCCGTAACGCCCAAGAAATTGCTCGTCGTGCGGGGCGCAAGATTGAAGTGACCCGAGTCGCTGTGCGCGATGTGGCCAAAGCGCGTAAGTTGTTGGGTGCCGACCTGCTCGTAGGAACAGACCCTTACGCCGTGGTGCGCGACCCTTCGATTGATATCGTGGTTGAACTCATCGGGGGCGACACCCTGGCTCTTGAGTTAGTGCTTGAGGCCATTGCGCAAGGCAAGCACGTGGTCACGGCGAACAAGGCTTTGCTTGCTAAGCACGGTACTGAAATTTTTGCGGCGGCCTCAGCGCGCGGTGTGATGGTCGCGTTCGAAGCCGCCGTTGCTGGTGGGATCCCAATCATTAAAGCGATTCGCGAAGGCTTAACCGCCAATCGCATTGAATGGGTTGCGGGCATCATTAACGGCACGACCAATTTTATTTTGTCCGAGATGCGCTCGCGTGGCTTGCCCTTTGCAACGGTGTTAGCTGAAGCGCAAAAACTCGGCTATGCCGAAGCCGACCCGACCTTTGATATTGAAGGTGTTGACGCTGCACACAAGTTAACCCTGCTGGCGTCTTTAGCCTTTGGTATCCCCGTGCAGTTTGATAAAGCGTACATCGAGGGCATCTCGCAACTGGCCGCTGAAGATATCAAACTTGCCGAGCGCCTTGGCTATCGCATTAAGTTATTAGGAATCACCAAGCGCCGGCCCGAAGGCATCGAATTACGCGTGCATCCCGCGCTTGTACCTGTGAAATCGCTGTTAGCCAACGTTGAGGGCGCCATGAACGCGGTGTTGGTGCGTGGCGATGCGGTTGGGCAAACACTTTATTACGGCAAAGGTGCAGGCGAAGAGCCCACCGCCTCAGCGGTTGTGGCCGATCTGGTCGATGTGACGCGTTTGCACACGGCTGACCCTGAACATCGAGTCCCGCACCTGGCCTTTCAGCCAGATGCGATGGCCGATACACCGATTTTATCGATCAACGACGTGGTGACGTCTTACTATTTACGCCTCACGGTCGCCGATCAACCGGGTGTGCTGGCTGACTTAGCGCGCGTGTTGGCAGATGCCAAAATTTCGATTGGCTCGATGATTCAACAACCTGCTGAACAAGGCGAGGATGCTGAATTGATTTTCTTAACGCACGAAGCGATCGAGCGTAACGTCAATGCTGCGATTATCAAAATCGAGGCACTTCCGTTTGTGCGCTCGCGCGTCACACGCTTGCGCATGGAAAGCCTCGCATGAAGTATGTCTCAACGCGCGGTGGCATGTTAGCCCAGGGTTTCTCGGATATTTTGCTTGAGGGCTTGGCACCCGATGGTGGATTAGTCATGCCTGAACGCATCCCGCAGGTGTCTGCCGCGCAACTCGAGTCGTGGCGCAGTTTGCCGTATCATGCGCTCGCCGCTGAAGTGCTGTCTTTATTTATTGCAGATATCGAATCGGCTGAACTCAAAGCGTTGACGCAGGCGGCGTATTGCGCTGAAACGTTTCAGAGCGCCGAGATCGTTCCGCTGCGGCCTCTGTACGGAGGGCTGTCTCTTTTAGGTTTGTCTGAAGGCCCTACGCTGGCCTTTAAAGACATGGCCATGCAGTTCTTAGGGCAAGTGTTTCCGCACGTGCTTCGCGCGCGTGGTGCGACCTTGAATATTCTGGGTGCGACCTCGGGTGATACGGGATCAGCCGCCGAATACGCGATGCGCGGTAAAGATAGCGTCGCTGTATTTATGCTTTCGCCCTACGGGCGTATGAGTGCGTTTCAGCGTGCCCAGATGTATTCGCTACAAGATGCCAATATTCATAATCTTGCTGTGAAAGGGGTCTTTGACGAGGCGCAAGACGTCGTCAAAGCCCTCGCCAGTGACTTGGCATTTAAAAATAAATACCACTTGGGTGCAGTCAACTCAATCAATTGGGCGCGTATTGCCGCGCAAATTGTGTATTACTTTCACGGCTGGCTGCGTGCCACAACGGGCCCGGGTCAGCCAGTATCGTTTGCTGTGCCGTCGGGTAATTTTGGCAATATCTTGTCTGGGCATATTGCACGCAGCATGGGTTTGCCCATCAGGCGCTTAGTCTTGGCCACCAACGAAAATAACGTTCTAGATGAATTTTTTCGTACTGGTATTTACCGGCCTCGCTCTGCGGCGCAAACATTTTTAACGTCAAGTCCTTCAATGGATATCTCACGTGCTTCAAACTTTGAGCGCTTTGTGTTTGATTTAGTTGGGCGTGACGCCGGGCGGGTAGCCAAGCTCTGGCAAGAACTCGCCGCCAAGGGCTCGTTTGATTTGTCTGCCTACTTGTCACAGTTCACCGAACGTTATGGGTTTGTGTCGGGGACGAGTTCTCATCAAGATCGCCTGGCAACGATCCGGCAGGTGATGGATCGCACCGGTATCTTGATTGACCCACATACCGCTGATGGTGTGAAAGTGGCTGCGCCGTTTGTTGAAGAGGGCGTGCCTATGCTGGTGCTAGAAACGGCTTTGCCAGCAAAGTTTTCAGAAGTGATTCAAGAGGCCCTCGGTCGCCCCGCACCCGTGCCGCTTGGTCTTGAGAACCTCGAGTCGTTACCGCAAAAAGTCACTGTGTTGCCTTGCGATGTGGCAAGCGTGCGGGCGTATATCGCTGAGCACGCGAGCGTATAGCGATGGCACTCTTCACACCGTTTCACTTCTTTGCTATTGCCGTTGGGGCGGCGCTTGGTGCCTGGTTACGTTGGCTGCTGGGCCTCTGGCTGAATAGCCATGCTGATGCACTTCCTTGGGGTACCTTTACCGCCAATATGCTCGGTGGTTATCTGATTGGGTTGGTGGTTGGTGTCGTGGCTGCACACCCAGAGTGGCCTCCCTTTTGGCGCCTGTTGATTGTCACTGGTTTTTTAGGTGGGCTCACCACCTTTTCAACGTTTTCGTCTGAGATGGTTGCTTTTCTTGAAGAAGGGCGTTTGGCGATGGCGGCAATCTATTCTGCAGTGAGTCTTGCCGGCTCGTTGGCGTTGACGCTGCTAGGTTTATACACGGCGCGCGCGTTGCAAAGCTAGCGAGTCAGCCATCGCGCCTGGCTATTGCGCTGGGCGTCAAGCCTAACCACCACCACTCTGTTATGTCTCGCTAAGCGTTAAGCCTAACTATTACCCTGCTGCAATACTTCGCAAAGCGTCTTGGCCGCTTGTTTGCCGCTGCGTACGGCGCCTTCAAGTACCGCTGGGTAGCCGGTATCTGTCCAGTCGCCTGCCAAGCTTAAGCGTGGCCAGGGGCTTTGATTGCTAGGGCGCAGCAGGCCAGGCACCGCAGCAAAGGTGGCACGTTTTTCAACGATCAGGCGATGTGCCTTGACCGCAGGCATGGTTGAGTGTGCGGTGCGAGGTGAGTTTGGATGACGTTTTACCTGTTCGCGGATCTGCGTCGCGATATTGTCAACAAAGCTTGCGCGCTCATGCTTTAAATAATCAGCGGCATCACTGATGACCACCGTGAATTGGTCATTTGCTTGCGGGCGCTTAAAGAGCCACTGGCCAAGATGCCCGCGCGCGGGATCTTCGTCTAGCAACAGGATGGGTTGTGGAGGATTCCAAGGCGCATCTAACTGCAAGGTGAGCGTTGCAATTGAGCGATATTCAAAGGCGCCTAGTTGGGTCAGCAAGGTGTCGCTTGCGCCACTGCTTTCGCTGGGCTTCAGAATGCGTGCGCAGGCATAGGGCGGGGTGGCCAAGACACAGCCCTCGAAGGCTTCGCCATCGATATGGACTGCCGAGGACGTTGGGCAAACCTCTCGCACAATATGCCGATAGCGCATCGTGACGGCGTCTGCCGCCGCCTCTGGCCACAGCGCGGTTAAGTCCACGCACGGAATCAGCATGTCTGAGTGAGCGCGTGGAGCGTCGAGGCTGTCGCGCAAGACATTTAAAAATAATTGAGCGCAGCCTTGATCGCTTGAAGTATTCAAACTCGCCAGACACAATGGAATCCAAAGTCTGCGGCATAGCTGCGCTGATTGATGGTGTTGCTCAAGTAATTGTGAAACGCTGAGCAGTGCAGGCGCCTGCCATCGCTTTTGTTTTAGCGCAACCATCATGCGAATGGCCTGCCAGCGGTCTTGCCATGACAAACCGCGTGCGTTCAGCAACCCCCACAAGGTATGAAAGGGGGCCGGTAGTTTGGCGGCTTTCAGGCAAAACTGTCCGTCTGCACTTTCAAGGTGCAACGGAGCTCGTTGAATCAGTTCGCTGGCAGGGCGCCCAGGATGCAAATGCCTGACCAAAGCAAGCGTTTCGGTATATGCCCCCAATAACAAATGCTGACCATTGTCGATTGCGCTCATGTGCAGATCATCAACGCGACGTGCGCGACCTCCTGCGAGGGGGGCCGCCTCAAACACAGTCACAGCTGCCCCAGTTGATTTCAGTGCAACCGCAGCAGCGAGGCCGGCCCAACCCGCGCCGACCACGGCAACCTTCATGGCGCTCGGCTCGCTCGCTGAATTTGGCGAATCACGCTCGCACCTTCGCCGACAAAGTTTTTCCAGGCAAGCCAGAGCTTGCGCACAGGGGTGAGTGAAATCCGTTGGTGTAAGACCTGCCACTGTTCGTGTTCGATTTCTGTGAGCAAGGCGTAATAAATGGCCGCCATCATCAGCCCTGGTCGCTGGGCGCGCTGATCTTGCTTGGGGAGGGCAGCGATCGCCTCGGCATACAGCGCGCGAGCACGGGCAGCCTCAAAGGCCATCAGTTCTGAAAATTTTTCAGAATAATTACCGTTCAAGATATCTGAGGCGCGTACACCAAATTGTTGTAAATCGCTGAGGGGCAAGTAGATGCGGCCTCGGCGCGCATCGTCACCGACGTCGCGAATGATATTGGTGAGCTGAAAGGCCAGCCCCAATTTGCTCGCATATTCCAACGTCGAGGCCTCGGTATAGCCAAAGATGCTTGCTGACAGTTCGCCCACGACACCCGCTGCATGCCAGCAGTACGTTTGCAGGGCTGGCCAGTCGAGGTAGCGGGTCTGATCTAAATCCATCTCCATGCCAGTAATCACCGCCAGCAGACGCTCACGGGTGATATCAAACGGGCCCAGGCAGGGTAGCAGCGCCTTCATCACCAAGTGCTCGGCTTTGCCCTCGAAGAGCGCATCGACCTGGGTGCGCCACCAGGCAAGCTTAATGCGCGCCAGTGACGGGTCGGTGCACTCATCGACAACGTCATCGACCTCGCGACAAAAAGCATAGAGTGCCGTGATCGCTTGACGGCGTGCCGGGGGTAAAAACAGAAAAGCGTAATAAAAGCTTGAGCCGCTTTTGGCTGCTTTATCCTGACAATATTCTTGTGGCGTCATGCGTTCAGGTTCGTAGAGCGCGTGCGAGCATCAGTGCCCAGTCGTACGCGTTAAGGGTTGGTCGATGTCGAAACACATCAAAGTCAATATGTTCGATTTTTTCTAAAATGCGCAGGCCACCCTGAACGATGAGTCTCAGCTCAAGCCCGATGCGTCCGGGTAGCCTTCGGCCAAGTGGTTGTCCAAAGTGTAACAAGCCTCGGCATGCTGTGACTTGCTCTTGCATCAGGGCTTTCCAAGCCGCGTCGGCTTGCGCGTTAGCAATCGTCTCCTCGGTGACGTCAAAGCGTTTGAGCTCTTGCTCGGGTAGATAAATTCGCCTCTTTTGCCAGTCGATGGCAACGTCTTGCAAGAAGTTCAGTCGTTGCAGAGCCGTACAAATTGCATCTGACTGGGCCAGGGTGTCTGGTGCAATCGCACCATAAAGGTGCAGCATCAGGCGCCCGACTGGGTTGGCTGAACGTGCACAATAGTGATCAAGCGACTCTTGATCGACATAACGTTTTTGTACTATATCTTGCTCAAAGGCCGAAAGTAGATCTTCAAAAGGCTGAAGGGGCAAGCTGTGGTCAACAATGGTCTGTCCGAGGGGGGCGAAGATCGCCTCAAGCTCGGGCACTAGCACGCCAGGCCGCTGCGCGGGAGGCCTGTGGCAGAGGTGCAGAGCGTCACGGTAGGTTTGTAGGGCTTGCAGGCGCTCAGCGTCGCCGGCGTTACCTTCATCAGCAATGTCATCGGCACTGCGCGCGAAACGATAGATATTCAGCACGGCCTGACGCAAATGCCCAGGCAATAGAAATGAAGCAACTGGAAAATTCTCGTAGTGATTGGCTGACATAATTGTTGGTTTGACCTTACCTTCGCCCCAAAGTGCGAAGATTTACGCCCAAATCGTTGACATACACCCTCTAAACCGCGAGTGTTTTTGAGCACTTCGCTGAGCGCCGAGTCATGTTGATCTCTTTTATCAGGACATGCTTGATTTTTTCAAGGGCGCCCCCACTATATTAAGGCAAGCAGAACCTAGGCTGCGGTAGACTAACATTCATCAGCGCCCGTCTGCGCGCAATCGGAGATCAGGTTGAAAGATAGTTGTGTATTAATCACTGGCGCCACCAAAGGCATCGGTTGGGCGCTTACCCAGCGTTTGGCAGATATGGGCTGTCATGTGGTTGGCATTGCACGTAATACGGCCGAAATTGATTTTCCTGGCTATTTGTACGAATGCGACTTGTCAGACGCTGGTCAAACGCAAGATGTGCTGCAAGTGATCCGTGACAAGTTTCCGGTTGACGCTGTTGTTAATAATGTCGGTTCAGCGATTTCGCAGCCGCTGGGCTCGGTCGAACTCTCAGCGCTCTACGAAACGTTTGACTTGAATGTGCGCACTGCGGTGCAGGTCACGCAAGCGTTTGTCGAGTCAATGAAGGTCCGCCGCAGCGGTCGCATCATTAATTTGTGCAGCCTGGCGGTGCGCGGTGCGCGTGACGCGACTAGTTATGCGGCCGCTAAAAGCGCCATTATTGGGTGCACGCGTACTTGGGCCTTGGATTTAGCTGAGTATGGCATCACGGTCAATGCAGTCGCCCCGGGTGCAATTGATACCGAACTGTTCATGAACGCGATGCCGGCCGCGGATGTCGCCAGCGCTGCGGCTTCGATGGTGCCTATGGGACGCTTAGGGACGGCCAACGAGGTTGCTGCTTTGATTGGATTTTTATTGTCGGCCGAGGCTGGTTTCATTACCGGTCAGGTGGTCGGGATCGATGGCGGCGGTAGTTTGGGCAGTACGGCCTCGTAATACGCCATCAGACCCCCTGAGTCGCTCAGGTCTAGGGGCTTTGCCTATTGCGACCCCTAGCCTTGTTAAACTAGCGCATGGCAAAAATTAAAACGATTTTCACCTGCACAGAGTGTGGTGGCGTCAGCCCAAAGTGGTTGGGTCAATGCCCGCACTGCAATGCCTGGAACACGCTTGAAGAGTCGCGCGAGGCACCGAGCTCGGGCGGGCAGGCCGAGCATCGTTATGCGCCACTGACTGCCTCAGCTCCGCTGCGCAGCCTGTCAGATGTCGAGGCACTCGAGCTGCCGCGCATGTCCACCGGTATCCCTGAATTCGATCGTGTGCTCGTGGGCGGCTTGGTAGCCGGTGCGGTCGTATTAATCGGCGGCGATCCCGGTATCGGAAAATCAACCTTGTTGCTCCAAGCGCTGGTGGCCATGTCGGGTCAAGCGCGCGTGTTGTATGTCACAGGCGAAGAGTCTGCCGAGCAAGTCGCCTTGCGCGCGCGCCGTTTAGGCTTAACAGGTGGCTCGGTCGATCTGTTCGCTGAAATCCGTCTTGAAGCGATTCAGCACGCCTTGCTTGAACAAAAGCCTGCGGTTGCAGTGATTGACTCGATTCAAACGATTTATTCGAGCGAACTCAGCGCGGCACCTGGCTCGGTCTCGCAGGTAAAAGAGTGTGCGGCCCAACTGACGCGTTTGGCCAAGCAAGCAGGGATTCCGATCGTCATGATCGGACATGTCACTAAAGACGGCACCTTAGCCGGGCCTAGGGTGCTTGAGCACATCGTCGATACCGTGCTGTATTTTGAGGGTGACACACACTCGTCATTTCGGTTAGTGCGCGCCTTCAAAAACCGCTTCGGGGCGGTCAACGAGCTGGGTGTCTTTGCCATGACCGATCGGGGCTTGCGCGGGGTGTCTAATCCTTCTGCTTTGTTTTTGTCGCAGCACACCAACGAGGTCTCGGGCTCTTGCGTCATGGCTACTCAAGAAGGTACGCGTCCGCTCTTGGTCGAAATTCAAGCTCTGGTGGATACGGCTCACGTGCCAAATCCTCGCCGCCTGTCGGTTGGGCTTGAAGGTAATCGTCTGGCCATGTTGTTGGCGGTATTGCATCGCCATGCGGGTGTCTCAACCTTTGATCAGGATGTTTTTGTCAATGCGGTCGGAGGTGTTCGCATTACCGAACCCGCCGCTGACCTGGCTGTGTTGCTGGCGATCATTTCGTCGCTACGCGATCGACCCTTGCCTAAAGGGTTGATTGCCTTTGGTGAAGTGGGCTTGGCTGGTGAAGTTCGACCCGCGCCGCGCGGTCAAGAGCGCCTGCGCGAGGCAGCAAAACTGGGCTTTTCGGTGGCGATTATTCCTAAGGCCAATGCACCGCGCCAACCGATTGAAGGGTTAGACGTCTGGGCGGTTGATCGCTTGCAAGATGCTCTTGACCGCCTGCGTTGAGGTGTCGCGCTCATGACAACGCTTAAACTTGCCTTCAAACAAGCCTGGCGCGATGCACGCGCAGGTGACCTGCGTTTGTTGCTGTTGGCTGTTGTCGTGGCCGTTGGTGCCATTACCAGCGTTGGGTTTTTAGCTGACCGCGTCAGCAGGGCGCTTGAGCGCGATGCCGCTCAAATGCTAGGCGCTGATTTAGTCTTTGAAGCCGATACCCCAGTACCAGAGGATTTTTTGGCGCAGGCCCAGCAGCGTGGGTTAACGACCGCGCTGACCTGGCAGTTTCCGTCGATGGTCGGTTCGAGTGCGAATCTTGTGTTGTCTTCGTTAAAAGCTGTGCAAGGCAGCTACCCCCTGCGCGGCAGCTTGCGCACTAGCACTAGTATCGCGGGCACAGATCAGGCAACAAGCACTGCGCCCGCGGTGGGCGAGGTGTGGGTAGATGCCCAAATCTTAGGTCAGACCAGTCAACAGCTTGGTCAGCAACTTAACGTTGGGGACATCAGCCTGACGATTGCGCGAGTCATTACGTATGAGCCTGACCGTGGCCCACAGTTTGTCAACTTAGCACCACGAGTCATGTTTCGCGCTGAAGATCTGCCGCGCACCGGTTTGATCGCGTCTGGCAGCCGCGTGCGCCATGCCTTGTTAGTGGCGGGTGAGGGTGCTGCTGTGCAGGCGTATCGCACCTGGCTTGAGACTCAGCTTAAGCCAGGTCAAAAAATTCTTTCTGTTGAGGCGGGGCGACCCGAAATTCGTCGCTCGCTTGACCGGGCGCAGCAATTCTTGGCACTCGTGGCGATGCTTGCCGTATTAATTGCCGCGGTCGCGGTGGCTTTGGCTGCGCGGCGTTTCAGCCAGCGCCATCGGCCAAGCATCGCGTTGATGCGTTGCTTAGGGGCAACACAAGCTGCCGTCTCGCAGATTGTGGTGGGTGAGTTTGTCTTAGTTGGCGTGCTTGGGTCGCTTGCCGGTATGTTTTTGGGCTGGTGTGCGCAGTTTTTGATGATCGCGGCGCTCGGTGAGTTGATCGGAGCGGACTTGCCCGCCGCTTCCTGGCTACCCGCCATCCAGGGTCTGTTCGCGGGGCTATGGTTGTTGCTCGCGTTTGCTTGGCCACCGCTGCAGGCCTTACGCCATGTCGCGCCTTCGCAAATTTTTCGCGCATCCCACCCTCGACTGCCGAGGGCGAGCGTCTTGGGCTATGTGCTTGGCTTGGCTGGGTTCACTTTGTTGATGTGGTGGGTTGCGCAAGATCTCAAGCTAGGTGCTGGCGTAGCGCTGGGGTTTTTATGTGCTGCACTATTGTTCGGCGGTGTTAGTGCGCTGGCCTTAGCGTTACTGGCTTTGTTACGTGGGCGCCTAGATGCCTTCCCAATGTTGCGTTTTGCGATCACTGGCGTCGTGCGCAGGCGTGCGGCCACCATCGCCCAAGTGAGTGCCTTAGCGATTGGGATGATGGCGCTGTTGCTGCTGACGATTGTGCGTACTGATTTACTGGCGGGCTGGCAACGCACCTTACCTCCTGATGCACCGAATCGGTTTTTGATTAATGTGCAACCTGACCAAGTGCAAGGTGTCAGACAGGCGTTACAGCAGGCCGGTATTGCTCAGGCGGTGTTGTCGCCAATGGTGCGGGGGCGGCTGTTGTCGCGTAACGGGCAGGCACTCAATGCGAATGATTATGAGCAAGAGCGTGCCCAGCGATTAATTGAAAGAGAGTTCAACCTCTCTTATGCGGCCCAGCTCCCTGAACCAAGACAAATCGTCGCCGGGCGCGATCTTTTAGAGGATGCCTATGAGGTGTCTCTCGAAACAGGGCTGGCTAAAACGCTTTCACTTGCACTTGGCGATAGTTTAGAGTTCGATGTTGCAGGTCAAGTGATCAAAGTGATGGTCACAAGTTTGCGTCGAGTCGATTGGGATTCTATGCGGGCAAACTTTTTTGCCATCCTGACCCCTAAAGCCTTGAACAGCGCGCCGCAAACCTTTATGACAGCCTTTCATTTACGACCCGAACAGGTGGGGCAATTACAGAGTCTCGTTCAGGCATTTCCAAATCTGACCGTTTTTGATGTGGGTGCGATTCTTGGTCAGTTGCAAAGTATTTTGGATAAAGTGTCGGTGGCGGTGCAGGGGCTGTTTGTGTTTTCACTGTTTGCCGGTGCGCTTGTGTTGGCGGCTGCGTTGTCTGCCACGCGTGACGAACGGGTGCGCGAGGCAGCCCTGATGCGCGCACTTGGGGCGTCAAGGCGGCAGTTGGCCACAGCGCAGCGTATTGAACTGTTAGCGGTGGGTGCGCTTGCAGGCTTGTTAGCGGCGGGTGGCGCCACCTTGGCCGCTTGGGCGTTGTCGACATGGCTCTTTGAGTTCAACATGCGCTTCACCTTGTGGCCGTGGTTGCTGGGGGTGACGCTCTGTATGTTTGGCGCTTGGCTTGCTGGTGCTCTGGCCTTGCGAGGTGTTTTGCAGACTCCTCCACTCAACATTTTGAGGCAGGCTTGAGGTTGGCGATGAGCGACAGCAATCAGCCAACAGCCGTTGCCCTTGGTGCATCAGACGATATTTCGTCTGTCGTACTGAATCACGCAGGGAAAAACATCTATCTGCGTCTTGACCGGCTTGTGCCCGAGCCCGCCTTAGCGCGCTTTGACCCCTCGTATTTGCCGTCGCAGGCGCAAGTCGTTGCCTCTGGAGGTCGGGCCGCAGCCTGGGTCGTGCAGCTCGCGCCCTTCGAGGCGGTGCTCAGGCACTTTAAGCGTGGTGGATTGATGGCGCGCTTGGTGCGCGAGCGTTATCTATGGCTTGGGTTAGAGCGCACCCGCTCTTTTGCCGAGTTCGATTTGTTGCGCCTGATGTGGCAAGCAGGCTTGCCCGTGCCACGGCCTCTGGGTGCCGCAGTCTGGAGGGGGCGCTTGACTTATCGTGCGGCCTTGCTCACCTTGCGCATTCAAGACGCTCGGCCTCTGGCGCATTGCACCGAACCTGAAGTGTGGCTGGAGGCGGGCCGCGTGGTTGCACAGATGCATCAGTTTGACGTGTGGCACGCTGACTTAAATGGCTTTAACCTTTTGGTTGATGCGCAAGACAAAGTGTGGATTATTGATTTGGATCGTGGTCGCCGCCAAGCACTGACAGCAACCCAGCGTGCTGAAAATCTGTCTCGCTTGTTGCGCTCGGTCAGAAAGGTTGCGCCTGGACTCGAGGCAACCTGTTGGCATGCGTTCAAACAGGGTTACCAAGCGACATTCAACGAGGGGTAATATATTTTGGATAAAACTGTGATGGCTTTAACCGTGTATGGGCTGACCCAATGCAGTACCTGTGTCAAAGCGCGGGCATGGCTGGATCAGCATGGCGTTGCCCATCAGTTTATTGACTACCGCGCTCATCCTCTGGACCCGGCTGATTTAAAAAAATGGGCGCAGGCACTAGGCGGTTTTGAAAAACTCGTCAATCGCGCCTCGATGACCTGGCGACAACTCGCTGACACGTTAAAAGACCCGCAAACCGATGCGCAATGGCTTGAGCTGATTGCCCAGTACCCGGCACTGATTCGTCGACCACTGACGCTCTATCCCGATGGTTCAGTCACTGTTGGTTTTAACGAAAAGCGGTATACCGAAAAATTGGGTCTTGGATGACAGACACTCTTGTCCCTGTGGTTGTTGCTGCACTCGGCGCGACTGTCGCCGCAGTGTTTGCCGTATTGGCTTGGCTAAAGGTGCGTGCGACAAACGCGCAGCAGTCTGATCCCAAACTTGAGCAGATTATTGCGACACTCGAGCGCGTTGAGCGCACCCAACGTGCTGAGCAACTCGAAAGTCAGCGTCAACTGCGCACCGAGATGTCTGACGCATCGCGCGCCTTACGGCTCGAACTCTCGCAAGCCGATACTGAATTCAGAGCCGCAGTGGCACGTGATGCCGCAGCTGGGCGTACTGAGGGCGCAGAGTCGCTAGCCCGCTTTGCTGCTGGCTTTACAACGCAATGGCAAAGCCTGATTCAAACCAATGATCAACGGATGGCCGAGTTGCGTGCCGCTGTTGAGCAACGATTGCTGGCTTTACAAACGGATAACGCAAACAAACTTGACGAGATGCGTCGTACGGTCGACGAAAAGCTGCACGCCACCCTCGAACTGCGCTTAGGCGAGTCGTTCAAACAAGTATCCGAGCGCCTAGAAGCGGTGCAGCGAGGTCTTGGCGAAATGCAGGCGTTGGCAACGGGCGTGGGCGATCTTAAACGCGTGTTGACGAACGTCAAGACCCGTGGCACCTGGGGTGAGGTGCAATTAGCACGTTTGATCGAAGACGGCATGACGCCTGAGCAATATGCCCGCAATGTGAAAACGGTGCCGGGTAGTGACGCGCAGGTTGAGTTTGCGATTCGCTTACCGGGCGCGACTGAGCATGATCAAGTGGTCTGGTTACCCATTGATGCGAAGTTTCCGAAAGAAGAGTACGAGCGTTTGATGGATGCCCATGAGCTAGCCGACCGCGAGGGGGTCAAGAGTGCCGGCTTGGCGTTGGGCAAAGCCGTTGAGACCCAAGCTAAATTGATCGTCTCTAAATATGTTTCACCCCCCCATACAACCGATTTTGCCATTATGTTTTTGCCCAGTGAAAGCCTCTATGCAGAGGTCTTGCGGCAACCAGGCTTGCTCGATAAATTGCATGACTTGCGCGTCAATGTGGCGGGCCCCGCCAACCTCGCGGCTCTGCTCAATAGTTTGCAAATGGGTTTTCGTACCTTGGCGATTCAGCAACGTTCGTCTGAGGTGTGGCAGGTCTTGCGTGCCGTCAAAACTGAATTCAATAAATTCGGTGATACGCTATCTGCCGTTAAAAAATCGCTCGATACCGCCAGCAACAAAATCGGTCAAACCGAGACCCGTACTCGTGCGATGCTGCGAAGCCTAAAAAATGTAGAAGTGTTGCCCGACGATCAGGCACGGACCTTGTTGCGCGATGGCCTAAGCGAACAAGAGTCTTTGGCGCTAGACAGTGCCGCTTCAGAGCAAGAGGTGTCCGATGATCAGGCGCCTGAGAGCGGGCGTGACGTGTCATGAACGCTGGCCCAGCTTGCATCGTACGGCTCTTAGCTCTGTTCGAAACACACGGATCGGCGTTTAGGTTGAATGACAGTGCGGTTCTACTATTGGATATCGCGCACACTGAGTGCCGATCTGCACTTTGCTGTCGAGCACACTCGGTGCTGACGGCTTACTTTTGAAGGATGATGGTTATGCTCTCACAACAAGAACTTAAACAACAGGCCGCAGAGGCTGCTTTGACTTACATTGAGCCGCTGCTGACGCTCGAGGCTGTGATTGGGGTGGGCACCGGCTCGACGGCCGACTTGTTCATTGACGGCTTAGCTCGCTTGCGTAAGAAATTTCGTGCCGCGGTGGCAAGCTCTGAGCGCAGTGCGCAACGGTTGTCTGCCGTGGGTATTTTGGTACTTGACCTCAACGAGGTGCAAACCATGCCGGTGTACGTGGATGGGGCTGATGAAATCGACGGACATCTACACATGCTCAAAGGCGGTGGCGGCGCACTGACTCGCGAAAAAATCGTTGCCTCTGTTGCGAAAAAATTTGTGTGTATCGCAGATGAGTCTAAGTTGGTGCAAACGCTTGGGCGCTTTCCCTTGCCCATTGAAGTCTTGCCGCTTGCGCGCGAAGCGGTGGCTCGTGTGGTGCGTGAGTTGGGCGGTGCGCCTGTGCTCAGAGCCGGTTTCATGACTGATAATGGTAACCAGATCCTTGACGTGCATGGCTTAACCATTCTCGATGCGGTCGCACTAGAAGCGCGCCTGAACCAGGTGCCAGGTGTCGTCACGAATGGTTTGTTCGCGGCACGTCCAGCCGATGTTGCGTTATTGGCCACGCAGAACGGCATTCGACAGCTCTGATCGTGCGGTGGTTTGTGGTGCGGTGGTTTGTGATTAGGCAGGTTGTTGATCGAGCCCGGCTGCAACGGTTTCGCAGCGTGCATCGATCGGGCGCTGTATTCACAAAACTGTCATAGTTTAGTCTTACACTATCATCTTCAACCTGATTGGATTTGCCATGACCGAGCACACCAACAAGCAATTTGACGCAGACCTACAGCGGATTCGAACCGAGTTACTGCAAATGGGTGGTCTTGTTGAGGCCATGGTGCAAGATGGCATGCAGGCTCTCACCGAGGGTGATATCGGCTTGGTGGATCGCGTGCGCGAGCACGAAAAAGAGGTCAACCGGCTTGAGGTTGACATCGACGAGCGTGTGACTCAGATTTTGGCCCGTCACCAGCCTGCGGCGATCGATTTGCGCACGCTCTTGGCCGTGACAAAAATGCTGACTGACATGGAAAGATCAGGCGACGAAGCCGAAAAAATCGCCACCATGGCCCGACGCATTCACGAAGACGACCGTTCGTTTATGCCTGAAATCGAATTGCGCCACATGGCCAACAATGTCGCCACCATGATGCGTCAGGTGATGGATGCTTTTGCGCGTCAAGATGCCATTCTGGCTGCTTCGGTGGTCCGCAGTGACAAAGAAGTCGATAAAGAGTGGAAAGCGACCTTGCGTAATCTGATCACCTACATGATCGAAGATCCACGCACCATTTCACGTTCGATTGATCTGCTGTTTATTGCTCGCTCGATGGAGCGTATTGGTGATCACTGCAAAAACATGGCCGAGCGTGTGATCTATATGGTGCATGGCGCCGACGTGCGTCATAAGGGCTTAAAGATGGCCGAGCGGCTCGTGCGAGGTGAACCCGAGCCAACCTCCGAAGAAAAACTCGCGGCGAAGGCTGCGAAACAAGCAGAGGTTGCCGCCCGCGCAGCGACTGAATAAAGCGGGTTTTACTCGCTAGGCGGCACGTAGCCCTGCGCTTCGATGTCGCCACCCTCAAATAAAAATTTCTGCATCTGTTCTTTCAGATATTTGCGTGCGCGCGTGTCGGCTAGGTTCAGGCGATTTTCGTTGACTAGGCGTGTTTGAATGGCTTTCCATTCTTCCCAGGCCTCTTGCGAAATGCTTTGCCAGATCTTGACGCCCATCTCGCCTGGGTACGGAGGGTACTCAAGGCCAGGGGCCTCTTTATTGAGTTTGACACACTGTACGGTACGGCTCATGGCAACATCCTGCTAGTTAAAAGTTAGGCCTGATTGTAGAGGGGTTTGAAGCAGGCGCGGGCTCAAAGCCCTAGTCTTTACAAGCGTTTAATAAAAATCAGACTATTGCGCGAGCGGTTGTAATGCGCTTGTTTTTCTTTGGGTAGATCGGCCACGCCACCTTGCACAAATCCTCGCTTGATAAACCAATGCGAGGTACGCGTGGTGAGCACAAACAGGCGTTTAGCGCCCATCGCACGAGCCCGGGATTCCATGTGGCGCAGCAAGATTTCGCCTTCGCCAGTACCTTGCCATTCAGGATGCACAATCAAGCAACCCATTTCGGCCATCTGCGACTGCGAAAAATCGTTTAGCGTGGCGCAACCATAGATCACACCATCATGTTCAAGCACGGTGAAGTTTTCAACCTCGCGCTCGATGATGGCACGGCCGCGCGGCAATAAGGTCCCATCAAGCTCAAGCGGTTCAATCAGTTGCAGCAGTGCGCCCACGTCATCGATGGTGGCTGGCCGCAAATCATCCAGAGTGTCTTCGACCACCATGGTGCCCACGCCGTCATGGGTAAAAATCTCGAGCAGCACGACGCCATCCATCGAAAACGGGATTAAGTGCGCGCGAGTCACGCCGCGCTTGACCGCGCGCGAGGCGTACTGAAGGTAATAGGCGGTATCTGCGTCGATCGAACCCTCTGCCAGCAAGGCATCGGCGTCTAGCCGTGCAAGCTCTGTGTCAACCGTGCCGTCGGGTGAAATGACGCCCGGAGTTTCGGTCAAAAAGATGAGTTTCTCGGCTCGCAGCGCAGTGGCTACACTGGTGGCAAGCTCTTCCATCGACAGGTTGAACGCATCGCCTGTTGGCGAGAATCCCAAAGGCGAGAGCAAGACAATTGAGCCACGTTCGATTGCAAAGCGCAGTGCGTCAACGTCAATTTTTCGCACTTGGCCGGTATGCTGGTAGTCAACGCCATCAATAATCCCGGTCGGGCGAGCCGTCACAAAATTACCTGAAAGCACCCGAATCTGAGCATGAGACATCGGCGTGTTGGGTAGCCCCTGACTAAAAGCGGCTTCGATATCCAGGCGAATTTCACCTGCAGCCTCTTTCGCGC
>JBAWWV010000039.1:0-19449 GCA_037146575.1 Alcaligenaceae bacterium | reverse complement strand
GTCTTCAGACCATAGCCCTCATGGCGCCTGGGCGTGCAGAGGCGATGACGAGTGGATCAGCGTTGCTGTGACGTCTGAGTCGCAGTGGTTAGCGTTATGTCAGCTGATTACGGGGCTGTCTGCACTGAGTCGGCATGATCTCAAGGCTCGGCAGACCGCGGCGCCTTTGATTCGTGAGGTGCTGGCGCAGTGGGCGAGCGGGCGCACGAGTCTTGAAGCACAAGGGCTGTTGCTGCGTGCTGGTGTTCCAGCGGCGGCGCTCGCCAGCTCAAAGAACCTTGCTGAAAGTCAGCACTTGAAAGAACGAGGGTTTTGGGAGAAGTCTGGTGCGAGCGTTTTGCCAGGTATGCCTTGGCGCTCTAGTCTTGAACGCGTGCAAGGCCAAGCGCCTGCGCTTGGCGAGCACACAGAGTCAGTGTTGTGTTCGGTCTTGGGTCTGACGTTACAAGAGATTAAAGACTGGCGCGAGCAAGGAGCCTTCGGTTAACTAGCCTTGCTGTTGTCGAAGCCATTGCCGCTACACATCGTTGACGTTCGGTTAGAACTCGCCGCTGCGGTAGGCATCATCTAGGCGTTTAGCCTCTTCTTCTGAGAGTGCTTCCCAGGGTTCTCCGCGCCGTCTGAGTGTGCCATTGAAGTCTGGCGGCCGTTTTTCATTAAACGCCTGACGACCTTCTTCTCCATCAGCGGTAGTTTGGATGAGTAGCGAGTTAATAATGTTTTGTATATGCCACGCCTGATCGGTTGGCATGTCACCGAAGCGCACAACAAATTCTTTCATCATCCGAACAGCAACGGGCGGCAGGGTGCAGATATGCCGTGCGAGCTCCTCGGCGCGAGTCATCAAGTCGGCGTGCGGGACGATCTCGTTGATTAAACCGATACGCAAAGCCTCGGTCGCATCGAAAGGTAGATCGGTGAGCAAAATTTTCATCGCATCAATGTAGCGAAGCTGTTTGATCAACAGGCTTGCACCAGGCCCGTGGCCAAGCCAGCCCTGTGAGGTGAGGGCAAATTTGAATTTTGCGTTCTCGGCACTGGCGATTCGAATGTCCGTCGAGGCTAACAGGGTATACAGGCCTGCGCCAGCTGCCCAACCATTGACCGCGGCAATCACGGGCTTCCAAACTCGAGGATAGTGGTCGCCCATTCTTCCATCAACACCTGTCTTTTGGCCGTGTACTGTTCCTGCCAGCGGCCAAAAAATCCGTTGAGTACGCAGATACTCACGGTCTTCTGCGGTGAGATCTGGCCGCGGCTTTAAATTATGTCCGCCACAAAAGTGGCGATCACCTGTGCCGGTAAGAATTGCACACCGCACGCTTCGATCTTCCCACATGTCGATCCAGGCGGCTGAGATGTCATCAGAGGTTGCCTTGTCTAGAACATTGGCCTTCTCTGGATTATCCAAAGTGATATAGGCAACACCATTACGCTTTTCATAGACAATAGGCACGATGACATCCTTTGAAGAAGCAAGACGAGCAGTGATGCAAGAAACAATACGAGCAGTAATTTAAGAAACCACGCCAACAGCCAGTCGTTTTGCTTCACGAGTTAATGTTTGATTGCAAATGTACCACTCTCCGTGCCGAGCCCTTTCTGGGCTGTTTTCGCAAGGTGGTGAGTCATTCGTTGACTAGGGTTTGAAAAAAAGCTACGCTTTGACACATAACTATTAAAAATAGATCACATTCTGCCGGCTAGGCGGTGTATCAGTTGTCAGGTGCAGCAGCGCTTAGGCCGAGTCGAGATTGCCAAAGGGGGCTGTATGTTCAGATTATTTCGCCAAATGTCTTTGATAAGTGCCATGTCTGTTGCGGCGTGCCTCACGATATTGACCATGAGTTGGCCAACGTTCGGTGCTGAACCTGTGCGTGGTGGCACGCTGAATATTGCTTTTCGATTTACCGTGGCAAGTTTAGATCCGCTCTTTGGCAATGCCCCAGGCGTTGATCGAAAAATTTTTAATTTATTCGCAGAGAATTTGCTCTATCAAGATCAGAGCGGAAATTTTCATCCGGTGTTGGCCAAGAGTTGGAAGCTTAGCGAGGACGGCAAAACCCTTCACTTCTATCTCAGACCTGAAGTCAAATTTCAGGATGGAACCCCTTTTGATGCTGAGGCTGTCAAATTTAATCTAGATCGTTTACTCGATCCTAAAGTCAAGGCGCCGGCAAGTCAGTATGTGGCAGATTTAGAGTCGGTTGAGGTCGTTGATCCCCTAACTGTCCGTCTCAATCTCAAGCGAAAGTCAGGCGTTATTTTGGCGATGCTTGCGGTTGAGCCGGGCTCAATGGTCTCTCCGACTGCAGTGAAAGAAAAAGGTGCAGATTTCAGCCGAGGGCCGGTGGGGACTGGCCCTTTTCAGATTGTGTCGTGGTCGGGTAACCAAATGAGTGCCAAACGCAACCCCTACTACTGGCGCAAAGGTCAAGACGGACAGGCGTTGCCTTATTTGGATCAGATCGAGATCAAAATTATCCCTAACTCTGCGATTCGAATCGTCGAGTTGCAATCGGGCAATACGCATTTGATCGATTATCTTGAAACAAAAGATTTTGAGCAGGTCGTCAAAAATCCAAAGTTATTATTGCTTGAAGGTGCGACGGCAGTGACGCAACTGCTCGCCTTTAATATCAAACAAGCGCCCTTCGATAACGCCGATTTGAGGCGGGCAGTGTCTTACGCGATTAATCGGGTGGCACTTGAAAAGGTGATCTCTAAGGGAAACGGTTCGATCATGGCGGGGATTGAACCCAACACCACGTGGGTGTTTGACGAGTCGGTCAAGGGGCATCAGTTCGATCTGGTCAAGGCGCGTGAAGCCTACGCAAAGTCCGGACACAAAGGGCCCATCGTTCTTTCTGCGATTCAACGAGACCCAGATACTCAGATCGCTCAGTTGTTACAGTCAATGCTGAAAGCGGCTGGTATCGAGTTGACGCTCGAAATGATGGATCGGCAGGCTTGGTTATCAAAGGTGTTGAGCTATCAATATGGCTTGGGTTTACTGCAAGCGTCCATCGCTCGCCCCGATCCTGACGTGACCTATAGCGATCTTTTTTCTGCTAAAGCTGCCAGAAATTATGCTGGCTATGACGCGGCGACCACGACTGATCCCTTGGTGTCTCAGGCGCGCGCCGAAGTTGATCCCGCCGTACGCCGAAAAATATATTCTCAGATACAACAACATGTCATCGACAATTTTTACATTAGCCCATTATTTTGGAGACCCATCCGGGATGGTGCTTCAAAACGTGTGCAAGGGATTGAGCGCGAAGCCAGTATGTCTTGGTTCTATGGTGACTTATGGTTGTCAGGTAGTGCTGAGAAATAATTGGGTGGGCGCAGTGATTGCTTGAAGTGGTCTATTTTTCGGAGAAAAAATCATGATGTCAGCAACGTATCAAGCTGTGCAAGGTCAGTCTGTCTGGACTGGGGAGAGTTTAGAAAACGACCCAACTTGGCGTGTTCAGATCACTGAGGAACAACAAGCTGAATTAAAAGCGAGCTTGGCATTAGTCAAAAAGAAAGGTCTAGGCCTCAGAGATCTCAGTCGAGAGAGTTTCCCACTAGGTGTGACAACACAAGCGTTGGCACAACAGATTGTGGACTCGGTTAAACACGGGCGCGGGTTTATAGTGTTAAGAGGTTTTCCGGTTCAGGGTCAGTCTGATGACGATATCCGCTTGATGTATCTCGGTTTAAGCCAGTATCTGGGTACGTGCATTAGTCAGGATCCGCAGTCGGTGCTGATTGCAGATGTCAAAGAAAAAGGTATTGATAAAACTCCTCTCACTCGCGCTTACGGCAGCAAACATCCGACTCGCTTACATGTGGACTTGGGTGACGTGGTGGGCCTGCTGGGAGTGCGTCAGGCTCCGATCGGGGCGCTGAGCACGATCGCTAGTTCGACCGCGGTCTATAACGAGTTTGTGCGGCAACATCCCGAATGGTTACCTCTAGCCTGCGAGGGTTTTCATTGGGATCGCTTTGCCGAACAAAAAGAGTGGGAAGAGCCGTACTCACCGACCAAGATACCCGTTTTTAGTTTTGCAGATAATGGTCAATTGAGCGCACGCTATAACCGCTCATGGATCAACGCTGGTGCGTTGCGGCGAGACATTCCATTTACTGAACAAGAGCAGGCGGTTCTTGATTTTTTTGACGCCACGGCGCGTAGCTTAGCGTTAACCGTGCGCGTGCATCCTGGCGACTTATATTTTGCCAATAATTATATGGTGTTGCACGGTCGCGACCAGTATGAAGAGTCGGCCGATACCCCTTTTGAACATCGGCGCTTATTCTTACGAGTTTGGTTCAATATTCCTCAAATTAGGCGGTTTTCAGACGAGGCGATTGTTCGCTTTGGTTTAAGTAGTCACGGCAATATTGGCTGGACAAGTCGTGAGCTAACCGAGGGTAAAAATTTGACCCCAGGACATCAACGCGTGCGACTTGAGTCGACTGAGTACGCTTAAATGCTGCAACAAAACAGCGGAAAGCGCATCGACCTTCACAAATGCCTAGAGATCAGTCAACTGAAAGGTAGTGGTCGCGACTTGATGTGACAGTTTGTGAAATGGATTTGTCAGATCAAATCGAAACGATTACCGCTTAATCATGTATTTATCAGATTAAGTCGAAATGCTTATCGCTTGAGCTTGGCAAACGCCGCCGCCATCGCACCACCGGGGCTTGGCTCGGGTGTGCTGTTGGCACTCGGTTTGCGTGTCCCGCCACGGTTAGCGTTGCCGCCACTGTTGCCTCCACCTGCGCCGCTACTCGAACCACCACCCGCTGCCATAGATCTCGCCGGCGGCGCGTCGTCATTGAGTCTCATCGTCAACGCGATCCGCTTACGCGCAATATCCACCTCTTGCACGCGCACCTGCACGGTTTGCCCCACGCGTACGACATCACGCGGGTCGCTCACGAATTTTTCAGCCAAGGCCGAAATATGCACCAAACCATCTTGATGCACGCCGATATCCACAAAGGCGCCAAAGTTTGCGACGTTGGTCACAACGCCTTCAAGAATCATGCCTGGGAGCAAATCGTTGAGCGTTTCAACGCCTTCTTTGAAGGTGGCTGTCTTAAATTCTGGTCTTGGATCGCGGCCCGGCTTTTCGAGCTCAAGCAAAATGTCACGTACCGTTGGGACACCAAACTTTTCGTCAACGAACTCAGCAGGCGACAAACCTTTGAGTTTGTCGCGGTTGCCAATCACATCTTTCATCTCGCTGGCAATTTTTTTCAAAATCCGTTCAACCACCGGATAGGCCTCAGGGTGAACGGATGAGCGATCAAGCGGGTTATCACCGTTTTGAACGCGTAAAAAACCGGCCGCTTGTTCAAAGGCTTTTTCACCAAAACGTGAAACCTCTTTAAGCGCCTTGCGATTGGCAAAGGCGCCTTTCTCGTCGCGATAGCTGACGATATTTTTGGCTAAGGTGCTGTTGAGCCCTGAGACGCGGGCCAACAACGCGGCTGACGCTGTGTTGACATCTACGCCAACGGCGTTTACGCAGTCTTCAACGACAGCGTCAAGCGAGCGCGCCAGTTCGCGCTGATTCAAATCGTGCTGATATTGGCCCACGCCAATGGCTTTAGGTTCGATCTTGACGAGCTCGGCCAACGGGTCTTGCAAGCGACGCGCGATTGACGCGGCGCCACGCAAGGTCACATCAAGATCCGGAAACTCAAGCGCGGCTAATTCAGAGGCCGAATACACCGACGCACCCGCTTCAGAGACCACGACACGCGTTAATTGAAGATCAGGCTGAGCCGCCATTAAATCGACCACAAGTTTTTCGGTTTCGCGCGAGGCGGTGCCGTTGCCAATCGCAACCAGTTCGATCTTATGACGGCGTGCGAGGGTCGCTAATACCGCCAGCGTACCAGCGCGATCACGACGCGGTTCAAACGGATACACGGTTGCGGTTTCAACCACTTTGCCGGTGTGATCAATTGCTGCAACTTTGACGCCGGTACGGATACCAGGATCCAAACCCAATACGGCCTTTGGGCCGGCAGGTGCGGCGAGTAGCAGATCTTTTAAGTTGGCTGCAAATACGCGAATGGCCTCGGTTTCGGCGCTTTCGCGCAGACGTGTGACCATTTCAGACTCAAACATGGTTAAGAGTTTCACGCGCCAAGTCCAGCGTGAAACATCGGCTAACCATTTGGCACGCGCAGAGGGTGCTGCCGAGAACAAGTCTTTGCCAAGTTTTAAAAAGTTGGCAACGCGTTCGACGCACGGGTGCGGAACCAGAATGTCTTGACTAGCCTCTAGTCCAATGCGCAGCTCGAGCGCGCCCTGCTGACGGCCGCGCAACATGGCCAGGATGCGATGCGAGGGCAGGGTGCGCAGGGGTTCGTTGAAGTCAAACCAATCTCTGAAATTTGCACCGTCGGCCTCTTTGCCATCGGCCACCTTTGAATACAGGTACCCATGCGACCACAAATGTGTACGCATGTCGCTGAGCAAATCAGCGTTTTCAGCATAGCGCTCTGCCAAAATGTCGCGTGCGCCATCGAGTGCGGCTTTGACGTCATTGATATTGGCTTCGGTGTTGAAGTACTGCGCGGCCAGTACTGCGGGATCGCATTGCAGATCAGCCAAAATGCCATCTGCCAGTGGCTCTAGCCCCGCTTCACGTGCAATCTGTGCACGTGTGCGGCGTTTGACCTTGTAGGGGGCATAGAGGTCTTCAAGACGCTGTTTGGTGTCAGCTTGTTGGATCGACTTTTCAAGTTCAGGGGTAAGTTTGTTTTGTTCTGTGATCGACGCCAAGATCGCCGCACGACGTTCTTCGAGATCGCGTAAATACAAAAGACGCGTATCTAAATTGCGCAATACAGTGTCATCTAATCCACCGGTGGCTTCTTTGCGATAGCGAGCGATAAAAGGCACAGTCGAGCCGTCATTTAGTAACTCAATCACTGCCAGCACCTGCGCGGCACGGATACCTAGTTCTTGCGCAAGCTGCGCCACAATCCGTACCTCGGCCTCTTGAGACGTGACGGGTGCGCTGAAGGTGGTTGCGGCAGTTCCCTGGGGGGCTAGGGTGGCAGTTTTGGCAGAAGTCGGTTCAGTCATTGGAATCGGGGCTTTTTAACTAAGACAAACGGACGATTTTGCCACACTCCGGATTCTTGTTCAGCTGAGGCGGTATGATCCGGCTAGATTCTTGGTGTCACTTATGTCAGATCAGTCGATTTCTCAGCTTTTTTCGCTCGACGGGCCGCTTGCGGCGATTGCGCCTGGCTTTCGCGTGCGACCCTCGCAAATTGAGTTGGCCCAGATGGTTGAACGCACCATCGCTGAGCGTTCAACCTTGGTCGCTGAGGCTGGTACTGGTACCGGTAAAACCTGGGCGTATTTAGTGCCCGCCTTGTTAGGGGGCGGCAAAGTGTTGGTCTCGACTGGCACCCGAACCCTGCAAGATCAGTTATTTGCGCGCGATTTGCCGCGTGTGCGCGACGCCCTGAGTGTGCCTGCCTCGATTGCCTTACTAAAAGGGCGTGGCAATTATGTGTGCCACTATCACCTTGAAAAATTTCAAACCGAAGATCGTGGCTTAAAGTCGCGGGCCGAAGTGCAACAGCTGCGCCACATTCACACCTTCGCACAGCAGTCCACTACCGGTGACCGCGCTGACTTGCCCTCAGTGCCAGAAGAAGCCGAAATCTGGCAACGTGTCACCTCGACCCGTGAAAACTGCTTGGGACAAGATTGCCCCAACGTACGTGATTGCTTTGTGTTGAAGGCTCGCCGACAAGCACAAGAGGCCGATGTGGTCGTGATTAATCACGCTTTATTTATGGCTGATTTAATGTTGCGCGATGAGGGCATCACCGACTTGCTGCCCGCCGCTGATACTGTCGTGTTTGACGAAGCACATCAATTGCCCGATACCGCGACGCGTTTCTTGGGCAATAGCCTGTCAACTCACCAGCTGCTGGATCTGGCTAAGCTCCTTGAGGTTGCGGGCCTTGCGCACGCCCGAGAGCTCACCAACTGGTCTGAACAAGCACGTCGGGTTGAACACACCGCGCGTGAGTTGCGCTTAGCTTGCGCTGGGCTTGAGCAGATGCCCTCTAAACGCGTGACCTTTGAGGCGTTTCCTGAACCAGATATCTTTGATGCTGCGCGCGCAACCCTGCAGCTGGCGCTCGACGAAATCGGCAAAATGCTCGCGAGCGTCGAAGAAAAACATCCAGACCTTGCTGCCGCCGCGCGTACCTGCCAAGAGTTGGCTGAACGCCTGGCAAAGTGGGGTCAACCTGGTCGTGAGTCGCGTGCACCGATAGATGATCTGCAGCAGGTGGTTCGCTGGGTTGAGTGCGGCTTGCATCACGTGCGTTTGCATGCGGCGCCTTTATCCGTTGCTGAGGCGTTTTCGCGTTACAGGCAAGGCGGGCAGGCGTGGATTTTTACGTCGGCAACCTTATCCGTGCACCGTGATTTTTCACATTTCACTTCGCGCTTAGGCTTAGACGATGCGCAAACCTTGCGTCTTGAGTCGCCGTTTGATTATCCAACCCAAGCCCTGCTGTACGTGCCGCAACAGTTACCACCACCGCAATCGCCAGATTTTTTACCTGCCTTCGTCGACACACTGATTCCGTTAATCCAAGCGAGTCAGGGCGGGGCGCTTGTGTTGTGCACCACGCTGCGCGCGGTCGAACGCGTGGCCGTTTTGCTTGGCGACGCTTTCGACCGTCTTGGCATTACCTGGCCACTGATGAGGCAGGGTAATGGTACGCGCCGCGACTTACTCGAACGCTTTCGTACGTTGGATCATGCCGTGTTAGTCGGCAGCGCGAGTTTCTGGGAAGGCATTGATGTTCAGGGCGATCGTCTGACCTTGGTCGCGATTGATAAGCTGCCCTTTGCGCCTCCGGATGATCCTGTGCTTGAGGCGCGCCTGCGGGCGTGTCGCAGTCGCGGCGGCAATCCATTTATGGAATACCAACTGCCAGAAGCGGCGATTGCCCTGAAGCAAGGTGCTGGCCGGTTGATTCGCAGCGAAACCGATTGGGGTGTTTTGATGGTAGGTGATACGCGTCTTGTCGATAAGCCTTACGGCAAGCAGCTATGGCGTGGTTTACCGCCGTTTGCACGCACACGCTCACTGGATGAGGCCGTGGCGTTTTACACACGCCACGCCGAGCAAGTGTCTTGAGAAACTTTTTTTCAAAACAATCGTAAGGGGTTCCAGGCACTGTATTTATCTGGAAAGCCCTTCGCGATTAAGGTCGTGTTTGGAAAGTTTGTAAGCAATACGCGCTCAGTGTCGTTGCGCAATTCGGTGAGTTTAAGTTTCTCGTACGACATCATCATGATGTAGAGCGCTGGTTCAGACGACGGCACGCCTTGAAACTCGGTGATGACTATTTGCGCCCGATTAATCGCTGCCACGTAGGCAAATCTCTCGTAGTAATAGCGTGCGATGAGCATTTCGTTTTCGGCCATCGTGTTGATCAGCCACTCGATGCGCTTACGTGCATCAGCCGTATAGCGGCTTTCAGGAAAGCGCTCGATGAGTTCACTAAACGACGCGTAAGACTGTCGTAAAGCTTTAGGGTCGCGTTCGCCAGGGTTTTGACGAGTCAGATTTGCAAACACCGCACTTGGAGGCGTGAAGTTGATCAAGCCGCGAAGGTAAAGAGCATAATCTGCGGCTGGGTGGCTAGGATATTGCTGCTGAAAACGACCTAGGGTAGCGAGGCCAAGCTCGGGCTCTTTGTCTTTCCATTGACAATAGGCCAAGTTCAACATCGCTTGTTGCGCATAGGCGCCAAATGGAAAGCGCGTTTCAACCGCCATAAAGCGCTCTTTGCCCAAGCGCCAGTTACCCGAGTTCATTTCTGCTTTGCCATCTTCGAACAGACGCTCGACGTTCCAGTTGGCGGTAGGGTCGTATTCGGGCCCTTTAGTGCCACAACCTGTAATCAGTAAGGCGAAAAATAAAATCATGAGCCTGCTGGCCCAGCTGCTTGCAGTGCGCGACTGAAACAAAGAAATAGTGTTGCGACCCATCACGAAATGATCCTTGGTGTTAGCATTCTGTGCTCATTATAAGACGAGTCCCAATGACCGACACCCCAATTTCTGAAGATATTGCGCCTGACGACGAACCTCAGGTTTTTCTCATTACCGATGAAATGCCGCTTGAGCGGCTTGATAAGGTCTTGGCCCAGCTTGTGCCACAGCATTCTCGGAGCCGGTTGCAGACCTGGATTCAGGGGGGGCACGTCCTGGTAAACGGCAAGGTTGCCAAACTCAGGCAAACTCTGCGCGAAGACGACGTGATCACCGTCTACGAGCAGCCGGCCCCTGAAGATCATGCTTTTGTGCCGCAACCCGTTGATTTTGATGTTTTAGGCGAAACGACTGACTGGATCGTGGTCAATAAGCCGGTCGGGCTTGTGACACACCCCGGAGCTGGTAATTGGTCGGGCACCTTGCTCAATGGGCTGTTGCACCGCTACCCCGAGCTCACGCATGTTGCCCGTGCCGGAATTGTGCATCGTCTGGATAAAGACACCTCCGGGCTGCTGGTGATTGCTCGAAACGAGGTCTCGCAAACACATTTAGTCCGTCAGTTGCAGGCCCGAACCATGGGCCGCCAGTACTTGGCTCTGGCACATGGGCGAATGCTTGAGCAGGGTACGGTTGATCGTCCGATCGGACGAGACCCTAAAGTGCCTGTGCGGATGTCGGTCGAAAGCTTGAGTGCACCGAAAGCCGCCGTGACGCATTATCAGCTTGTCAGGGTGGGCGAGTATGGTGGTTCGAATATTTCTGAAGTGACTTGTCGGCTAGAAACTGGAAGAACGCACCAGATTCGCGCGCATTTGGCGAGTTTGGGGCACCCTTTGTTAGGCGACACCTTGTACGGTGGACGAGCGATTGAAGGGGCGGCCAGGCAAATGTTGCACGCACATCAATTGAGGTTTGAAGATCCGGGGGGCGCAGGGATGGTCGAATTTACGGCCGCGCCTGCAGCTGATATGCTAAACGTTATTGAGCATATCACCTGGAAGTCATAGCGCCCACGCTGCGGTCAATATCGCAGGTCGCTCTTTTACTGCCCAACGTGTAGTCACCGTCGTAAGCCACTTTTTCAGTGCCCATTATGCCGCCACCCACTCAGTCCGCTCTCACATTGATTCGGCCCAAGCAAGACTGGCAGGGAGTTCAGCTATTTTGTACCACCCGCCAGGGCGGAGTGGGCGAGCTGCCCTACGATACTTTTAATCTGGGGCTTGGCACCCAAGACAACCCTGACAACGTGCATGAAAATCGCAGGCGCCTGCGGCAAGTGCTGCCCAGTGAACCAGCGTGGCTCAAGCAAGTGCACGGCGTTCGTGTGGTTGACGCAGATGACCCCCAACTTTTTGAGTTAAACCAAGAGCCTCCTGCCGCCGATGGCTCGGTGAGCTCAGCACCCGGGCGCGTCTTGGCCGTCTTGACGGCCGATTGTCTGTCGGTGGTGTTGGCCGATCAGGCGGGCACGGTGGTTGGGGTGGCCCATGCTGGCTGGAAAGGCCTTGCCGCCGGCGTGTTAGAGGCGACTTTGCAGCTGATGCAAGCTAAGCGCCCAAAGGCCTCAGGCTGGCGTGCTTGGGTCGGACCCGGAATCGGCGCTCAAGCCTTTCAGGTTGGTGAGGATGTCAGGGTGGCTTTTCAGGGCAAGGGGGCCGAGCAGGCTTGTTCTTTTCTGCCAGATCCCCTTGAGCCAGGCAAATGGCGCGCTGATTTAGCGGGTTTGGCATGCTGGCGCCTTGCGCAAATGGGCGTCACACAGGTCGAAAATAGTGCCTTATGTACGGTGAATGATTCCCAGCGACAGTTTTTTTCGTATCGGCGCGATCGCCAAACGGGGCGGATGGCGACGCTTGCGTGGTTAGGCAGCATCTGACTGATTTTGAATGCTCGGTCAAGCGTGTTTTGGGGGTTGACAATCCTCATCTTGCAGCGCACGATGACACCGCCAACAAGATAAATAGGTCTGAATGTGAATTTTCCGTTTCCAGAGGGGTTGGCGCCACCGCCCGGGATTTCAAAAGAGGCGCTCGCGTCGGTTCAACACGACTTCATGCAAGCATGGCAACGCTTATCCCAAGAGGCGACGCGAGGGCATTTGCCGGCGATTAAAGACCGTCGGTTTGCTGCGCCGGCGTGGGCTTCGAGCCCACCTCATTTACTTATGGCCCATTTATATCTTTTGTCGGCAAACGCCATGCAAAAGTTGGTCGATGTCTCAGACGCCTCGCCAGAACTCAAAGACCGTTTACATTTTTCAGTGATGCAGTGGGTCGACGCGATGTCACCGGCTAATTTTTTAGCGACCAATCCTGATGCACAAGCCGCGCTGGTCGACTCTGGCGGAGAAACCCTTGTCGCAGGCGTCTCGAATCTGCTCGGTGACATTCAAAAAGGGCGTATTTCGCAAAGTGACGAAAGCAAGTTTGTCGTGGGTGAAAACGTTGCCACGTCTGCCGGGTCGGTTGTTTTTCAAAACAAGTTTTTTCAGTTAATACAATACGCGCCCTCTACACCAACCGTCTACCAGCGTCCGATTTTGTTGGTGCCACCGTGCATTAATAAATTTTATATTCTGGATCTGCAACCCGAAAATTCGTTTGTGCGTGATGCTGTGGCGCAAGGGTTTACGGTGTACCTGATGTCTTGGCGGAATCCGCTGGCAGACGATACGGATGGTATTGAAAAGGCGACCTGGGATGATTATCTTCAAGACGGCATCCTCACGGCGCTTAAAGTGACGCAAGAAATTTCTGGGCACCCCAAGATCAATGCTCTCGGGTTTTGCGTGGGCGGCACCATGCTTGCAGCGGGCTTGGCCGTTGCTGCGGCAAAGGGGCAAAGTCCAGTCGCTTCAATGACGTTACTGACGTCGATGGTTGACTTTAAAGAGACGGGCCCGCTTGGGGTATTCGTCGATGAGCAGCACGCTAGTCTGCGCGAGCAACAAATCGGACAAGGCGGTTTGATGTCGGCGCGCGAGCTTGGCACCACGTTTTCATTTTTGCGACCTAATGAGTTGGTCTGGAATTACGTCGTATCGAATTATTTAA
The DNA here is from genome assembly GCA_037146575.1 of Alcaligenaceae bacterium. Lineage (GTDB taxonomy): Bacteria > Pseudomonadota > Gammaproteobacteria > Burkholderiales > Burkholderiaceae_B > Zwartia. The sequence goes on along the minus strand of JBAWWV010000039.1, from coordinate 6,336 downwards.
AGGGCGAGTCGCCCGTTGCCTTCGATTTATTATTCTGGAACGGCGATAGCACGAATTTGCCCGGGCCATTTTTCACTTGGTACTTTCGAAACACCTACCTTGAAAATAAATTAAGCCAACCTAACGCGCTGACAAGCTGCGGGGTGCCAATCGATTTGCGTCTCATCAAAATCCCCACCTATCTTTACGGTTCGCGCGAAGATCATATTGTGCCGTGGCACTCAGCTTTCGCCTCGACGGCAATTTTTCCTGGCCCGAATCGTTTTGTGTTGGGGGCCTCTGGTCACATCGCTGGGGTGATTAACCCTCCAGCAAAAAACAAGCGCAACTATTGGGTTGGTGACAAACCGGTCAAGGGCCAGTCTGCTGAGAAATGGTTTACCCAAGCCACTGAGTATCCTGGCAGCTGGTGGCGCGACTGGGGTGACTGGCTGGCTGCTCATAGTGGCAAGCGCGTTAAAGCTTCGAAAACATTAGGTAATAAAACGTACTCCGTGCTTGAAGCCGCTCCGGGGTCGTATGTCAAGGTTCGAGCAGTCTAGCGTTGGTCAATGTCGTGTCAAGACGGCAAAAGGAGATGAGGATGAGTGCAAAGCTAGCGTATGTAACCGGTGGAATGGGTGGGATCGGGACTGCGATTTGCCAACGTTTGGCAAAAGAAGGAATGACGGTTGTTGCAGGTTGTGGCCCGAGTCGCGACTTTGGGCAATGGTTGTCTGAGCAATCCGCACTTGGCTATAAATTTCATGCCTCGGTGGGTAATGTCTCAGACTGGACTTCATGCGAAGCCGCGTTTAAAGCCGTGGTTGCTGAGCACGGCCCGGTCGATATTTTGGTGAATAATGCTGGGATCACGCGTGATGGCGTGTTTCGTAAAATGTCGGCTGATGATTGGCGCGCCGTGATGGATACCAATCTTAATAGTTTATTTAATGTCACCAAACAAGTGATTGAGGCGATGGTTGATCGTGGTTTTGGTCGCATCATTAATATCAGTTCGGTCAACGGACAAAAAGGTCAGTTTGGCCAGTCGAACTACGCCACCGCGAAAGCTGCGATCCATGGCTTTTCGATGTCGCTCGCCCAAGAGGTGGCGAGCAAAGGTGTGACGGTCAATACCGTCTCACCTGGCTATATTGGTACTGACATGGTGCGTGCAATTCGCCCTGAAGTCCTTGAAAAAATCGTTGCAACCATTCCGGTCAAGCGACTTGGGCGTCCTGAAGAAATTGCCTCGATTGTGGCTTGGATTGCGTCTGAAGAATCAGGGTTTTCAACCGGTGCTGATTTTTCGTTGAATGGCGGTTTGCACATGGGTTAACGTCATAGGTTGTCGGCGTTGCTGGCAACCTATAGTTTGCTATTACACAGTTATTTTTGGAGGCATGCATGACCGAAGCGGCAACAGACGCATCCGTACGTCTGATAAAAAAATATCCTAACCGGCGTCTTTATGACACGCAAACCAGCACTTACATTACTTTGGCAGATGTTAAGCAACTGGTTTTAAAAAATGAGCTCTTTAAGGTCGTAGATGCCAAGTCTGCCGAAGATCTCACGCGTAGCATTTTGCTGCAAATCATCCTCGAGGAAGAGAGCGGTGGTATGCCAATGTTTTCGTCAGTCATGCTGGCGCAAGTGATTCGGTTTTATGGTCATGCGATGCAAGGGATGATGGGCACTTATCTCGAAAAAAACATCCAGACGTTTATGGAAGTGCAAGATCGTCTGACAGATCAATCGAAAGGTTTGTTTGGTAATAACCAATTGTCCCCCGAGGCCTGGACACAATTTATGAGTGGTCAAACACCGGTCATGCAAAATATGATGAATTCATACGTTGAGCAAAGCAAGGATTTGTTTGGGCAGATGCAAGACAAACTGCAAGAGCAGGCTCGTGCGATGTTTCCAGCGTTTCCGTTTGCGGCCGGTGGTGCTGGCGAAAAAGCGAAATCTTGAAAGTTTGTTGTTGCACGCAAACTTGGTGATCAACCCAGCCTGCGTGTGGCTATGATGTTGTGATCGTGGTGACCACTGCCGCGGGCGATTCATCTTCGATTAGGGCCTATTGCCACGCAATCTTCTACACGAAGCTTGCGTGGTTTTTTATTGTTGATCTTCGGCGATTCGTTTGGCAATGTGATCAAGAGCTTCTTGCACTTGATCAATCAAGATTAGGCAAAGCTGGCCCGGTTTAAGTTTGGCTAACGCCGTATCGATAGCTAGAAACTCGCCGCGAATTTCTTGAATCTCTTTGGTACGCGAAACATTTTTTAAACCTAGTTGCAGTAACGCCAAGACCTCACCATCTTCGCGGCCGCGCTGGCACTGATCTTGATACAAAATCGCTTCGTCAAAAATCTCGCCTAAAATCTCGGTCTGACGAGAGATGTCTTCGTCACGCCGATCGCCTGCGCCACTAATGACGACGGTACGCTTGGTGGCGGGCATACTTTCAATCGCCTGCACAAGCGCTTGAACCGCATCGGGGTTATGGCCATAGTCAGCGATGATCGTACCGCCACGATAGTCAAACACGTTAAAACGTCCGGGGGCGGTCTGAGCATCATTGACGAAGGTTGCCAGACCAGCTTCGATGGTTTTCCAGTTCAACCCCAAGGCCCAGGCTGCGGCGACTGAAGCCATGGCGTTTTCGATCTGAAAGCTGATCGTGCCGTTACGTGTCAGGGGTACGGCACTTAAGGCAATTTGATGGTCTTGCCCCGCTTCGCTGCAAACAAGCTGTCCGTTTTCACAGAACACCACACGTTTACCTTGCGCACGATGAGTGTTCAAAATTGGGTGGTGGCGGTCAAGGCTAAAAAAGATGACTGTGCCTGGGCAGGCCTCTGCCATTTTTGCAACCATTGGATCGGCGGCGTTTAGCACCGCTGTGCCGTGAGGCGCCACGTTTTGCACAATCACTCGCTTGACTAAGGCCAGCGAATCCGCAGTAGTAATAAAGTTCATGCCGAGGTGGTCGCCCACACCGATGTTGGTGACGATCGCGACATCGCAGCGGTCAAAGGCTAAGCCTTCGCGCAAAATACCGCCTCGTGCTGTTTCAAACACCGCAGCATCTACGTCGGGGTGTAGCAGCACGTTGCGCGCGCTGCGCGGTCCACTACAGTCGCCGGTGTCGATGCAGCGTTGTTCGATGTACACGCCATCTGAATTGGTCATGCCCACCCGTTTTCCACTCGTGCCCAGCAAGTGTGCAGTCAGACGGACGGTAGTTGTTTTGCCATTGGTGCCAGAGACCGCGACAACTGGGATACGCGCGTTATCGCCTGCGGCAAACATGCTTGAAATAATGGCATCGCCCACTTGTCGAGGTTTGCCAAACGACGGGCTCAAATGCATGCGCAAACCAGGTGCTGCGTTGATTTCGACAATGCCGGCACGCTGTTCTTCCATCGGTTTTAAAATGGTTTCGGCGACGAGGTCTACCCCCGCAATATCTAAGCCTACCATTTGTGCTGCCGTTACCATGCGGGCTGCGAGTTCTGGATGCACCTCATCGGTGACATCGGTTGCGCTTCCGCCTGTGCTTAAGTTGGCATTATTTCGTAGCAGGACGCGCTTGCCTTTTTCGGGAATCGCTTGGGCGTCAAGTCCCTGCGTGGCGAGTGTGGCCAGGGCAATTTCATCAAAACGAATTTTGGTTAACGCTGTGGCGTGACCATCTCCGCGTAAGGGATCTGCGTTGACCTGATCGACGAGTTGCGTCACAGTGTGTTGGCCATCACCAATGACCGCAGGGGGATCGCGTCGTGCGGCGGCGATCAGTTGATTGCCGATCACGAGCATCCGAAAATCGTGACCAGGAATGTACTGTTCAACAATCACGTCACGGCTAATTTCTGAGGCGACTTTGAAGGCGGCGTTCAATTGCTCGCGTGTTTCGATATTGACGGCAACCCCTTTACCTTGATTGCCGTCGCGCGGCTTGACGACCACCGGCAAGCCAATTTTATTGGCGATCTCCCAGCCCTGATTTTCGTCTTCGACGACAAAGCCTCGTGGCACAGGAACGCCTGCCGCCTCGAGTAACATTTTGGTCAGGTCTTTGTCTTGCGCAATCGCCTCGGCGATTGCGCTGGTATTACCAGTTTCTGCGGCTTGAATGCGCAGTTGTTTGCTACCCCAGCCAAACTGCACCAAACTGCCTTCGGTGAGTCGGCGATACGGAATCCCGCGCGCAGTCGCAGCGTTCACGATTGAGCCGGTGCTGGGCCCCAGTCGAACATCTTCGTCAAGTTCACGCAACCGCGACAGGGCTTGTGCGATGTCAAAGGGTTTGTCGTTAAGCGCTGCTATGCATAGCGCCTCAGCGAGCTCAAGTGCCAACCTACCCACCGGCTCTTCAGTGAACTGAAAAACGATTTGAAACACCCCGTGTTCAGGCGTAGACATCGTTTGTCCAAACGCGACTGGGCAGCCCGCAGCGGCTTGTAAGCCTAAACTGACTGCCTCGAGTGCATGTGCCATTGTGATCGGGTCTTTGTGGCCGAAGGGGCGCAAAGGTTTGACGTCTGGAAAGCGGGCGCGCAGTTGCGTCAAAAATCCTGGTATCTGGTCTAAATCCGCTTCGCGATCGGTGCAAGTTACGACCGCTTCGATTGCGGTTAAACGGGTCCATAAGTTTGGACCGCGGAGGGCACGAATACGAGAGACTTCCATGACTATTTCCTGTAATTATTGGGGTACTGCGGTGTCTGGATCAAAACTAAGTAAACCAGCTTGAATTAAATCGGGGGTCAGGCCAAGCGCCCAGGCAGCGGCTGCCGCGGCCAGCACGTTATAGGTTTGAGTCGTGTCGGCCCCGCGCTTGGTGATGCTAATTGCTTCGATTGAGCAAAGCTCATGCCGCTGCGTGCCTTCAAGCAAGGTCAGCGTGCCGTCGATCAGCGACACGACTCGCTGGCCAAGCGCCAGGTGCGTATTGATCAGTGGGGCGTGACTCGTGAGACTGAGCCAGGTGATTTGGCCATCGCAATGGTGCGCGAGCTCAACGATGTGTGGGTCGTCAGCGTTGAGTACCGCCATGCCTTTAGGCAAAATCACATCCATCTGTGTGCGGTATACCTTCACCCGCTCACCGTGGCTCTGAACTTTGTAGGCGGCCAGGTCTTCTGCCCAATCAATCTGGGTGATGATGCCAACCTCGCAGCGTTCGTAGGCTAAGCCTTCGCACAGTAACTGATGCGCACCATTTTCAATAATGGCAGTTTGAACTTCACGGTTCATCAGCACACGCCGCGCATTTTCAAAATTGGCGCAATCACCGCGATGCAAGAGTCGCTTATCAACAAATAATCCTGCACTGCTTGCGAGCCCGCAGCGCCAGCCGTGTAGCGTCAAGAGACGAAACAACAGCTTGCCGGTCATAGTTTTTCCTTGCGAACCCGTAATGCCAATCACTGGCACACGCGCCATATCGTCCAACGCAAAACTGTGCGCCACGATGTCGCGCCCAACTTGACGCGGCTTGCCGGTCGCGGGCTTTAGGTGCATCAGCAAACCCGGGCCCGCATTGACTTCAACAATCGCACCGCCTTGTTCTTGTAAAGGCTTTGAAATATCGAGCGCAACTAAATCGATTCCGGCAATATCTAACCCCACGACGCGTGCGGCTGTACAAGCCAGCGCTGCCACATCAGGATGAACCAGATCGGTGCAGTCAATCGCTACGTTACCATTGCGCTGAATCACTGCATGCTGACCGTTCGCTAAAACAGTTTGCGCGGCGTAGCCTTGGCGGGCGATTTCTAACTGCGCCGCCGAGTCGAGCCGGACATAATTCAACGGCTGATCTTCTTCGTGGCCGCGACGTGGATCGGCGTTGAGTTGAGTATCAATCAGGGTTGCGATCGAACTGACGCCATCACCTGTGACTTGTGCGTATTCACCTTTGGCCGCTGCAATAAGCTTGCCGCCTACGACAAGCAGACGATGCTCTTGTCCCAAAATAAAACGCTCAACCAGCACGCCTGAGCCTTCTTGAACGGCAACGCTGTAGGCTTGCTCGATCTCTTGCTGGGTGCTCAGATTAGTGAAGACGCCACGTCCATGATTGCCATCACTGGGCTTGACGACAACAGGTACGCCGAGCTCTTGCGCGGCCATCCAGGCGTCTTGGGCCGACTCGACCGCTTGACCGACGGGTACGGGTACGCCGCAGGCTTGTAACAAAGATTTTGTCAGGTCTTTATCACGTGAGATGGTTTCGGCAATGGCGCCGGTTCGATCGGTTTCAGCAGTCCAGATGCGCCGCTGATTGATGCCATAGCCGAGCTGCAGCAAGTTGCCGGTGTTGAGTCTGATGGCGGGTAT
>JBAWWV010000038.1:0-19502 GCA_037146575.1 Alcaligenaceae bacterium | reverse complement strand
ACTACGAGGTGGGCTCTTGGTACGGTCTGGTCGTTCCTGCAGGGACACCCAAACCCATTGTGGATAAGCTCGGTCAAGCGATCGCTAATATCGTCCGTATGCCCGATGTGCGCGCCAAATTGCTTGCGCTTGGTGCGACGCCTGTTGGCAATAGTCCCCTAGAGTTCGTCGCACATATCCGTAAAGAAACAGATAAATGGTCTGCAGTGATTAAATCTTCAGATGCAAAGGTTGATTAAATGAAAAATGAAAAACTGACGGTTGGCTTGATCGGATTAGGTAATGCAGGAATGGCCCTGGCACAGTCTCTGGTGGGGACGTTTGAGGTGGTTGGCTACGATCGAGATCAAGCGCGCCGCCTTGTTGCTGAAGCGGCTGGAGTGTCCTTTGCGTCGTCGGCCAAACAAGTATCAGAGCGCTGCCAGATCATCATTCTCTCGTTGCCCACCCCAGCGGCTTCGCTCTCTGCGGCAGCGGAACTAGCCCTTGGATCTCTTGCTGGGCGGTTAGTGATAGAAAGCAGTACGGTAGGCCCGCACGATATTGATCAGTTGCAAGAGGCCGTTTCACGACACGGCGGTACCGTGATGGACGCTGCCATCGTGGGTGGCGTACATAAACTTGCGGCGGGGAAAACGACATTTCTCGTTGGTGCCTCAGTAGAAGATTTCGAGCGCGCCCGTCCAGTGCTAGATTGTGCTGCTGAGGAAATTTTTCATTTAGGGATTGCTGGAACAGGGATGCGTGCCAAATTAGTGAACAATGCCGTCGCACATACGACGATGGTCATGTTGCTAGAGGGTGCCGCACTCGCTGTGAAAGCCGGAGTGCCACTTGAAATATTCTATAAGCTCATGAGCCGCGAATCGGGCCTCACCCGTCCCTTGACGCATCGTTTAGGTGAGCGGATTCGAGATCAGAATTTTGAGGGAGGGATGCCGACTGCCAATGCCCGTAAAGACTCGACGTTGGCGCTCGAGCTTGCCGCCGAACTTGGGGTGCCAATGTTTACGATGCAAGCATCTCACACCATTTATGAAATTGCGTGCGCACAGCAGCTTGATCGTCTTGACTATTCTTCGATTTCAAAACTGTTTGAAGAGTGGTCGCATATCAGCATGCGTTTTGACACTGCAAGCGAAGACAAACATGGGGTCTAAACTGAATAACGATTGGTACTATGAGTACTTGGATCGGATTAGTAATCTAGAGTTTAAGAGTAAGCCCTCAATGCAAGGAGGTACCGCTCTTCGTTATCAGGCGGCTCGCGAGGCTCAAGGTAATCGAGCGATATGCGGTCAAATTGCACAGGCGATTGTGCCTCGTTTGCCAGGTAGCACCGTGCTGTTAATGACAGGTACAGGAAACCCAGTTTGGCTTGCGGAAGGCGAGACTGATGGCCCCTCTGGTGTGGCTGTACTCACAAGAATTTTCTCAAATCTGGGTGTTCGTACTGTTGTGTTATCCGAAAACCGATTTTTGCCCGGCATCAAGGCCGCGATTCAGGCAGGTGGCAGTCCCTTGCTCGCCGAGGATGCTTGGCATCAGCGAGATAATGGCACCTTGCTGTTGGCGTTTCCAGAAGGCGCAGCAGCGGCGCCTCAATTTGTTGAGCAACTAGTCAAGCGTATCCAAGGTATTTCGGCAGCGGTTTTTATTGAAAAACCGGGCCCTAACGCGCTCGGTGTTTTTCATAACAGCAGTGGTAAGCCCAAAGATAGCGATTGGGTGGCACATGCGCATATCTTGAATAATGAATTGCGTAAAAATGGGGTCCTTACGGTGGGTGTGGGGGATGGTGGAAATGAAATTGGTTTTGGACGTATTCGAGATCAGCTTCTTGATTCGCATCCGTATGGCCGAGACTGCGGGTGCCCTTGTCACGGTGGCTTGCTCGACTCTACTGTAGTCGATTTTCAGTTGCCTGCAAGCGTATCGAACTGGGGAGGCTATGCAATTGCTGGAGCGATCGCAATTGAACTTGGTCGCTTTAATTTGCTGCCGACCTGGTCCGAGGTTGCACAGACGATTATTGCTCCGACCGCTGCGGGAGCTTTCGATGGCTATAGTGGTCAACCCACTGCGACAGCAGATGGTACATCGCTCGAAGCAAATCAAGCTATTTATGCGTTAATGCTCGAAGCACTTAGAATGGCTCAAGAGAGTCGGCAAGGACCGCTTAAGTGACCATTAATTATCAAGGGCTTTATAGCGAATGTTAAGACGTCGCGTCCTAAGCACGATTGCTGCTTTGCCATCGATAGCACTATTGTCTCGTTTCGCTAGAGCTGATAATGTTCTAACAGTCAAGACGATTACCCTAGTGGTGGGTTTTGCGGCAGGAGGTGGTAACGATATCGCGGCTCGCTTAATCGCCAAGCGTCTTTCAGAACGATTAGGTCTACCAGTGACTGTTGAGAATCGCGCTGGCGCAGGGGGCAATATCGCGCATGCCTACGTCGCAAATGCCCCCGCAGATGGATCTGTGATTTTGATGGGTTCGATCGGACCGTTAGCAATTGCTCCTCATCTGATGAAATTGAACTACCAGCCACTCATTGATTTGACACCTTTGACAATGGGCCTTGTGTTTCCCAATGTGTTGGTGGTGCCGATTTCGCTCGGTGTGAAAACGTTAGCAGACTTTATTGCGAGGGCTAAACAGAAACCAGGTGCGCTGGACTATGCCTCAACGGGTGCGGGCTCGTCCTCGCATTTGACTGGCGAGCTCTTTAATCAAAGGGCGGGCGTAGAAATTACACATGTTCCGTATAAGGGGGGGAGTGCGGCGATGTTGGATTTGTTGGGCGGCCGAATCTCTGCCTATTACTCAAATCCGTCAACAGCCGCACCACACATTGAATCTGGAAAGATCATTGCGCTCGCATCAACCGGACTGAGTCGTACCGAATCTTTATCAAAAATTCCAACGATTGCCGAGTCGGGCTACCCCGGGTTTGATGCGGTGAACTGGAATGCTTTTGTGGCGCCTCGTGAGACACCCCCAAAAATTGTTGGGGCATTGAACGCTGAGTTAGTCGCAATATTGAACTCTTCAGATATACGCCATCAGCTCGAGAGCCATGGTTTGACACCGCGCCCCGGCGCGCCCGAAGAACTCACTGCCTATATCAAGTCTCAGTCTGAGACTTGGGGAGCCCTTATTAGAGAGCGCAAGATCACGGTCAGTTAGTGCTAGGCCTCAATCACTGCGATGCGCATGCGATGGATGCGGCGATGCATTTCTTTCATGTTCGTTTTGCCAGCCGATAAGTAAAAATAGAGAGAATGCTAATGCGCTTAAGCTACTCTGCCTTGATATTGGCCGCTTTAATGATTGGAGCGTACATTTTCAATTCGGCTTGAATAAATTTGGCAAATTCATCCCCAGAGATTGGCCGAGGCGTTAACCCCTGATCCTCAAGTGACTTGATGATACTGGGGTCGTTGAGCGCTGCGATCACGTCTTTGGTGATGTTTTGAAGAACGGCAGCGGGCAAGTTCTTTGGCCCAAAGAGTCCAAACCAATTGGTGAGTTGGATATTTGGATAGCCCAACTCTACGAAAGTGGGCACCTCAGGAAGTAGCTTTTCGCGTTTGCTGCCAGCCACAGCTAACGGAGTGATTTTGCCAGCTCGAATTTGACCCAGCAGGGGTGGTGTTGTAGCAAAGAAAATGTCTATTTGCCCGCCCACTAGTGCGGCTACAGCAGGGCCTGTTCCTTTGTATGGAATGTGTGCCATGGGGAGTTTGGTCGCGATACTTAGCATTTCGCCCGCCATATGTTGTTGACCTCCGACGCCCGGTGACCCGTATGTTAAAGGCGGAGACGTCTGAGCTTGCGCGAGTAGGTCTTTTAAAGACTTAGCTTGGACTTTAGGCCCCGCAGCGAGCACAAGCGGAGCCTCTGCAGCCAGTGCGATAGCTGTAAGATCGGTGACGGGGTCATAGCGCATCGTTTCAAAAACGAGTTTGTTGATCGACACCTCAGGGGTATAACCAAGTAGTAACGTGTAGCCATCAGGGGTAGAGCGCGCGACTTCGAGTGCGGCGATCATTCCACTGGCGCCTGGCTTGTTTTCTACAACGACAGCTTGGCCCCACTTATCGGTTAAATATTTTGAAAGTAAGCGCGCGATAATGTCGGTGGCACCACCTGGTCCATAGCCCACAAGAAGCTTGACGGGCTTGTCAGGATACGCAGCCAGACTTGGCAGTGCTAAAGCCGTTAAGGCGACAAAAAAAGTTTTTGCAACAAGCGAGCGTAACGACATGTTGATGCCTCTTGGTTAAGGTGCGACTTTGTTATTTGCGTACAGACGCAAAGAGATCAAGGGTGCGGCGGTTTTGCTGTCATGATTTGCGTGACTTGCTTTGGGTGCGTGTTCAATATCTGTGTGATATTCGGCACAGAGGTCTGTATGCAAAGGTAGCGCGCCGCTGTATGCATCAGATTGCCCTTTAGTACTCTGTTCAGAAAAGACTAATTGATGTGGAATGCCATCCGCGACAAAGGTTATCTGTGCTCGACTGTGTGACTGGCTTAAGTCGATGCTGATTTGCTTATAACCAGACAGAATCGAATTGAGTTGTCCAAATACGCTTGCTGCAAGCCTCGGGTTGAACTGCCGGTCGATAAAGGCTTGACGTGGGTAATAGCCACGGTCGACATCCATAAACGTATCAAAAATATATTGAACGCGTGTCGAGCTTTTTGAAAATAGTAATGCACAACAAATTTTGTGCAATAAGCCGACTTCATCATTGTTTGATTCAGCGATGCTAGGCCCGTTTAATTTCAACGATGCCAATACTTGACAGTTGTTGCGTTCGGCAAAAAGTATTAATGCTGGAGCCACCTCAAGCAGGTCTTGGTCTGCGTCCACACGAACGGTGATGCCGTCAATTTCGTTACGTTCAACGGCTTGTTTAATGAGCTCGCTTTGATATTGCAGATCTTCTAAGGTAAAGCCAGATTTCACGAAGTGGCTAAAGTGTTGGCCGTCATAATGTGATTCGTCGTACATGTGAAGCTTACATAAAAAGACTTCAAGTCCTGAGTCTTGCTTGAAGATTTTTATGCGCTCTCGATGCTTATCAAAACCGGCTAAAGTGACGTTGACCTCAATACTGCTGACCCCTGCCTGTTGCAGACCGTGCGTCTGGAGGTCGCTCTTTGGCCCTCCAAGGGATGTCAACATAAAGCGATGCCCCATCTTCGACAATAGATGCATGCGTCGGTGTGTATTGGCGTCAAGCACATCTTGGTCGGTGACTTTTGAGAGGCGCGCGCCCATTTCCCAAAGTGCTAGCAGCGGATAATCGTTTCGGGCGAGTTTACGACCAAACTCTTGAACGCCACCCGTTGCCGGTATTTGAGCGACCTCGGTCCATGTATGCCTAAGTTCGACTCCCACACGTGTAAAGGTTGAGGTGCTCGGGTGAGTGAGGCGCTGTGTTTTGTCGCGCAAGGCGGTATCGTCCAATGCGCTGCGCCCGCCCATTGTTCTGACGGGATAGGCGATATGACCTTTTTCAAACACGTCAACAATGAAATAGCCAAACTTCGCGACATCACCACGACCAAACTCGACCGTTGGCTTAACACGGTAAAACTCAGAGTAGTCATGCCTTAAAAATGCGGTAGATGGCAGCATGTAAAAGTCAGCGTGATCTAGTTGCTCGTACCAAAAATTATGTACGTGACCAGCAAACGAAGCCTCTACGTTTTTGTTTTTCATGAGCCCTAATAGCCAACTGCGGCCCGGCTCATCCAGATTGTCGTAGCTGCCGCGCTCGGCTTCGCTGTAGACAAACGGCGGGTAGTGCATAAATAGAAAGACGCGTTTGCCGGCGGCGCTTGCGATTTGTTCTTCGAGCCAGGTCTTTTGTTCTTGCTCAGCGCTTAAGCCAGAGTTAATCAAGAGCGAGTTAATTAGGCAACAGCGAATGTTTTTAATGTCAAAGCTGTAATAGTCTTTGCCGAAGGCGTTTCGATAGGCTTGCAGATGTGCGTCGCAAACTTGGTCGGCTGGCATCCAGTCGATTTTTTTGTCGCCCACGTCATGATTACCGGGCAACACGTGCAAGGGTGCTTTCAGAGGGGCGCTGATTGCCTTGAACTGTTCAACCGCTTGCATGAAGGTCGGTAAAGCCGGCATGGGATGAACGATATCGCCTAGATGAACGACAAATTCTGGTGCGGGATCCATCGCGGCGATGTCTTGAAACACAAAGCGTGCGCGCTCGTTGGCCAGATGATTGGTCTCGAACGGTGAGCTTGAGACGTTGTCGCTCTCGTTGACATGCGTGTCTGCAACGACAACGAAAGAGAAGAGAGGCGTCGGTGAGCCGCTAGGTCGAATCTTAAAGCGCATAAAATAATTAATTCCAAATAATGAAATTGAAAACCGAATATCGGTTATAAAGTATGTTGTTGATTTGAGTAAAAGTCAATTATTTTTCAATGAGCTGTCTGTCATTAACAGAGTGAATCAAGCGATGCGACTTGCTAGAGATGCCTTAGAAAGCGCTGATCCAGGATTTTTAGACTACGACTCTTTGCAACGGCAGCCCCAGTTTGCCTCGACGCTGGCTAACGGTTTAGCGTTGCTGGGGTGTTTTGGGCAACGCGCGGCATTGTGGAGCAATAAAGAGCTGTCTGAGCAGCTGCGGCTGACTAAGCCCACGATAACAAGACTGACCTTTACTTTGATGGGTCTAGGTTATCTTCGACGCGACAAAGCCTCTGGGCGCTACGCTCTGGGGCCCGCAGTGCTGTCGCTTGGTTATCCGTTGCTGTCCCAAATGGCGATCAGACAAATTGCGGCCCCCGAGATGTTGGCGCTCACCCATTATGCAAAAGGACCTGTTTCAATAGGGATGCGCGATCGCCTACAAGTCGTTTATGTCGAAACAGTCACTGGGCAAGACAGTAATTTCACTAGACCTGGTATCGGCTCGACCCGGCCATTGTTGCGCACTGCGATGGGGCGCGCACTGTTATATCAACATACCGAGCAAGAGCGTCAGCATATTTATAAGGGCCTAAAGGCGGCGCAGCAAGAAGAGTTTGACAAGTTTTTAAAACCCACTGAGCGAGCGTACGAACAAATTAAGCAACAAGGCTTTTGTTCAGTGGTCGGCGATTGGCAGGCGCCGTTGGCAGCCGTAGCGGTGCCCCTGTCAACAGCTTATAACGGTGTCCACTTGGCGTTTAACTTGACGGTGGCGACCTATGCAGTGGCTGAAACAGAATTACAAAAAAATCTTGGTCCAAGACTTGTGCATCTGGTCAGGAGTGTCGAACGTGCACTTGGGTTGAGCGCGTAACGTATGAGTTTACGATACGCTTTTTATCGGGCAGTCACGGCGGATTTTAAAGATAGACCAGTAAAGTTGTCACGGGCAAACTAGTCTGGCTTGATATTGTTTGCTTTAACGAGTTGAGCCCAGCGTAGGATCTCGGCATTGACAAAAGCGCCGAATTCGCTTGGTGTGTTGCCAACGGGTTCAATGCCGACCTTTGTCATTCTTCCTCGAATGTCAGGTGATGCCAACGCTTGCACAATCGCCTCATTTAATTTTTGCACAATGGCGGTCGGGGTTTGAGCAGGGACAAACATCCCGTTCCACTCTAAAACTTCAAAGTCACGCAAACCACTTTCGATGAAGGTCGGAACATTTGGCAAAGCCTCCAAACGTTTTTGCGATGTAATGGCGAGCGCGCGTAGGCGACCCGATTGAATGTGCGGTAAACCAGAAATAGGGTTGGCGAAATACGCAGAGACTTGTCCGGCTAACAAATCGGCTACCGCAGGGGCACCTCCCTTATACGGAACATGTAGCCATTTGATGCCTGCATCACGCGCTAGCATTTCGCCAGCCAGATGCGCTGTGCCTCCATTGCCATAAGACGCGTAGGTGAGTTCGCCCGGATGCGCGCGCGCGTAGGCTAAAAACTCTTGTAGGGTTTGGTAAGGTGCTGCGGCGGGCACAACCAGAATATTTGTCATATTCAGGACTTGCGAAACGGGTTGAAGATCTTTGGTCGCGTCAAACGGCATCGCTCGCATGCTTGGATTGACGGCGAAGGAAAAGATTTCGTACAACACGGTGTAACCATCGGGCTTTGCTTGTACAACAGCCATATCGGCGATAATCCCGCTCGCGCCTGGTCGATTTTCGACGATGACTGGCTGGCCAAGCGTTTGGGTCATATGGATCGCAACCATACGAGCGTTAGTGTCTGAGCCGCCGCCTGGTGGAGCAGGAACTAAAATTCGAATTGGTTTGCTGGGAAACTCCTGCGCGGCGAGGTTGCCCGCTAAGCAAGTCACCAACACAAACGCTGTGAGCATTGCGCGCACTGAGGGGTTGATCAGTGAACGGATAACACGCTTGAGGCTTTGCTTATTAAAGAACAGGCCGGTCACGATTGACTCTCTTTTTTATTTTGGCGATAAGCGTAAGTTCCATCGTACCGCGCTGTAATGTAGTCGCCAGCCACAATGGGAGGATACTGTTCAGGATTTTCAGCAGAGGCGCAATTCGGTAAGCAACTGATGACTGCATCATAATCAGGATCATAAAAAACTGGGATTGAATAGCGTTCCCGTCCTGAGCGATTCATGACGCGATGTGGTGTGGATACGAAGAGATGATTTGACCAGCGTTCAAGCATATCGCCAATGTTGATCACAAACGTATTCTCAATTGGTTTTGCATCCAGCCATTGTCCTGAGCGACTTTTCACTTGTAGTCCACCGATTTCATCTTGCCACAAAATGGTGATTGCGCCGTAGTCTGTGTGCTCTGCGGCTCCAAACTGTTCATCGCCGTGGGCGGCTTCTTGCGGCGGGTAGTGCAGAAGCCGTGCGCGAACAAGGGGGCGTTTGTAGCGTTCTCGAAAAAAATTTGAGGGTAGTTGCAAGGTTAATGCAAAGGCTTCTAAAATTTTTTGGCCCAATTCAAAAATCTCGAGATAGTACCGTTCGAGTATTCGACGCCAGGCGAGTTCACCCTCTGGCCATTGATTGAGCCCAATCAGTGTTTTTCCTTCTAAGACTAAAGGGTCGTCGGCAACAAAAGGAAAGGCAAAGTTAAAACTTTCTTTTAAATCAGAAAATTTACGTCCGGGCTGTGTAGTTTGAGCAAAGGGCACGTAACCGCGATGGGCTTGGTTAACCTGGATTGAACGCTTGAGCGATTCAGGGAGTGAAAAAAAATATTTTGAGGCAATCTGAACTGCGTCTAAGAGCTCGGGCGAAATATTATGAGCTTTGACGTAAAAGAAACCGATTTCAACTGAAGCCCGGCGTATCTGCTCTGCCACGGCGGCAATCTGAACGGTATCTGACGAAAACAAAGGGCTGACGTCGATCACCGGAACCTGATTCGAACCTATATCTTGGTTTAATAACACTTCTTGACGCATGGAGGCCGCCCCGCTACATTGACTTTTGATGTGTGAACATTAGTCCTTTTTTACTCTCCGATCAACGCCTTGCTGCCTAATGAGGCTAACTCTTTTTAGAAGCTGTGATGATGCCTTCGAAACCCTTTCTGTTCTATCTGCGTGCTCTTTTGTGCTGTTTTGGCTTGTTGTGCGTGTTCAATGCCCGTGCCGACTTTCCAGATAAGCCTATCAAGATTTTGGTGGGCTTCGCACCAGGCGGAGGATCCGATATTCTCGCGCGTACGGTTGCCCCGGCACTGGGAGAGGCGCTTGGCCAAACAGTGATCGTCGATAATCTTCCGGGTGCTGGCGGTAATCGTGCAATGGCCGAGGTGGCGCGCGCCAAACCTGACGGCTATACGCTACTGATGGGAACCCCGGGGCTAGCGACCAATGCAAGCCTGTACAGCAATTTAGGGTTTGACCCGCTGACCGCTTTTGAACCAATCGGGTTAATCGGTAGTGTTCAAAATGTACTACTCGTTCAAAAAGATCTGCCGGTCAATTCTGTGACAGAACTGATTGTGTATATCAAAGCACGACCTGGAAAACTAAATTACGCCTCGCCTGGTACGGGTACCTCTCTGCACCTGGCGGGCGAACTTTTTAAAACTGCAGCGGGTCTGGACATTGTGCATGTGCCATATAAGGGAGGCGGACAGGCCATGACAGATTTAATGTCGGGTCAGGTTGCAGTCATGTTTAATGTGTTGCCATCAGCGCTACCCCAAATCAAGGCCGGAACGGTAAAAGCACTCGCGGTCACCGGTCGCGAGCGCGCGACTGTCTTACCTGACCTGCCAACAATGATCGACTCTGGGGTGGCGAATTACACTGCCTTTACCTGGAACGGTCTGTTAGCGCCAAGCGCCACGCCACCTCAGGTGATTATGATCATTAATACTGCGATACAAAAAATATTGGCCACCCCCGAAATGGCAAAGCGTTACGCATCGATTGGAACCGATGTGATGTCTGGCACGCCGGCCACCTTCAAGACACTCATCCAAGATGAAACGCGAAAATGGCGACAAATTATCGAAAGTAATTCTTTGAAGGCTGAGTAGAATCTCAAGTGGAGCCTCTTGCTCTTCATTGTGTAGAGATGATCTATTCTTTCTAGACTCCTGAAGATGTGTTTTTCTTTGCTTAGCGGTGTTTTGATCTTCTAGATTAATTAGCCGTTATTTTTTTCTCCTTGATTGCTCAGGGATTGTATTTTTATCAATAGCGACCTCGGACATCTAATGACTAGCAAATTACCCGTTCAACCTAAAACGAAAGCTCGAATTCTGCGAGAACTGCTCGCCGGCAAGCGACCGGTTGTGTCGTGTGGTGTATATGATGGATATAGCGCCATGATGGTTGAAGCGATGGGCTTCAAAACAGCTGCGACTACCGGAGCCGGGCTCGCCAATTCTGTACTAGGTGTGCCAGATATTGGTATTTTTAGCTTGCGCGATAACGTCGATACCTGCCGAAACATCGCTCGAGCGGTCTCGATTCCGATTATGGCCGATGCTGATACCGGCTATGGTAATGCAGTCACGGTATACCATGTAGTGCAATACTTTGAAGAGGCTGGAGTCGTAGGCATCAATATTGAAGATCAACTGATGCCAAAGCGTTGCGGTCATATGAACGGCAAAGAGTTGGTCGAAATTAGCGAGATGACACAAAAAATTACGGCTGCGATTAAAGCAAAAAAAGATCCAGACTTTATTATCAACGCGCGTACTGATGCAATTGCTGTAGAGGGCATTGAAGGGACGATCAAACGAATTCGAGAATACGTCGCCGCGGGTGCTGATATGATTTATGCAGATGCCATCCGCAACGAAGATGACATTGCACGCATCGTTGAGGCGGCACGGGGGGTACCTGTTAACGTCAATATGGGTTTTGGCTTGCGGGCTCGACCAACTTCACCGCTCATTTCATTGACGCGTCTTGCTGAGCTGGGAGTCGCGCGTGTCAGTCTGCCAAGGCTGCTGCCTGCCGCAGCGCTGTCTGGCATGCAAAAAGCGCTAGAGACACTTAAACAATGTATTGCGACTGGCGAGTTAACCGATCGTCCGGATTTGTTGGTGGATATGGCGGCCATCACTAAGCTTGTCGGCTATGAACGCATTAATGAACTCGAAAACTCTCTGCTCACCGACGAACAAATCACTCGCAAATACGGCGAAGGTGAACGCGATTACGTCGTCAAAAATAAACAAAGCCACTGATCATGCAACCACAACGCTACGGCCCTTTTCCATATACGCCCATTCATCAACGTCCAAAATTAGTTTGGCCGAATAATGCTCGCATTGCAGTTTGGATCAACCCAAATATTGAGTTCTTCGGGTTGGATGATGTGATGCCCGGCAATACCAATGAGCGCGTTGCTCGTGAGCACGCTAAGATTCCTAACGTCCGCAACTGGTCTGTGCGCGACTACGGTAATCGCGTCGGAGTCTGGCGCCTCTTCGAGGTCTTAGCGCGTTATAACGCGCGCGCGACAGTAGCGTTGAATAGCGAGGTCTGTGATCATCATCCTGAAATCATTGAACGTGCCATGCAGCTTGATTGGGAGCTCATGGGCCATGGTCAAACGAATGCCAGACGCATCAACGAGATGAGTTCAGAACAAGAGTGTGATGCCATTTTCGCTACGGTCGAGCGTATTGAACGTGCCTGTGGGAAAAGGCCGCAGGGCTGGTTAGGCCCCGGGCTTGCCGAGACCTGGCATACGCTTGAGCACCTGTCAGCTGCAGGCATACGCTACATCTGTGACTGGGTAAATGATGATCAGCCCTACACGATGCAGATTGGCTCGCCGCCCATGGTCTCGATCCCGTATTCGGTGCAAACCAATGACGTGCCGGCATACTTTGATATGAAATGTTCCGTCCCCGAGTTTGAACGCATGCTGAAAGATCAGTTCAATGTTTTATGGCGCGAAGGCGCCGAGTCTGGTCGTGTGATGGCAATTGCCGTCCATCCTTTCGTCACGGGGCAACCCCATCGAATCGGCGCACTCGACGCCGCGCTGGCGCACATCTGCGCGCACGAAGGTGTGTGGCTTGCCACCGGCAGCGAAATCATGGAGCATTATTTGAGATCTGATTACGCTAGGGCGATGGGGCAGAGGAGCTAGGTCGGATTGAAAAAAAGCCGTATTTATTGTTTGCGCTCGCTACATAATGTTGTTATAACTGAACGCTGAACGTTCATCAGCGTCGTAAAAAAAGCGAGTTGTCAACTATGCACAATTTACAAGAAATCACTAATGATCCTGAAACTGAAAGCGTAGACGTCACCATCGCTAGCAACGTTCAGTTTTCTATGCGAAACCTGCCGCTTCTCGCCCGCGGGGCAACCCATGAGTCGCTAGGCACCGCAAATAATCTTTGGGCGCACTCAAAAGTGTATTCAACCGGTGGCGAAAACTCACTGCACGCTCATGCGATTGAGGATCACTGCTTTTTAATTTTGCAGGGTGAAGCGACCTTCGAGTTCGGCGATGGAAGTACCTTTGTTGCGCGCCCGCATGATGGCGTCTTACTGCCTAAAGGAACTCGCTATCGGTTTGTTGCTAGCCCTGCCGGAAACCTTGTCATGTTCAGAGTTGGCGGCGCTCAACTCACGAATCCAGGCGGGCCACTTGGTAAATACAATACACCTCAGGAAATTCGCGGTAAACGGTTTGGTGCTGACGGAAAATTACTCGAAGGCGAGGCCAAAGAGAACGGTACGCCCTCCGAGCCGGTAGAAATATTGCCCGGGCAATTCTTTTCGCCAGGCTAGCGAGGTCATAACAATACAGACTTCCGTTCACGCGTTCCGCGACGCCTTCGTCAAGATGATGTGCGGATAAATGTAACGTGTCGAACGCGAGCCCTGATCTTACCGATAGGCCAAAGGAGACAAATGAATTTACACGGCATCACGCGGCGAGCCTTATTGGTGGGCACGCTTGCAACGGCCTACTCAGCTTTCGGCCAATCTCAGAAAAAAGTCATCCGTGTGGTCGCTCCCTTTCAGGCTGGTGGCGGTTCAGATGTATTGCTACGAATCATCGTTAAACATCTGTCTGAGCGGTTGAGTCAGCCAATGATTGTTGATAACAAGCCTGGTGCGGCAGGTGCAATAGCTGGGCTAGATGTGGCAAACAGCCCTGCTGACGGAATGACCCTGTTTTTTTGTAGTAGCACAGCAATGTCCGGGGTCGCAGCCTTGAACAAGACGCCTGCTTACGACCCGAGCAGCGCTTTCTCGGCGATTAATTTGATTGGTTATTACTCGTCCGTTCTTTTTTGTCATGCGCAGTTACCAGTTAATTCAGTTGCAGAGTTACTCACCTATGGTCGTGCTCGGCCGAGTGAACTCAAATATGGTACGGGTAACGCGGTCGCTCGTGTCGCGGGTGCTCAATTGGCGCAGCGCGGCAAGGTTGAGATGATCGAAGTTCCCTACAAGGGCGAACCTGCTCTTGTCTCTGACCTAGTGGCGGGGCGTATTCAATTGACTTATGCGTCGCCTTCATCCTTGATGCCTTATGTGGTTTCTGGAAAATTAAAAGCTTTGGCAACGCTCATGCCAGAGCGAACCAAGTTTGCCCCAACTATTCCCACAATGAAAGAGTCGGGATTGCCTGGGTTTATTAGTGCCGGTTGGGCTGGAATGTTTGGAACAAAAAAATTTCCGCTAGGACTAAAAGAACGATTGGCAGACGGGATCGCTGCAGTGATGACCCGCCCAGAAGTTATAGAAGTTGCGGATCAAACGCAGTTTTTTCTTGCGTCATCGTCACCTAATGCAATGGACCAGTTTCTGAAAGAAGATATAGCCTCATGGAAAAAAATTGTGACTGATTCTGGCATGGAACTAGAGTAAGTTCGGCATAGAGACTGAGTTGTTAAACGCGCTTTAATTTGATACCTAAAACATGCGCTTATACATTAGCTGCTTCCTCATACGTCGTCTGAGGTGCGGTACAACAATGGCTGGTAATGGGAGTCTCTAAATGAGCGCTGATCCTGAGTATGCAACAAAAGTTGATTTGGCGGCTTGCTACCGCTTGATGGTTAAGTACGGCATGACCGATATTATTTACAACCACATTACAGCTCAGGTGCCGGGCAATGAGAAGTTGTTTTTCATTAACGGCTTTGGGCTTCACTACAGTGAAGTGTGTGCCTCTAACCTCTACACCGTTGACCTCGAGGGCAACATCGTGCAAAAGCCCGATCTGCCTTATGGCATCTCAAGGGCTGGCTATGTAATCCATAGCGCGATCCACGCCGCAAGGGATGATGTCCGGTGCATCATCCATACTCACACCCGTGCTGGAATGGCAGTATCTTCACTTAAAGAGGGGCTTTTACCTTTGACGCAGACCGCGATGCGCTTTTATGACCGCATCGGGTACCACGACTATGAAGGCCCGGCAGTGGATGAGGACGAACAAAAAAGGCTAGTGGCTGACCTAGGTTCACATAACGCCATGATCTTGCGTAATCACGGTTTGCTGACCTGTGGGGCAACCGTGGCAGAGGCCTTTAATCTGATGCTTTGGCTTGAGATAGCCTGCAAGGCGCAGGTCGATACGTTGGCTATGGGTAGAGACATCATCTTGCCCGACGCCGCCGTGCTTAACCGCACCGCTCGTTTGTATGATCCAGATGTACGAAAATTTGGGCTGTTAGAGTGGGATGCCATGTTACGGCTGTTAGATCGCGACGATCCAAGTTATCGAAATTAAGTCACTACATTACAAAGGGGACTAGGTGTGAGTCGTTTGACAATAAAGATGAAGGGGACCAGGTGTGAGTAGTTTGACAACGATTGCGTCTGATTGGTTTACAAAGTTGCATTACTCTGACCTTCCGCCTGATATCGTCCGTGAAACGCGAAGGGCAATTCTAAATACGATAGCTGTCGCAACGGCTGCAAGTGGTCTTGAATATGGTCCGCCGGTTCAGGCGACCGCGCGCGATCTTGGCGGCGGTGGCCGCTCAGTCATTTTTGGCTTTGGCGATAAAACATCGGTCACTGCAGCTGCCTTTGCCAATGCAACGCTGGTGTCTTCGTTGGCCTATGACGATTCGCACACTGAAACACTAATACACGTATATGGCACGATCGTCAGCACGGTACTTTCAATGGCTGCTGAGCACTCGTTGACTGGACAAGAGGCGCTGACGATTATTGCCGGTGCAAGTGAATTGACTTGTAGAGTTGGTGTGATTGCTCCCACGGCCTTTCATAGGCAAGGACTGCATCCCACTGGGATCATTGGCGCGTTTGGTGCTGCGTTTGCTGCGGCGCGTGTGCTGCAGCTCGACGCGACTAAGATGGTTCACGCGTTGGGTATTGTCGGCAACATGGCCTCTGGGATTAATCAGTGCTGGGTAGATGGTACGTGGTCGCAGCTAGTGGACAACGGCTGGGCCGCGCAAGCGGGGATCACGGCTGCGACGTTGGCCAAGCACGGCTACACCGGGCCGGCTGAAGTACTAGAAGGCCCCTTGGGTTTGTTTCATAGCCATATACCTGACAAAGATTATGTATTCAATTTTGCTCGAATGACTCACCAGCTTGGTTCACTTTGGGAAATGCGAGAAATCGAGATCAAGCCTTACCCCTGTGGGCATGTCAGTCAGCCTTTTGTTGACTGTATTTTGGATTTATATAAACAAGGCCTACGCAGCGACAACGTCAAAACCCTGACTTGCTTGGTGGCAGACTGGATGGTGCCGGTGGTGTGCGAACCCATAGAAAGAAAAAAACGGCCAACGAGTGCCTGGCATGGGCGCGTCAGTTTGCCGTACACAATCGCTGAGGGGCTACATTTTGGTCAATTAGATGCGGCGAGCTATCGCACTGAAAATCTTTCGTCTCCTGAGTTGCTTGAATTGATTGATAAGATTGACTATCAGATTGATCAAACTGCGGTGTCAGGTCGAAACTATAAGGGGTGGATTAAAGCTGTCGATAAAAATGGTAAAGCCTATGAGGCCATTAAATTTGATGCGCCTGACTCGAACCGCTCGATGTCTGAATTAGATTTTTTACGGAAAATAACAAATTGCTTTAAGCTCGGAGCGAAGCAAACGAATGTGGGGGTCTTGCAAACGGCGATCGCGAACCTGCCACAAGAGAGATCCCTTCGTGAACTCTTGAGCGCCTGTGAGGGCTTGACCGATCATGTCTAGCGCGCAACGGTTGCCTTCAATGCCTTCAATCAATCAACAGCTAGCAAAATGGGTCGCTGAACTTCAGTGCAACAAACTGCCACCGGAAGTTGTGACGCAGACTAAGTTTCGTGTTTTAGATATGGTTGGAGCCATGCTTGGTGGCTTGAACACCGAACTCGTGACGCAAGTCGGCAAAGCCACCTTCGTTCCAGATAATGGTGTTGGTGCAAAGGCCATTGGTTTCGCTCAACAAACAGGTGCCTCAGCGGCGACCGTTCTCATGGGTACGATGGGCTGCGTCCTTGAGTTCGATGATTCGCATATCAGCACGGGCATACACGCCAGTACGCCGATTGTTGCGACTGCCCTTGCAAAGGGGCAACAGTTGAGCGTGTCTGGACAACGACTGATTGAAGCAGTGTTAGTGGGTAATGAAATCACCTGTCGTCTTGGTGTTGCAGCGCCTGGTGTCTTTCACCGTGTTGGTTTTCATCCGACGGCCGTGTTGAGCGTTTTTGGTGCAGGCTATACGGCAACAAAGCTCGCGCAACGTTCGGCAGCGGACATCGCGAATACGATTGGTATTTGCGGTAGTTTTGCTTCTGGGATTATGGCGTCGTGGCAAGATGGCACCTCGGCGAAGTCGCTGCACGCAGGCTGGGCGGGGGCGGGTGCTCTGCAAGCGATGAATTTGGCGTCGCAGGGCGTCACAGGACCAGACGAGGTGTATGAAGGTCGTTTTGGTTTTTATAAATCCCACGTTCAAGACCCACATTTTGTGGTTCAGTATGACGCGATTACAAAAGACTTGGGAAGCCTCTGGGAGGTTCTGAATGTCGTGCCTAGAGCTTATCCTTGTGGCCACTACATCCAGCCATTTATTGCCGCCGCGCTAGGCTTACGTGAACAGCAGGCGGTTGTCATTGACGACATTGTCGAAATTCAGTGTTTGGTTCCAGAATACTGGATTCCCTTGATTTGCGAACCACGGGCTGAGAAGATAAGTCCAGCAACGTCTTGGCACGCCCGTTATAGCGTTCAGTTTTGTGTTGCAGAGAGTCTACTGACAAACACATTTAACAAATATAGTTTGTCTCAGAGTAATCTGATAGATGAGCGGTTTTTGTCATTAGCACGCAAAGTTACGTATGCCGTCGATCCACTCGCGACAGATCGAAGTCGCTGGAGCGGAGAAGTGGTGGTTCTGTTTAAAAATGGCGTCACGCTACGACATCGCGTCAGTGATCTGCTCGGAACGCCAAATCACCCAATGAGCGAGACTCAATTGATCGAGAAATTTATTCATAATGCGGAGGGTGTTCTGCCCGAGCATGTCTCACAACAGTTTATCGAACAAGTCGTGCACTTAGAAAAAGTCACCGATATCAACACAGTATTTGAGCCGCTGTGCCAAGGGTGGAAAAAATGAATGGTGCAGTCTATAAATTGAATCGAGTATCTAATAAATTGAATTATGCATTTTATAAAGTGAATTGTTCACCCAGTAGATTGTTATCTGCACTCTGCGTGTCTCTCATGCTGCTAGTGCTCTTGGCAGGGCAAGTACCTGTACAGGCCCAAGAACGTTATCCTTCGAAGTCGATCACCATTGTGAACCCAGGGCCAGCAGGTGGAGCAATCGATAATCCCGCTCGGGCGATTGCCAAGGGAATAGCTGAAATTTTGAAAGAACAAGTGATTACGTTGAATTTGCCTGGAGCCGGAGGAACAATTGCCACCGCTCGGGTCGCGAATGCAGCCCCGGATGGGTACACCGTGCTGTTTCATCACATTGGTGTTGCGACTGCACCCGCCCAATACGCCCAGCTTCCGTTTGATACCTTAAAGGATTTGATCCCTCTTGGCCTGTCGACCGACGTGCAGATGATGGTTGTGACCAGAAACGATTTTCCACCCAAGACCGTTAAAGAGCTGATCGCCTACTTAAACGCAAATCACGAAAAAGTCACAGTTGCCACTTCGGGTAGCGGTAGTGCATCTGAGTTGTGTGCAGCCTTACTCATGAAGCAGGTGGGTAAGCGGTTTACCTTGGTGCCGTATAAAGGATCACCGCCAGCGCTGCTTGATATTGCTGCTGGACGTGTTGACTTGATTTGTGATCAAACGAGTACCTCGGCCGCGCAAGTCAAAGCGGGGAATGTCAAAACCTATGGTGTCGCTTCAAAAGAGCGCCTGCCACTGTTGCCCGAGACACCTACGCTCACAGAGCAAGGGATGCCTTTTATCTTTTCAGTTTGGCAGGGATTTTATGTGCCAACCGGTACGCCAGCGGCGATTGTACAAACGTTGTCGCGTGCGATTGAACAAGCCGTGCAAAATGAGTCTGTTCAAAAGCAGCTCGCTGGCTACGGTGTGATGCCAATAGCTGCGGCCTACAGATCGCCTCAAGCGCATAGAAAAAGGCTTGAACAAGAGATCGTCATCTGGACTGAGCTATATCGAGATTCACCTAAGCAGTGAGGGTTCTGAGTCATCAGCTGAGTGTGTTTCAAAATTTAAACCTAGTGACCTGAGTGCAGGATATAGCGCGCTGCGTGAATCGCGGCACTGAACTAATTTTTGTACCGGTAGCGTAAAACGAGGGATAAAGATATGGATGAGACCATCATGAATCAGCAACACAGTTACGACGTTTTGGTAATCGGTGCAGGTGCAGCAGGAGTCACTGCCGCCATGCAAGCACAAGCCGCAGGTGCAAGTGTGCTTGTGCTTGAAAAATCGACTTACGAAGAGCGTGGTGGTAATTCGAAAGTATCTGGACAGATTGTATTTTGGCCTAATAATGTTGAGAAAGCGCAGCAGTACTTTAAGGCCATGGCCGAGCCCTATACGGATTT
>JBAWWV010000037.1:0-19515 GCA_037146575.1 Alcaligenaceae bacterium | reverse complement strand
GAGCATCACTTGAACTGGCAGTTGAAGTTGCCTGTGAAGCCTATGACCTTGCCAGATTTCGCCAGCGACTGGGCTTAGCACAAAATACACGTAGCTTTGCACAAATTGCTGCTGTCGCACTGGAAGAATTAAGACGACAAATAGATGCCGCTCGTGGCAAGACCGCATACGACAGCTATGTCAGTTGTATTGAGCGTTACTTCCTGCCCTACTTTGGCGACAGGCCATTTGAACAGCTGACCCATCAAGACATTCAGGACTTCGAGCTGTGGCGTGACAGGCAGATGGCCAAGCGACCTCGTGCATCTACATTAATGAATTTCGCGTCGGCTTGGAATCGTCTACGTGAAACTGGGGTACGACACGGCTGGATCAGTCCCAACGCCAAGATACCTAAACTAACTACGATTGGCATCAAGAGTGTTGCCCGACCAGCATTCACTCGTGCTGAGATTGATCAACTCGTGGCAGCAATGCCTGAGTGGACTGGTCTGGGCAGATTAGCCATAGAAAAAATCACGCGACCCTTGGTACGTGACTATGTGGAAATGTTGCTATACACAGGCATGCGACATGGCACGGAAGCACTAGGCATTCGTTGGCAACATGTCAGCTGGCACACAGACAAGGGCGTCAGATATTTGCGAATTTGGGTGGATGGCAAAACTGGCGGTCGTTGGCTGATTGCCAAACACGCCGCAGTGGCAATATTGGAAAGATTACACGCCAGACAGAGTGACATTGCGGCTATGACTTTTGAGCAATTATTGACCAGCAATAGCTCGCAATTGGTATTTCGTTGTGCAGACTTACATCAACCAGCACGAGTGGATGGCATGTTCAAGCGGCTGTTGAAGGACACAGGATTGCTGCGAACGGGTAACGATCAGGTACGTACCTTGTATTCCCTACGACATACCTACGCCACACTGGAACTACTGGAAAACGGCACTGACATACACACTCTGGCTCGGCAGATGGGCAATTCGGTACTAATGATTGAGCGACATTATTCCAAACTGACTGCCACTATGGCGGCTGAGCGATTGGCTTGATTGGGTCGTGTCCTTTGGACAGGATACTCACGAACGATCAAGCGTCTAGTTACGGGACGGTTGAACCAGCGTTGAAATGATTGACCGTTTTTACGCTCGGCCACTGTCGGGGGAGATGAATATTGACATGTTGCAGAGCCGACGCAGGCGCAGGCTACTAGCTGGGGAATAAGTTAGTTTTGTCCTTTTGAAAAGACAAAAGTTAAAAATCATAATGCAACATCTTCAAATTTCTCATAAAGAATCGACAGGTTTTTTACAGAAATACGGAATTGGCTGCGTGCTTTAACCCTCGATCGATCAGTACTAGCATCGGTTAACTTGGGTCCGGGATCGTAAACGACCATCCCAGCTTGCATCGCATTTAAATATTTCGTGAAGTCCGTACCTACGCCCAAACTGGCAGGACTTAAATATCGATATTCAATATTTCCCGGTTCGCGCTTTTCATACGGTATATATGCTGCGTTGGCATGTTTTCTACCCCAATGAGAAATAAGGCTGTAACTGGATGTTTCTAAAGGCGTCTGGTTATTGCCAAACTCAATTTCAACGCCTAGCATTGGGGTATGCCAAAAATGAGCTTAGAACTAACTGATTCACTACAGTCTTTTGTCGACTCTGCCTCGACTCAGCAGGGCTTTGTCTCGGGCAATGAATATATTCTTCATGTCTTACAAAAAGAGCAGGATCGGGCTCGTGTTCGAGCGCTGATCGAAGAGGGTGAAGCCTCGCCTGCCGAAAAATGTACCTCCGAAAACCCCAAGCTATCCCGGTGAAAAAATGAAAACCCGCTTTTTATTTATTAAATGCCTGATCGCACTATTTGCCTTTTCAAATGCTTACGGTCAAGCTCAACCGCCAGATCAGTTTCTACAGACTAATCTCCAAAAAGCTAATGCTGGCGATCCTGCCGCGATGAATTTGTTGGGTAACCTTTACGCAAACGGTTCAAATGGAGTCAGCAAGAATCTCGCTGAGGCAAAGAAATGGTATCAAGCGGCCGCTGACAAAGGCTATCCCGCTGGAAATTTTAATATGGGTTTGCTTTATGAGAGAGGAGAGATTGTTGCCAAAGATATGGCTAAGGCGCTTGGCTATTTTAAATTAGCGGCTGACGGTGGACTGCCTGCTGCCCAAAAAAAAATAGCGGCATTGGCTCAAACTCAATCGGATGATCGCTCTTCTCCTGGTTTGGTGTGTTTTGTGATGGATAGCAAAGATACAAGATGGGCGACGGGCGGAAAAAATATCACCTCGTGCGACCCAATAATCATTGGGCGTCAAATAACTGAAGAATACGGCTCGGTAATGATTTGGCAGTTTAAGAGCGACAAAGAGATATTACGCTCGACGGTTACATCAACAAAAATGAAATCGGTCGGCTCGAAAAATTCATTCATAACGAATTCGTACGAAAGAGTGGGTAATCGAATTACGGAAAATATTGGGGGGTGTAAACAAACGGTTGAAATAATCGGCGACACTCCGCAAGCACTTACCGTTAAAACGATAGGTGCTGCGGGCAACTGTGTCGACGCAGTAAGACATGCGACCGAACAGCTTGCAAAAAAGCCGCCCATTGTTTATTTAAAAATCAAAGGTTGACAACTTAGAACATCCACAGACCCTGGTCGATTCTGCCCACGCCTGATCCGACGCATTCTGACCAAGCCGTTTGTGCATCAGCTAAGCTCCGATCACGGCGCCTCCACACGCCCATACATAGACAATAAAGAGGCGTAACATCCGAGGAGTAGATCTAGCCCACTGCTTTTTCAAGCAGGGCATCAAATAAATAAGGGGAGTTAATGCCTAACAAATACAATCCAATTAGAAGGCTTAATTTTGTTTTAATTGCCAGTATTTGTTTGGGTGAAGCCTTGATCATGTTTGCATTGCCCTACTTTGAAAAATTATCTCACCTAGGTTCTGTTGTTTTGGATGTGATTTTTCTTACGCTTATTACTATCCCAGTTGTGATGTGGACAGTGACTAAGCCGATGAAGAAATATCTTCATAATTTAGAGACCGCTAAACATACGATTGCTGTTCGAGAAGATCAAATGTTGACTGCCTTAAATGCGTTGGCAAAGGCCAAAGATAATGAGACCGGTAGCCATATTATGCGCACTCAAAAGTATGTTGGCCTATTAGCAAATCGTCTCAAAAGTATGGGGCATCATAGTCAGACGCTAACCGAAGTGCATATTGAAAGATTGGTAAAGGTTGCGCCGCTGCATGATTTGGGCAAGGTCGGCATACCCGATCACATCCTCAACAAAGAGGGGCGATTCACAGCAGAAGAAAGAGCGTTAGCCAATACCCACCCTATGATTGGCGAGTCTATCTTGGCAGCATCCCAGTCAGAAGAGATTGAGATGGAGTTAATTTCAGCGGCTATTAAAGTGGCTGGATCTCATCATGAGAAATGGGATGGCTCAGGCTATCCCAGAAATCTACAAGGTGAAGATATTCCACTTGAAGCTCGTATTATGGCGGTGGCTGATGTATTTGATGCGCTGATTAGTGACCGACCTTATAAGAAAGCCTGGACTATAGAAGAGGCGTATATCGAAATTATTAGTCATAGCGGTACCGCATATGATCCTATTGTCGTTCAAGCCTTTGTTGCGGAACGACAGAACTTTGAAAATGTTACTAAGTAGCATCATTGACATCCTCCCCGCCCTCAGTCGATCATGACCTCAACCTGTGGGCTCGCCAAGACAGTCAGGCCAATACTGAGCAAGTTGCGACCCGCCTCGCCCCTTAGGCCGAGGCGGGTCAAGCCCATAGTCCAATGCAGCTCACGAGCAAAATCCAAAGACTTTAATTGGAAGTTTTGCTGATTTACCTCTAAATTGGAGTAAATTGATTTTGTTTGCTGCCGATGACAATAACTTGTCAGTGCATTCTTTTCAGCTACAAAATCGTAACGCATGCATCATAATCGTTGCTGACCGGACCGGTCACAGCAAAACGAAGGAGAGCGCTCCGCATTAGTAATGACAATTACCCCCAGTCCAAAACAAATTGCAACCGATTCGGTGCCGCAATAACGCTGGGCTGGACGTTGCCTTGCGCAGCTCATGTAACGCTAAAGGTAGATGTTGGACATGAAAAACGAAACTGACGTTGAAGTTCTGCAAAGACTGTTGTCTGCTCGTTTCAGTTGTCGGGGCTTTTTACCCGACACTGTTGACAAGGGGCTCATAGAAAAATGGCTAGAGACGGCACAACGTTCTCCGTCATGGTGCAATACCCAGCCTTGGCAACTGGTCGTCACGTCTGGCGAGGGAACCCATGCATTCATCAACGGGCTTCAAAAGGCCATGCTCAACGATAAGCATGCGCCTGATTTTTTATTTCCAGGGACGTATGAAGGCGTATGTCTTGAGCGAAGAAGAGAGGTGGGTTTTCAGCTCTTTGACAGTGTTGGTATAAAAAAAGGAGACCGTGAAGCATCGGCCAAACAAACTGCCGAAAATTATCGATTGTTTGGAGCACCTCATGTCGCGCTACTGACCGTACCAAAGTCTTTGGGTGTTTACGGTGCCGTCGATGCGGGTATTTATATTGGGATCCTTTTATTAGCCGCACAAGCTCTAGGTTTAGGTTGCATCGCGCAGGCGTCTTTGGCGGGTTTTCCGGATTTTGTACGACGGCATTTCGCGTTGCCTGATGATCGCATGGTTGTTTGTGGGGTCTCTTTTGGTTACGCTGACCATGGGCACCCTATTAACGGGTTCAGATCAAATCGTGCCCAACTCGCTCAAGTGGTGCAATGGGTAGGTCATTAACAATTAGCTATCGCCAGTCATCCGACAAGGCTGTCGTTCAACTGATAAGGACGTTAAGGGCGCAGTCCAGTGTCTAGCAGGGGCGCGAGTTGCTGCGCCAATTCAAGCATGACTGGCGCTACACGTTTAGACAAATGGGAACTGCTCGCTATATTGGTCGGCCCGCCACACGAGATCGCCAGCACGGTGGTTTTGCCAAACGCCGCGATAGGGACCCCAATCGAATTGATACTAGCGTTGCTGTGCCCTAGATTGAGCACGTAGCCATAGCGTGAGTGCGTAGTAAACGCTTCTGCGATAAAGGCCTTGTTCACTCGCCACTGTTCCGGCGCAGTAGTGCGTAATTGCATGAGTGCTTCGTCGCGCCGATCTGGCAGTAAGCCACACAAATAGGCGGCACCCAGTGTCGATGCGCCTAGAGACAGCGTTGAACCAACGTGCAATGAAAGCCTGACCGCGTTCATATTTTCGGCGCGTTGCATGATCACCATATTAAGGCCATGATTGGCACCCAACGATGCTGTCACGTCAAAGCGTCTGCAGATGTCATCAAGCAAAGGGCTTGCGAACTCAGAGATGCCGGTGCTAACAGCCGCAGCGTACCCTAATGACATGGCCCCGGGACCAACCGATAGTTGCTCACTGGCCGGATGAAATATTAGGTAGCCAAGCTTAACCAGCGTATGCGTTAGACGCCAAACAGTTGGCTGGGGCAGACCGGTCAAACGACTGATTTCTGTTGTGCCCAACATACGCCTGTCGGCAGTGAAACAGCGCAAAACGTCTAAACCTCGGGCGAGTGACGTGACAAACTGACGATCGGTGTGTGTACCCACAGCAGAAGCAGTGCTGACCTTTTTGGACGGCATAATTTTTTGTTGACATCGAAACAGCAATCATTTTATCCAATATAATGCAAATTAACAATTCGCAATGCAAATTATAAAAAACAATAAAAATCGAACGGGGGCAGGTATGTTGCAGCACTTTCAGTCGCTCGAGGCGCCACCAGCACGCAAACAACGACTCACTGACATGTTCGTCATCTCGGCAGACAGCCATGCTCACGAACCTCACGACCTATGGACGACACGTATCGATAGCAACCTGCGTGATCGTGTCCCTCATGTACGTATCGACCCGGATGGGCAGCGTTGGATGATCATGGAGGGCTTTCGGCCAGGCCGTATTTTGGAAGCGCCCCGCGATGCTTCAGCTTTGGTAGCAGACTTTGTGACTAGCGATGCATTAGACGAAGACCGTCCGCGTCTTGACCGCAGTAAGGGCATTAATTTTCAACCGCATGGTCATGCTGACATGAAGCGTTACGCAGACCTCGATCTTGACGGCGTCAACGCCGAAATTCTCTTTCCAAATAAGGGCTTGGCAAACTGGTCATCGCCCGATGCTGTTTTGCAAGCCGCTATGTGCCGCGTGTATAACGACTGGGCACACGAAGTCTTTGGACGCAGCACTCGCACCTTCCCCGTTGCTTGCATTTCGCCTGTAGATACTGCTGTAGCGGTGCGCGAGGTAGAGCGAGTCGCCGCTATGGGTTTTCACGCTGTCGCCCTACCTCCACTCCTGCACAGTGGTGGCTACAACTTAGCCTGTCACGAGCCACTGTGGGCTGCGCTCGCGCAGACTGGACTTCCAGTTTGCTTCCACGCAGGCACTGGTAAAGATCCACGCACTGCGCGCGGCCACGGTGGCGCCATCATCAATTATGTAGTGCATGCAATGAACACAGTCGTTCAACCTGTTGTCGAGCTCTGTGCTTCGGGAGTATTCGACCGACATCCCGGATTACGCTTCGTGACGGTCGAGGCAGGTATTGGCTGGATACCCTACACACTGTGGGCGATGGATCATGGTCACGACAAACATGGCTTCTGGGTATCGCCCAAGTTGAAAAATCGGCCCAGTGATTATTTCCGTCAGCATGGGCACGCAACATTTCAAGAAGATCCTACGGGCATCGCCTTGCACGATCACATCGGTCTGGACTCAATTCTGTGGGGCAACGACTACCCACATTTGGAAGGCTGTTGGCCTTGGTCGGACCGAGTGGCCTCCGAGCTTAAGGGGTCACTGAGCCCGGCAGGGGTGGCCCAGATAATGGGGCTGAACGCTGCACGCCTCTTTAACATTCCCGTCCCGACCTAGTCATTAAAAGAAACCTCTATGCCCTCAAACTTTGAGTTGACAGCTCGCCGTCGGGTGCTCAACGCAGTAGGCGCCACCGCCTTGGCATGTGCACTGCCTTCAGCATCGTTCGCTGATACTTGGCCGAGTCGCCCTCTGCGAGTCCTCATCCCGTGGCCGGCCGGCGGCCCGACTGACATAGTGTCGCGGGTGCTGATGGCCCGTCTATCCTCTCGACTGGGTCAACCCATCATCATCGATAACCGTCCTGGAGGCAACGGCATCATCGGCTTGGGTGCCGCCGCAAAATTTCCAGCAGATGGATATTCGCTACTGATCGTTGATGTTGGTTCCTCCACAATGCTACCCGCGTTACGCCAAGACCTTCCGTACGACACGTTGCGTGATTTCACCCCAGTTTCACTCATGGTTTCGGCGAGCATCGTGCTGTTTGTGCATGGTGGTTTGCCCATACACTCCGTGAGTGAGCTGGTCGCATATGCCAAAGCGCGACCAGGACAATTGAACTACGGCTCAGTGGGTCAAGGCAGCTCGTTTCACTTGGCGACAGAGCTATTGGCTGAGCGCGCTGGAATCATCCTGAAGCATATCCCCTACAAGGGCGGGCCGCCACTCATCACCGACTTGATCGCAGGTCGGATCGAAGTGTCCTTTCTTAGTGTCACCAGTGCTCTGCAATTGATAGGTCCTGCGAGTAAGCTGCGGCCACTGGCTGTTGGTACACAAAAACGTAGCGTTCTTCTGCCAAATATACCGACCGTCGCCGAGACCTTGCCTGGTTTTAACGTAAGCACTTGGTTCGGACTGTTGGCGCCAACGGGGACGCCTCGTTCGATTGTGGAAAAGTTACAGCGTGAATTAGCCATTGTGTTGAAAATGCCCGACATTAGCGAGCAGATGATCGCCTATGGCCAGGAGGCGGTAGGTAGCACGCCCGAGGAGTTCGGTGCGCGATTAAAAAGCGACTTGGCTCAATGGTCAGACGTGGTGCGTACGGCCAATATTAAAGGGACTGAATGATCAACGAAAGGACTATTTGATGCAACGGCTCCGTGAATTAGGGTTGACGAATGCAGATTTCACTTTTCCGCAAATAATGTCACGTCAAGCCCAACGCAATGGTGACCGTTGTTATTTGCTCTTTGAGCAATCGCGGTGGTCGTACGGCGAAGCCGATCGGCTAACCGATCGCATAGCCAATGGCCTATTGGACTCTGGCATTCGTCCTGGAGATCATATCGTAGTCATGATGGGTAACGGCCCAGAGATAATATGGGTAACGTATGCGCTTGGAAAGATAGGAGCAGTGTCGTGCCCGCTGAACACTGCGGCACGGGGGGACCTCCTGGCATATTTTTTTACGCAGTCTGACGCGGTCGCTGCAATCGTGGGTGAAGCTTCGTGGTCACGCTTCGCTAGCGTGGCGCACCGAGTGCCGAGTCTTCGCACAGTCATACGAGTGCCCGAACAGACCGATGAGATCGCCAAGGTCACGCTGCCATCAACCATCCAATGCATCCCCTATGAGTCGGTTGCTCAGGGGGCCGACCGGTCGCCAGGGATCTTGGTACAGCCCAACGACCCTCAGGGCATATTCTTTACGTCTGGCACAACGGGCCCATCTAAGGGCGTGTTGACTACCAACGCTCAAAGCTTCGCGTGGTCAGTCGGGCGCGTCGAATTTTTAGGCTATCAGCCGCAAGACGTGCTCTATACCTGCTTACCACTTTTTCATCTTAATGCTTTGAATTCGGCAGCCATTGCTGCCTTGGTGGGTGATTCGCAGCTTGCGCTGTCGCGACGTTTTTCTGCATCGAGATTCTGGAACGAGGTACGTGAGACGAAGGCCACACAATTCAATCTACTGGGGTCGATGGTCAACATGTTATGGGCGCAACCCATTTCACCGCTTGACGGCGTCCACACTGTACGGCAGTGCGGTACGGTACCCGTCCCAATTTTTGCGCCGGATTTTGAGAAGCGCTTTCGAGTCAAGTTTGTAACATCTTACGCAATCACCGACGCTGGCCAAGGTACCTTCTTGCAGCCTGGTTATCCGCAAGACAAGTTTCGCTCAACTGGAAAGCCTCGTCCTGGCGTTGAGATCGAAATTCGAGATGAGAACGACCAAGTTCTCCCCGCGCGCTCCTCCGGCGAGATATGCATGCGTTCGGCCGATCCTGCATTGGCGCCGCGCACGTATTACAAAATGCCGGAAGCGAACACGAAAGCGACTCGGAATGGTTGGTTCCATACAGGTGATCGTGGCTATTTTGATGACGATGGTTACTTGTGGTTTGTAGACCGTGATAAAGACGCGATACGCAGACGCGGTGAGAATGTATCTTCATGGGAAGTTGAGCAGATCATCGGGTCGCATCCCGCAGTGCTTGATGTCGCTGTCTTTCCTGTTAGTTCGGAAATGCAGGAAGATGAAGTGATGGCATGCGTATCACTCAAAGAAGGGCAGTCGCTCGATCCCGCAGCATTAATTCATTTTTGTAATGATCGAATGGCTTATTACATGGTGCCGCGTTACGTGGAATTTCTGCCAGAACTGCCACGGAATATGAGTGAAAAAGTGCACAAACGCGAATTGCGAGCGTCGGCCGAAAGCCGACTGATCGAGGTGTGGGACCGCGAACGTGCGGGCATCCATCTTTCGCGTTGAACTGACGAAATCTTAGACAGATGAGAAAACTACGCGATACTGGTTTGGTGGCCGAGGACTTGACGCCTCAGCTCCTTCTTGGACGACAGGCCCGTCGCAACGGTGATCGAATTTGTATCCGCGTCGGAGATCAATCGATATCCTATGGCGACTTAGATCGCCAAACTGACCGATTGGCCAATGGATTTATAGCCGCTGGCATACAGCCTGGCGACCACGTCGCTGTGATGTTGGACAATGGTGAGGAAATCTTGTTGACGCAGTTTGCGCTCGGCAAAATCGGGGCAGTAGTCTGCCCGATCAATACAGGCGCAAAGGGCGAGCTTTTAGCGTATTACCTCACACAGTCTAACGCGTCTGCGCTCATCGTCGGGACTCTGTGTCTACCAAGGTTTGCCGCGATTGCCACTCGCACTCGCAAGGTGCGGCGCGTGGTACTGGTGCAAGAACAAGATTCCGCTGCGAGTGCACGTGCGACATTACCTGTCGAGATAGAAGTCATTCCCTACGAATCGTTGTGTCAAGGTGCCGATCGTCAACCTGCTATTACCGTATCACACGAAGACCCTGCAGGGATTTTTTATACATCGGGAACAACCGGGCCCTCTAAGGGTATTGTCGCCAGTCACGCACAGAGCTTGACCTTCGCGTTGGGACGCGTCGAGTACTTCGGCTATCAACCAGACGACGTGCTGTATACCTGCCTGCCGCTATTTCACGCCAGCGCGATGTATCACGCGGTGATCGCGGCGTTACTGGCCGATGCGCAGGTGGCAGTTGCGAAGCGTTTTTCTGCCAGTGGCTTTTGGCACGATGTTAGGCATGTAGGCGCGACGCAGTTTAATTTGTTGGGCTCAATGGTCAACATACTCTGGGGTCGGCCAGCCAGTGCTGATGATCGCACGCATCGTGTACGTCTTTGCGGTATGGCACCGATCCCTCCGTTCGCACAGGCTTTTGAACAACGCTTCGGCATACCAATCGTGACCTCCTACGGTCTAACTGATTTTGGACAGGGCACAATGCTGCAGCCTGGTTACCCGCCAGAGAAGTTCCGCTCGGTCGGGAAACCTCGGCCTGGAGTTGAGGTGCAGGTTCAAGATGATGCCGGCACTTCTCTGTCGGGCGGCGACACCGGTGAAATCTGTTTGCGCTCGGGCGATCTGTCGCTTGGCGGCCGCCGCTACTACTGCATGGACGAAGCCAATGCCCAGGCTTGGCGAAATGGATGGTTTCTAACGGGCGACCGAGGGTGGTTTGATGCAGACGGTTATTTGTATTTCACTGACCGAAAGAAAGACGCGATCAGGCGCCGCGGCGAGAATATCTCAGCCTGGGAGGTCGAGCAGGCGATTGCGATGCATCCGGACGTGCTTGATGTTGCAGTGGTTGGCGTCTACGACGATATGCAAGACGAAGAGGTGCTGGCGTGCGTGATGCTCGCTTCGGACGCACGTCTGGACGAGAAGGAGCTTGTGCTCTGGTGTGCAGAACAACTGCCGCGTTGGATGGTACCGCGGTTTATTGAGTTCTGCACGAGCCTGCCTCGCACACTTACAGAAAAGATCGAAAAACGCACCCTGCGTTCAGAGGCGCAGAAGCGCTTGGCAAACCTTTGGGATCGCGAGCGCGCCGGCGTCGTACTACCTCGATAAAGTGACATACTCAGTTAGTGGCATTAGGTAAATCCCTCAATCAGAATTGCGAGGATCAAAGTGAATCGTATGCCATTAGAAATTTCTTTCCAAGTGGATGAGCTAGAGTTATGAGCAACCGTACGCTTCGGGGCAAAGTAGCCGTTGTTGGTATTGGCGAAACGACATACTTTAAGCATGGCAAGTCGCCTGACCCTGAGTTCGTATTGGCGTTGCGTGCCATTCTTACGGCCTGTCAGGATGCAGGAATCGATCCCCGTGACATCGATGGCTTTGCTTCATTTAGCGATGACCGTAACGAACCACCCAGACTGGCGGCGGCACTTGGCGTACACGAACTACGTTTTTCAAATATGCAATGGGCAGGGGGTGGCGGAGGGGTTTGCGCCGCGGTCGCTAACGCTGCCTCTGCAATCGTTGCTGGGATGGCCGAATGTGTTGTCGTGTTTCGTAGCCTCGCACAAGGTCAGCATGCGCGTTTTGGTCGTAGTCAGCCGGCGCACACAATTTCGGGCGACCTTGCGCTGCAGATTCCCTATGGAGCTATGACGCCTGCGCAACGTTATTCCATGAAAGTTATTCGCTATATGCACGACCACGGCATCGGCTCACAGACACTTCGCGCGATTGCAATGGCATCCTATCATCACGCGCAGTCCAATCCGCGAGCGGTGATGCAAGGCCGGCCGCTGGATGAGGCCGCCTATGATGCTTCTCGTTGGATCGCTGAGCCGCACCGACTTTATGATTGTTGCATGGAAAACGATGGTGCTGCCGCGATCATTCTAGTATCGGCTGAACGCGCAAAAGATTTTTCTAATTCGCCGGCTTACATTCTTGGGGCAGCCGCGGGTGGCTCTTTCCGTAGCGCCGCCTCATCGGCCAATGCTCCTGACTTTGCGAGCGGCAATTTTGGCATTCTGGCACCTCGTATGTATGCCATGGCTGGGATTAGTCCGAGCGACGTCGATGTGGTTCAGTGCTACGAAAATTTTACTGGTGGCGTACTGATGGCCTTAGCTGAACACGGTTTCTTTGATCCGGCAGCCGCTAATGATTTTGTGACAATGCGAAACTTAACTGCAGAACACGGTGCTCTTCCACTCAATACCAGTGGTGGTCACCTAGCGGAATGTTATATGCACGGCATGGGTCTTCATGTGGAAGCTGTGCGTCAACTACGCGGCCAATCACCCAACCCAGTAGCCAATGCTCAAGTCGCCGTGGTAATTGGCGGACCTATGGTAACGCCAGCGAGCACACTCGCGTACGGTTCGGAGAACACACTATGAAAGCGGCTGAAGACTTTTATTTACCAGAGGGGCTGCCCATCCCTGTGCCGGAAGCCGACGGACTGAGCGCGCCCTTTCAGGCTGGGTTGCGTGAAGGCCGTTTGATTCTGCAGTGCTGTGGGGCCTGTCATCGCTTTCAGTGGGGACCTGAATGGATCTGTCATCGCTGTCATTCCTTCGATATGCGTTGGAAGTCAGTTGCACCTGTGGGCACGCTATACAGCTGGACTCGCATCTGGCACCCAACGCACGCTGCGCTGCAATCTCGAGGCCCCTACCTTGCCGTCATCGTAGAGTTGGCTCAGGCCGATAACGTACGTATGGTGGGCAATCTGATTGGCGACGTGCACCAAGTGCCGCAGATAGGTTCACCGGTCCACGGCGTGTTTGAGCAGCATGAAACGGATCCGCCCTATGGGTTGTTGCATTGGGTTGTGCCGTGAGCGCTACTTTGAGCAACGAATTTGTGTGTTTGGCACGTTCTTAACAACGCAAAAAATTATCGCCGTAAGCATTGTCAATAAGCAGCCGCCTTAACTACGCGCTCAAGTGATCTAAAAAGTAAACAAAAAAACCGATCCACTGTATCTACTCAAGAAGAGGCACCATATGAAGCGTCGCTCGTTTCTCATCAATAGCCTAGCTGGAGGCACTTTGCTTGTCGGTCGCGTCTACGCACAGTCCGGCTCATGGCCGAATCAAGCAGTGCGGATAATCGTCCCCTTTCCTCCTGGCGGCACGCCAGACATCGCGGCGCGGGTGTTAGCCCAAAATTTTGGAGCTCATCTCAAACAACCAATCATAGTAGAGAACCGTGTCGGTGCGGCTGGCACCATTGGTGTCACAGCCGCAGC
The DNA here is from genome assembly GCA_037146575.1 of Alcaligenaceae bacterium. Classification (GTDB taxonomy): domain Bacteria; phylum Pseudomonadota; class Gammaproteobacteria; order Burkholderiales; family Burkholderiaceae_B; genus Zwartia. The sequence continues at coordinate 6,019 of JBAWWV010000037.1, read as the reverse complement.
TCAAAGCAAAGATTCTCACACTTTGCTGTTGGCGACGACTGCCATTATCAATGCACCTCACATGAGTAGCGTACGCTATGACGTCTCACGTGACTTTGATGCGATTGGCATGATTTCGTTGTTTCCCAACGTATTAGTTGTCGCTGCAAACTCAAAATATCAATCGGTCAAAGAAATCCTTGCCGATGCTAGTGCACGACCTGGCGAGGTGGTCTGCGGCAATGGCGGCACCGGAACGACTTCATATCTTGCCTGTGAAACCTTGATGCATCTTGCGGGCGTAAATCTTCTGCAAGTGCCTTACAAAGGCGAAGGTGCACTCACTCCTGACATCCTGTCGAATACCGTGTCCATGGCAATCGCTAGCCTGCCGACTGTTCTGCCGCATATCCGTTCCGGTCGCCTGCGTGCCCTAGCAGTAGCCGCAATGGAACCGCATTCGGACCTGCCCGGTATAAGTACGTTTGCGGCACTCGGTGTGCCCAATTTGATAGTGCATGGCTGGGTTGTGCTCCTCGCCGCAAAAGGAATACCTCTGGACCGACTTACCGATCTAGAGCTTATGCTAGAGAAGGCGTTGACCAATGAGTCGGTCTCCAAAACTCTGACCGGCGTTGGACTCATTCCGGTCATTAGTGGCCGCATCAAGACCGAGGAATTCATGCAGACCGAGAGCCAGCGCTGGGGCCAATTGATCCGTGTGCGCAATATCAAGACAGACTAATTCGAGTGGTAGTGCAACTAGCGCAACGGACCTACCACGCACTTGTGATGGACAAACTGTATTGAACCTGAGTCCAAGAGTGATAGCTTGCATGATCAATTAGATCGCAAGCAGCATTTGATTTACTGACAAAAAGCCTACATGTAGAAAGCCGCTTGGAGGTTGCGTCAACCGCTACATGACTTGCTCTCAGCCGGCTAAATTTCGTATGAATAGGTTTGGCATGAATCTGCGACATCTGCGATACTTTATGACGCTCGCCCATGAACTGCACTTCGGCCGAGCGGCCGCACGCATTGGTATCACCCAGTCACCGTTGAGCGTTGGCATCCGCCAACTCGAAGACAAACTAGGCTTCCGACTTTTCGAACGAGATAGTAAACACGTTGAGTTAACTCCGGCAGGCGAGGCCTTTCTTTCCACTGCACACGAGCTGCTGCTACACGCCGATAAGGCGACGGAATTCGCAAGCGCGTTGGCCACCGGTCGTGCCGGTCATCTCGATATCGGCTTTACGTCTGCCATGGTATTTCGCGGCTTACCAGAGATTCTGTCGAACTTCGAAGCCACACATCCAAACGTCCAATTCTCGCTACGCGAGGGCTCGTCGTTTGAGCAAAAACGACTCATTCGTGCGGGCCGATTGGATGCTAGCTTTATTAATGTCAGCGATACCAGTGATCCTAACGACGTTGACAGTTTAGTCGTCTGTCAAGAGCGCTATGTTGCCTGTATCCCAACCCTACATCCTCTAGCAAAACAGAGAGTAATCGAGCTGGAGATGCTGCGTGGGGAGCGCTTCGTGATGATTGCGCGCAATGCGTGGCATGGCCATTACGACTATCTGATCGCCTTGTGTGCCAAAGCAGGTTTCTATCCACATAGCCGTCTCGAAGTACGACAATTTCTCAGTATTGCGGCGCTAGTCGCAAGCGGCATGGGGATCTCAATCGTACCTGAGTCGATTGGCCACTCGGTCATGCCAGGTGTGCGTTTCATTCCTATCAAAGATAGCCTAGTACAACCGACCGCCTATCTGATCTGGGATGCAAAGCGCTCAACCCCCGGGCTTGCAGCCTTCGTACAGACTGTAGAACAGGTGGTCGCACACCGCGCCAACATGGTGGCTTAAGCGACCGCATAAGCCACTATCGCTAGTCCTAAAACACTGACAAACTTATCAAAGAACAACGATACGCAAATCGAATCAACGAAGCTAAAAATAGCATTGGACGACGAGAGTCATGGCATTGTATCTTCAAGGTATCCCCTCTCCGTTGCATCTGCTGCGATCCCTTAATCAAATAGCGTGTGTATGCAAAACAACCCTCTCCTACAGGCAATCGAGCGACTCGCATTACGCAAAGGCAGCCAACTCAAAGCTCTCGGTCAAGCGCCTGTCGATCGTATCTCGGTCTCCCGTTATCGCGAGGCACTAGGCCTAGTTGCAGATCCACACTTGGGCATTCCTCCGATGCTAATTGCTCACCTGCTGCGCCCGCACGCCAATGTTACGGTTGATGTCCGACCGCAAGAAACAATCGACACAGTACTGAACAATCCTGTCAACGGCGGCACAGAAGTGACTTTTTTGCGACCATTGCGACTGGACGAAATCATCAGCGGCAAAGTCATACTCGCCGATGCCTACGTACGCGATGGTAAGAGCGGACCGTTAGCCGTCGTGATCACCGAAGCGCGCTACAGCGACGCACAAGCCAACGACGTGGCCCGCGTACGCTCGACCATGATCTACCGCGGAGCCATTTCGTGACAAAGCATAGCCTAGCCATCGAAGACATTATCAATTGCAAGGCTGGCGATGTCTTGGCTACCCTAACGATGCCAGCGGTGACGATGACACAACTCGCCTTTTATTGTGCTGCCAGCGGCGTCACAGACCCCATCCATTACGACCGAGAATTCGCCCGACGTGCCGGCTTCCTCGATGTGGTTGTCAACGGCTCTCTGCGAGTCGCATGGATGGCTCAAATCCTTAACGATCTAGTCGCACTCTCTGGCTTCCTCGAACGAATGAATTGTTCACATCGCGGCGTCATGCTGGTCGGTACCGCGCCACACTTCGAGGTTCGTCACCAAAGTCACCGGTCTGCGCCCGACGGTTCAGTCTTGGTCGAAATCAAAGTGAGTGTGACCGCTGCAAGCAATATATGCGACGTAGGAGAAGCAACTCTGCGCTTGATGCCAACATGGGAGGCCGCAAAGGAATGAGCGTGCCTGAGCAGATCAACATCTTGATAATTCCAGCGAACTGCTTGGCAGCCAATACACTGGTTAGATGGCAATTGTGCTAATCGAGTTCACACCCGAGATCGAAGACTTCAAACGGGAAGTCGCTGAAACATTCGGTCGATTGCAACGCCCAGAATGGTTGACGCTCGATCTTGAATGCGATGAATACCTCGCACTCGGGCGCGAAATGGATCTGTTTTTAATCGAACGAGGATGGTATGTCCAGCACTGGCCAAGCGAGTACGGCGGTGGTATCAGCGCCGACTCGTTTATACGGCATGCCGTGCTGCGCGAACTAGAGGGCTATTTTCGCGTGCCAACCTATGGCGGTCACGGTCGCTACATCGTCGGCCCCGCGCTGATTGAGTTTGGCAGCGACCAACAGAAGGCGTGCTATCTACCCCCCATCGCTCGGGGCGAAACAGTATGCTGCCTCGGCTTTACCGAACCCGACGCCGGGAGTGATCTGGCGGCCATGCAACTCAAGGCAGAACGCCACGGTGACTATTTCATTGCTAACGGCAGCAAGCTGTACATTACCTATGGTAACTATGCCAACTCAATGCTGCTGGCAGCTCGCACCGACGCAACAGCCAAGCGTCATGCTGGCATAAGTTTGTTTTTGATGGATATGAACCTGAAGGGCATTTCGGTTAGTCCGCTGGCCTGCCTTACCGGACATATGGTGAGCGAAGTCCATCTGGAGAATGTACACATTCCTGCCAATGCCCTGCTTGGAGAATTGAATCGGGGTTTTTACCACATGGCAATCGCTTTGAATTTTGAGCGCTCTGGTCTCGACTGGCCAGCCAAGTACATGGCGCAACTCGAGGATGTAGCCGACTATGCGCGGGAAGCCGGCCTCTGGCAGCGCAGCTCGATTCGCGAGGCTGTTGGCCGACTCGCCGCTTACCTGGAAGCGTGGCGCATGATCTGCTGGAGAGTCGTGATGCTGCAGGTTCGTGGCGCGATTCCGAGTTGGGAAGCGTCGATGGCACAACTCTATCGTAAAGATTTCAATCCACAGTTTGGACGACTGCTGCTTGAAGTGGTTGGCCCTCAGGCCTTAATTGAGCGTGGCGAGCCGCGCTCGGTTTTAGCTGGACGGGTCGAGTGGTATCTACGTGAATCGTTCAATAACCATGGTCAGGGTGGTCGCTTCGTCACGCGTAATGTCATCGCGAGGCGTGGCTTAGGCCTGCCTAGCAAATGAAAGCATGATGAGCAGAGATACTACAACCGAAGATACCATCTCAATGGTACGCGATGCAGCTCACGCCTTTTGCACCGAGCGTAGCAGGCGCATCGGCGCGGATGCCGATACTGCCGCAAGGCTGTGGAGTGAAATTGCAAAACTCGGTTGGCTAGGTGTGTCCATCAATGAAGATTTGGGCGGCTCCGCGAGCGGTCTGCCTGCGGCCGGTGTAATCGCCTGCGAGCTCGGCCGAGCGGGCTACACCCGCGGTTATGCCGAAACTGTTGCAATCGCAACCGCACTGACCCGAGCAGGCCTGCAAACACAGGCACCAGTCGCTGCCCTGATTCGAGCTGTCGCCACGGGCTCGATCCAACTCACTTTCCTTCGTGCGCTTACCGAGCAGACAAACAATCTCGATGGGCAGCATGGCTTGATTCCAGACGCTGGTGCAGAACGCCTAGGTGTGCTCAGGTGGTCGCAGGTCAGCGGTCTAACCCTTTGCGAACTCGATCGCTCTGAGCGTAATCACACTGTCCGAACGACGTCACGCGCAACTGACTTGATTATTCGACTAGAACCTACGGATCGTGGCCAGATGCCCAAAGTCTGGGGTCTAGCCATTGGTAGGGACGCTCGCTTGATCTGGGATGATGCGCTGATGCTTTATCGCTGTCTAGCGGCGGCGCAATTAGTCGGCACCTCGCAAGCTGCACTAGCGGTATGCATCGACTATGCGAAGGTACGCACCCAGTTCGGCCACGTAATCGGAACGTATCAAGCCGTACAGCACACCTTAGTCGATATTCTAGCGGCAAGCGATGCCGCTGAGCTACTAACCTTCAAGGCCCTTTCAGCGATCGATCAACAAGCTCCTGATCAGGCTTCGATCGCTGCCGCAGCCACTGCCTTCACAAGAGAGGCCGCTTGGAACTGTCTTATGAAGACCTACGATGTCTTAGGTGGCGTTGGATTCATGGAAGAGCATCCCATCAACATCCTTACCCGTGCCATGTTGCCGGTAATCGCCGGCCTAGGCTCGGCTCATGACTGCGAAGACCGCGTGGCCACGCACGTACGCAGTGGGCATTGGCTTTCACAAACCCAGGAAACCCCCACACCATGAACCAACAAGCTTCCCCCACCTCCCCTGCAATCCCCGCCAAACCGATTCCGATACCGAGCGACCTGGCGCGGCCATTCTGGGTCGCATTGCAGCGTAAAGAGCTGCACCTGCAACGCTGCGATGCATGCGGCTTCTTCAACCATCCGCCTCGCATCTCCTGCCCGCGCTGCCACGGACATGCTTTCACATGGACGCAAGTCGCGCCAGAAGGTACGGTATACAGCTACACGATCGTTCACCGCCCTCCTGTTCCTGCCTTCAAATCGGAGGTGCCTTACGCCGTCGCACTAGTGGACATCACTGGCACCAACGTTAGGCTATTGTCGAATCTGCTCGCAGCCAATGACGAGCTACGTATCGGATTACAGGTCGAAATAATCTTTGATGACGTCAATCATGACATCACACTTTTTCGCTTTAAACCAAAGTCTGCGGACAACACCGCCGGGAGCCGCTAATGCGCAATCACGAAACGGGCACAACTCGCCGACTGCTAGAGTCAGCCGCTATTGTTGGCGTCTATACGACTGAACAAGGAGATCTACCCGAGCGCACGACAGACGATTTGCTGCTCGAGTCGATTGAAGGAGCCTTAGCCGACGCAGGTATGACGCTCGACGATGTCGATGGTATGGTTGGTGGCCGCAGCCTATCGGATAGCGCCGCCACAGCCTTCCCAAGTTATTGGTCCGAGCTTATCGGTCGCCCACTGCGGTACTAC
>JBAWWV010000036.1:0-20505 GCA_037146575.1 Alcaligenaceae bacterium | reverse complement strand
ACGGCTGGATTAGAGGTGTTGGTACAGCTTGTGATCGCAGCAATCACCACCGAGCCATCGCCGATTTCGCTCGCATCCCCGATCACAGACTTCTTTTTAAGCGCAATCGCATTGTTAAATGCTTGAGCCACACCCGCAAGATCGACCCGTGCATCCGGACGACTGGGGCCCGCCATACTGGGCACCACTGCCGACAAATCAATTTCAATCACTTTGGCGTAGCGCGGCGTTAGTGTCTGCGCGTCGCGCCATAAACCTTGCGCCTGACAATAGGCTTTGACCAACGCGACTTGTTCGGCACTGCGACCCGAGACAGCAAGGTAACGAAGCGTCTCTTGATCCACCGGAAAAAAGCTCATGGTGGCGCCACACTCTGGGGTCATATTTGAAACGGTTGCTCTTTCGGGCAAGGTCAAGGCGTCAACTCCAGCGCCAAAATATTCGATAAAACGCCCGATCACCTCTTCGCCACGTAGGCGTTGTGTAATCGTAAGTACTAAGTCAGTCGAAGTTACGCCTGGCGGCAAGGCACCGGTTAAATGACAGCCAACAACTTCAGGAATCGGGACAGACACCGGCTCACCCAAGGCAACCGCACCACCTTCAAAACCCCCGACACCCCACGCCACAACCCCTAAGGCATTGATCATCGCGGTATGGCTATCCATCCCAATCAACGAGTCAGGAAAAGCCAATTGGCGACCTTGGTGCTCTTTGGTCCAAACCACTTTGCCTAAAAACTCTAAATTAATCTGATGCAAAATCCCAGAACCCGGCGGAAACACACGCACGCCGTTAAAGGCCTGACTACACCAGCGCAAAAATTCGTAGCGCTCACGATTTTGTTCAAACTCAAGCGCCATATTAGTTTCTAGCGAAGTCGGTTTGCCCGAATCCTCAACCATCACCGAATGATCAACGACAAAATCCATTGCAACGCTGGGGTTGATCAACGCTGGGTCGCCACCAAGCGCCCCCATCGCATCGCGCATCGCGGCCAAATCACCCATCAGCGTGAGCCCAGACGATTCAGGCATCAACACGCGCGCAGGCCTGAACTCAATCACACAATCGGCTTGCCGAGCCACCAATTGCGATACCAATTGGCTAACATTTACAGACGGCTCAACGCTCACGTTGAGCGCCTGATGACGCAACAAATTTTCAAGCAAAATCCGCAAGGTATAAGGCAGGGTATTCAGCTCGCTCAAACCAGCCTGTTGGGCTTCAGGGAGACTAAAATAATCGTAATGTTTTCCGTTAACTTCGAGCGTTCGACGTACTTGGCTAGCTTGAAACATCTGGGTTGTCCCTTCTTTGTTGTGCAAATTCTTTGTCAGCTAATTTCACTCACAAAGCGTCTCTTCGGTGCGTTGATCGCGTTTTATATTTATGTCAAGTTGCTTGCACGTGGCATGCATAGCAGCACCTGAACTCACTTCAGCTCGTCCAAAGCGTCACTCGCCTGTCCGCTTGTATTTGTAATCATTTGTTACAACCCTCTAAGCATAGCTCAGCAAATGTAAAACCTTGTGACAAATCCGGTAAGGTGCGAGCTTGCAATGTCGCAGCCCGACTTTTGGAGTCCCCTTGCCTTAAAAAGCGAGTGTTTTTTATTAAATGATGAATAACCTACCCTCCCCTATCGTACGCAAAATTCTTGTGGTCGATGACGACCCGCGCTTGCGTGATTTGCTACGCCGATATCTTACCGATCAAGGCTTTAGTGTCTTAACGGCCGAAGATGGCCAAGAAATGACCAAAATCTGGCACCGCGAACATATTGACTTATTGGTGCTTGACTTAATACTGCCGGGCGAAGACGGCTTGTCGATTTGCCGTCGCCTGCGTGGCAATCACGATAACACTCCGCTGATTATGCTAACAGCCCGCGCCGAAGAAATCGATCGCATCATTGGCCTCGAAATGGGAGCAGATGATTACCTTTCAAAGCCCTTTAATCCGCGCGAGCTCTTAGCCCGTATCAACGCTATTTTGCGTCGGCGCGGCAACGACGAACACCCTGGTGCACCAAGCTGCGATCACGAAGCCATCTACTTTGGGCCCTTTGAGCTCAATCTAGCCACGCGAACCCTGACCCGCGATCGTCATATCGTTCCGATCACGACAGGTGAGTTCTCAGTACTGAAAGTTTTTGGTCGTCATCCAAAGATTCCGATCTCGCGCGAGAAGCTGATGGAGCTTGCTCGTGGGCGTGAATACGAGGCTTACGACCGTAGCCTGGATGTGCAAATTTCACGCCTGCGCAAACTCATCGAAGTTAACCCGTCAAAGCCCGCGTACATTCAGACCGTTTGGGGCCACGGTTATGTCTTTATCCCGGATGGCGGGCTTTGAGCGTTCAGCAACACAATCACATTTGCGGCAATCCCTTCTTGGCGCCCCAAATGACCCAAGCCTTCGTTGGTTTTGGCTTTGATATTGACTGACGCCGCCGCCAACGCCAGATCGTGCGCAATATTGGCAATCATCGCAGCGATATGTGGGCCCATTTTGGGTACTTGTGCATGAATCGTGGCATCAATGTTGACGACCTGCCAGCCTGCCTCACGAATCCGTTGATACGCTGTGCGCAACAACACTCGGCTATCCGCAGCACGGTATTGAGGATCGGTATCCGGAAAATGCCGGCCAATATCACCAAGCCCTGCTGCACCCAACAAGGCATCGGTCAAAGCGTGCAACAACACGTCAGCATCAGAGTGACCCAGCAACCCTAAACTATGCTCAATCTTTACGCCACCAATGATTAAGGCGCGATTGGACACGAGTGCGTGCACATCAAAGCCCTGTCCGACACGAAAAGCGTTCGGATTCATTTGCCCTCGCTCTTGAGACCATAACCGTTATTTAAAGCCATGATTGCACCCAGTCAAAATCTTCAGGCCAAGTGACCTTGGCATTTAACGCCGAACCTTGTACCAATAAAGGCGTATACCCCGCAGCTTCAAGCGCTGAGGATTCGTCGGTAATCGCCAGGTTGCGCTCAAGGGCGCTGGACAAGGACTGTTCTAGCAAATCCGCCCGAAACATTTGGGGGGTTTGTGCCAGCCATAAACAATCGCGCGCAATCGTTTCTTGCACCGCCTTTTGTGGCAACGGATATGAGCGCTTAACCGTATCAGCAACCGGCATCGCGAGTAACCCACCCACCGGATGAGATAAGCAACTGTCGATCAGGCGCGCCAGGGCCTCTGTAGGTAAACCAGGGCGAGCCGCATCGTGCACCAGCACCCAGTCGTGCGCGCTGAGTTGCGCATCCCGCAGGCCATTTAAAACCGTTTGCGCGCGCGTTACCCCACCACAAGGGCTGCAAACCGTACGCGGCAAGCCAGCCAAGCATTGCCCAGCCAACAAATCGCCCAAAGCCACCACCACACGCACCTGTTCAATTCGGCTGTCGCTTAACAAGGCCTTTACCGAGTGACGCAACATCGGTACCCCAGCTAACAAGCGATATTGCTTAGGCATGGCCGCATTAGAGGTAGCCGTAGGAACCTGCGACTGCGCACGCGCGCCCACCCCTGCCGAAGGCACGAGGGCAATCATACGCGGGGTTGTCTTAGCAAAGCTCATAACGTTCAATTATAGGTGTTGAGTGCTACGTTTGCGCTGACCGCCCTCGCCCTATAATCACCACTTCACTTGGCGCCCCCTATTTTGGGATGGCGCCTGTATCTTTTTTTATATTGGCTTGTCATGCCCGCTGCACCCACCTCAGTTGCCCAAACGCTTTCAACGCTGCTCAATGCTCTGAAACCGGGGCTGCGCTATCACCACCCTCGCCCACCCGGGTCGGGTGATGCCTGGTTGCTGGCACAGTTGGCGCAGCAGGCGGGTAAGACGCTGGTGATTTTGACGGCCGAGCCGCTTGAGGCGCAACGTCTTGCCGATGAAATCCCTCTTTTTGCCCCCGAACTGAAAGTACGCCCCCTGCCCGACTGGGAGACCTTACCCTACGACAGTTTCTCGCCTCACCAAGACCTGATCTCTGAGCGCCTGCGTACTCTGCACGCCTTGATGCAGCACGAAGTTGACGTGCTAACCGTACCAATCACCACAGCGCTTTATCGTTTACCACCACCAAGCTTTTTGGCCGCTTACACCTTTTCGTTTAAGCAAAAAGACAAACTCAACGAAGCCGCCTTGCGCGCGCAGTTGATGTTGGCTAATTACGCCCACGTGTCACAAGTGACGGTGCCAGGCGAGTTCTGTGTGCGTGGCAGTTTGATTGACTTGTTTCCGATGGGCTCGGTAGTGCCCTATCGTATCGATTTATTTGATGACGAAATCGAATCGATTCGCGCCTTCGATATCGATACGCAGCGCAGTTTGTATCCAGTCGGCTCAGTACAGTTACTGCCCGGGCGCGAGTTTCCGATGGATGAAGCCGCCCGCAATCATTTTCGCTCGGGCTTTCGCGAGGTGTTTGAGGGCGACCCTTCGCGTGCCTTACCGTACCGCGATATTGGCAACGGCATTGCGTTTGCTGGTGTTGAATATTATTTACCGCTGTTTTTTGACAGCACCGCCACCTTGTTTGAGTACCTTACCCAAGACACCGTCATGGTGACCCTGGGGGATATCGATGACGCTATGCGTCGCTTTGCTCAAGATACGGCCAGCCGGTATAACTTTTTAAAGAGCGATCGCGAGCGCCCAGTGCTGGCCCCAGAAGCCTTGTTTTTACGAGCTGAAACGCTGTTTGAACAACTCAAGGTCTTTGCGCGCGTTGCACTCACCACCGAAACCGAACACCCAGAGTTTTTAGCTGCGCCTGATATCGGGATCTCGCGGCGCTCTGACGACCCGGTCCAAAAGCTTCGCGCACTATTAAGTCAAACGCAGCAACGACTGGTCTTGTGTACCGACTCGCACGGTCGACGCGAAACGATCTTACAGATGCTGGCCGAACATGGCCTAATCCCAGATGCACAAACTGAATCACTTGCAGTGTTTTTAGAGGGCGACGCGCACTTTGCCATCACGGTCGCACACCTGAATACAGGCTTTCAGTTACCAGGACAGCAACTAGTCTTTATCACTGAAAACGATCTATACCCTGGACACGGCACTACGGCTCGCCGTGGAAAACGCGATCAAGAACGTGCCAGTAATGTCGAAGCCATGGTGCGCGATTTATCTGAATTGCGTATTGGTGACCCGGTGGTTCACGCGCAGCATGGTATCGGTCGGTATCACGGCCTGATCAATATGGATATGGGTGAAGGCGAGATGGAATTTCTTCATCTTGAATACGCCAACAAAACGACACTGTATGTACCCGTTGCGCAGTTGCATGTGATTGCGCGCTATAGCGGCAACGACCCAGAAACTGCCCCCTTGCATCAGCTTGGCTCTGGTCAATGGGAGAAAGCCCGCCGCAAAGCCGCACAGCAAGTACGCGATACTGCGGCTGAACTGTTAGACATTTACGCTAAACGCGCTGCACGTCAGGGCTTCGCCTTTAAGCTGCCCTTGGGGGATTACGAGATATTTTCTGAAGGCTTTGGCTTTGAAGAGACGGTTGATCAGGCGGCCGCGATTCAATGCGTGTTGGCTGACATGACCTCTGGACGCCCGATGGATCGACTGGTGTGCGGCGATGTCGGGTTTGGCAAAACTGAAGTCGCGTTGCGCGCCGCATTTTTGGCAATCGCCAACGGCAAGCAAGTGGCGATTTTGTGCCCAACCACGCTCTTGGCTGAACAACACGCGCAAACGTTTTCAGATCGCTTCGCCGACTGGCCGGTGAAGGTGGTTGAACTTTCACGGTTCAGATCCGCCAAAGAGATAGCCAACGCCATCGTAGGTATCAACGACGGCACGATTGATATCGTGATCGGTACGCACAAAATCTTATCGAAAGACGTCAACTTCATGCGCCTGGGGCTTGTCATCATCGACGAAGAACATCGCTTTGGTGTGCGTCAAAAAGAAGTACTCAAGTCGCTGCGCGCAGAGGTCGATGTCTTGACGCTCACGGCTACGCCAATCCCCCGCACCCTAGGGATGTCGCTTGAAGGGATTAGAGACTTTTCAGTGATTGCGACGGCCCCGCAAAAGCGCTTGGCGATTAAAACGTTTGTGCGCCGTGAAGATAACAGCACGATTCGCGAAGCCTTGCTGCGCGAACTCAAGCGCGGTGGGCAGGCCTACTTTTTGCATAACGAAGTTGAAACGATTCACAATCGCCGCGCGCGCCTTGAAGAGCTCGTGCCCGAAGCCCGAATTGCCGTGGCCCACGGCCAAATGGGCGAGCGCGATCTTGAACAAGTGATGAAAGGTTTTTATCAACAGCGTTTTAACGTCTTGCTCTGCACCACGATTATCGAAACCGGCATTGACGTCTCAAGCGCAAACACCATCATCATCCACCGGGCTGACCGCTTTGGCTTAGCGCAATTGCATCAATTAAGGGGCCGCGTAGGGCGTTCACACCACCAAGCCTACGCGTACCTCATGACCCCTGGCGAAGACTCGATCACCAAGAACGCCAAAAAACGGCTCGAGGCGATTCAGGCGATGGAAGAGCTTGGTTCGGGCTTCTTTTTGGCGATGCATGATCTTGAAATTCGTGGCACAGGCGAGGTGCTAGGCGAATCACAATCGGGCAATATCCAAGAGATTGGTTTCTCGATGTACAACGACATGCTCAACGAGGCCGTGCGCGCCCTGAAGGCTGGTGTTGAGCCTGATCTTGACGCGCCCTTTAGCGCAGGTTGCGAGGTCAATCTACACGCACCGGCTCTACTACCCGCTGATTTTTGTGGTGACGTGCCGGCACGTCTGTCGCTTTATAAACGCCTATCGAGTTGTAAAGACGAAGATGATTTGATTGTGATTCAAGAAGAGCTCATCGATCGTTTTGGTAAACTACCTGAGCCAGCTCGCACGTTGGTCTCAACCCATAAAATCCGCCTGCTGGGCTTGCCCTTGGGGATTCAAAAAATTGACGCTAGCGAGATGCAAATCATGCTGCACTTTAAACAAAGCACAACAGTTGACCCGGTGCGTCTGATTGAACTGGTGCAAAAGCAAAAAAATATCCGCTTTGCAGGCCAAGATAAACTACGAGTTGAAATCAAAGGGCTCGATGTCACCGCGCGCTACGAGGCGGTTCGTACCTTGTTGCGCTCGCTGTCGTGATGCGAGCACCTCCGACTGAATCTCAACTATCGCCTTTCAAACAAGCTTATGACTACCTTTAATCTCGTTGTGCAGTCGCCCGCATTGGCAAGCGACCTTATTGAACAAGCCGCTGCGCTCAGTGAGGCCTCTGGCGTGCAACGCATTAGCACCACAGCGGCTCGCTTGCTGCAAGTCAACGCCAATGACTCAACTCGTGCCGAGTTACAGGCCTGGGGCGAGCGTGTCTCGGTAGATACTGCTTACATTGCCGCTGGCAGCCGCTTAGCCGACTGCAAGGTGCTGGCGATGGACATGGACTCGACTCTGATCAACATTGAGTGTATCGATGAGATCGCTGCCTTTGGTGGGGTCAAAGAGCAAGTCGCCTCAATCACCGAAGCTGCGATGCGTGGTGAGATTAAGGATTTTTCTGACAGCCTCACACGTCGTGTGGCTTTTTTAAAAGGCTTATCTGTCGACGTGCTGCAGCAAGTGTATGACCAGAAACTACGCTTCAATCCGGGCGCAGAGCAACTAGTGAGCACGGCACAGCTGGCCGGCATCAAAGTTTTACTGGTGTCGGGTGGCTTCACCTTTTTTACCGAAAAACTCAAAGCTCGTTTAAAGCTGGATGCAGCGCATGCCAACGTACTTGATCAAGAGCATGGCGTGCTTACGGGCAAGGTCAACGGCAGGATACTAGATGCGCAGGTTAAAGCCGACACCCTAACAGCCTTTGCCCAAGCCCTTGGCGCACAAGCACACCAGATTATTGCAATTGGCGATGGCGCTAATGACCTGAAGATGTTGGGCTTAGCAGGCTATTCAGTGGCGTATCGCGCCAAACCCGTGGTGCGCGCCCAAGCGAATTACGCGTTGAATTTTGCCGGACTAGATGGTGTTCTGAACTGGTTTGAAACCTAAAAACGAAATATCCGCAGTCTCGGTCATCGGCTGAACTAGTTTGAAACCTAAAAACCAGATATTCTCAGGCTCTGTGGTGGGCTGAACTAGTTTGAAGACTAGACAGTCGACACTTCAGAGATCGCCTAAGCGCGGCGCAGCAAATACCTATACACAAAACCCGGAAACGCCATCACCACAAAGAGACTAAACGTGATGGCGTAGAACTCCCAGCGCTGACTAAAGACGTTGCCAATCACACGCTCGAAGGCAATTCCGACTGTGCCCACAAGACAGTACAGCACAAGCAGTTCAAACGCGCGTAACCAAAATGCTTTAGGCGTAGACAGCCGCTTAGGCTGCCACACCGCAAACACTCGGTGATTCATAAACGGTAAATTTGCGGCCACGAAGGCCAGCAGAACCAAGAGCCAAACTGCTGTGGTTTGATTCATCTTTTTCTCGATGACGTCTCGCCGCTTGACGAGACAGACACTTCGCCTATGAACACTAGATTTAAAAAGCCAAAGTCGCTCGCATCGCCTGTAAACACAATACCAACAAACCATTAGGCATCAGGCCAAGCACTAAAACCGCCAAGCCGTTGATGATGATCAACCCTCGGGGCACCCAGTAGACTGTCGTCATCAATGGGGCCGAGACTTCAGGCTCGTCGAAGTACATGACCTTGATCACGCGCAGATAATAGAAGGCGCCAATCAGCGAAAACAATACCGCCAAAACAGCCATCCAGAGATGATCCGACTTCAGTAGCGTTTGCAGGATCAAAAGCTTGGCATCAAAGCCGACCAGAGGCGGCAAGCCTGCGAGTGAACACATCAGCAGCAACAGCAAGGCCGCCATCCAGGGGCTGCGGCGATTCAAGCCTTTTAAGTCGCTAATCTGCTCGCACTCGTAGCCTTCACGCGTCATCAACATGATTAAGCCAAACGACGCAAGCGTGGTCAAGACATACGTCAGCATGTAAAACAAGGCAGAGCCATACGATTCGGTATCAAACTGCTTATCACCGTCTAGCGAACCTGAGGCCAGGCCCAACAAGATAAAACCCATATGCGAGATCGTTGAATAGGCCAACATGCGCTTAAAGTTGGTCTGCATAATGGCAGTGAGGTTACCAATCGCCAGCGATAAAAAGGCCAGAATCAGCAGCATCGGCTGCCAGTCGCCAGTCAAATCGCCCAAACCCACCACCAAAATACGCAAGGTAATCGCAAAAGCTGCTAGCTTAGGCGCTGCTGCTAACACTAGCGTCACAGCGGTTGGAGACCCTTGATACACATCAGGCACCCACATGTGAAACGGCACTGCGCCCAACTTAAAGGCCAAGCCTGCTACCAAAAATACAACGCCAAACGTCAGCGGCAGATAATCAATCTGACCTGAGTTGATGGCATCAGCAATGTTTCCGAGGTCAAGGTTACCGGTGGCACCGTACAGCATTGACATACCGTACAACATAAAGCCTGAGGCCAAGGCACCCAACACAAAGTACTTCATGGCGGCTTCGGTTGACTGAGCATGATCACGACGTATCGCAACCAGTGCGTAAAGCGCCAGGGACATCAACTCAAGGCCCAAATAAATGGTCAAGAAGTTACCGGCTGAAATCATCACCATTTGCCCGAGCAAGGCAAAAAGCACCAGCACATAAAACTCGCCGCCACGCAGCATGTCGCGCGTCTGCACGTACTCACGGCCATATACCAGCGTGAGCGCTACCGCAATATACGAAGCGATTTTTAACAAGTGCGCCAGCGGGTCAGCGATGTACATGCCAAAGAAGGTTTCACCTACCAACCCCATGTTCCATTGCCAGAGAGAGACCACTGCTAGAACAGCCAGCGTCACTAAAGACAAACCATAAGCCAAGGTACGGCGAGCACCACTGCTCAGCGCATCAAGGATCAGAATAACCATGCCCATCACTGTCAGAATAATTTCTGGTGCGGCCAGGCCGAAATCGAATTGAGATTGCATCATGGCGGGGCTTACAGTTTTGAATTGGATACGTGTTGCAGCAGGGCCTCGACTGAGGTGTGCATCACATCAGTAAAGGGCTTGGGATGGATACCCATATAAAGTACGGCAAGCGCCATGATCCCGAGAATCAAGAACTCACGACTCGACAAATCTTGCAGTTCGCGTACGTGGTCGTTGGCAATGTCGCCGAAGGCTACGCGCTTAACCATCCACAGAGAATACGAAGCCCCCAGAATCAAGGCTGTTGCTGCCAACAAACCGATCCAGAAATTAAACTGCACGGCACCCATGATGACCATGAATTCGCCCACAAACCCGCTCGTTGCAGGTAAGCCAGCATTCGCCATTGAGAAGAACACAAAGAAGGTCACAAAGCGCGGCATGGTGTTGATCACGCCACCGTAATCGGCAATCTGACGGCTATGCATACGGTCATACAACACACCGATGCACAAGAACATGGCTGCCGAGACAAAACCGTGCGACACCATCTGCACGATGGCACCCTCAACACCCGCTGTGTTGAAGATAAAGAAACCTAACGTCACAAAACCCATGTGCGCGACTGACGAATAAGCCACGAGCTTTTTCATATCGTCTTGCACAATCGCAACCATGCCAATGTAGATCACGGCAATTAGCGATAAGGCGATGATGATGCCTGACATACCCACCGAGGCATCAGGCACAATCGGTAGCGACAATCTTAAGAAGCCATAGGCACCAAGCTTAAGCATGATGGCAGCCAACACCACCGAGCCGCCGGTCGGCGCCTCAACGTGCGCATCAGGCAGCCAGGTGTGCACGGGCCACATCGGCACCTTGACAGCAAAGGCCGCCAAGAAGGCAAAGAAGATTAAAACCTGTGGTGTGTATGCCAGTGGTAACTCGTGCCAGGTCTGAATATCAAACGAACCGCCAGCTTCGTTCCAGAGATATAAAAAGGCAACCAGCGTCAGTAACGAACCCATCAACGTGTACAAGAAGAACTTGAACGCCGCATACACCCGATTGGGGCCGCCCCAGACACCGACGATGATATACATCGGGATCAGCGTCGCTTCAAAGAAGATATAGAACAACAGACCGTCCATCGCGACGAATACGCCGATCATCAGGCCTGACAAAATCAAGAAGGCGGCCATGTATTGGGCGATGCGTGAGGTGATGACCTCCCACCCAGCCAGCACAACGATGATCGTAATAAAAGCAGTCAACAGCACAAACCACAAAGAGATTCCGTCAACGCCCAAGTGATACATCACCGCAAAGGCTGGGATCCAGGTTGATTTTTCAACAAACTGCATCGCGGCCGTTGTGCTGTCAAAGCCTGTATAAAGTGGGATCGTGACAAAGAAACTGAGTAACGCACCGATCAGCGCAAGGTTGCGCGTCAAGGCCGGGCGCTCGTCGCTGCCCACAGCCAAAATCAACAAGCCGCAAACGATCGGAACAAAAATCGCAAACGTTAGCCACGGAGTCGTAAAAGAAGCCATCTCGCTTGTCATTATTTAGTACCAAAGATAACGTAGGTGATCGCGACCAGCAGGCCGATGATCATCGCAAAGGCGTAGTGATAGATGTAGCCTGTCTGGAACCGACGGGTCACACCTGCCAACGCACCCACCAATTTTGCCGAACCATTGACCAACACGCCATCGATCAGACCACGATCGCCACGTTGCCAAAAGCTGGTGCCGACAACACGCAAACCACGCGCCAGTACCTGCTCGTTGAACCAGTCAAAGAAGTATTTGTTTTCAAGAATCTTGTTAACAATGGTTAAGTTCGCTTGAATCGCAGCAGGGACTTTTGGATTAATCAAGTAGCAGTACCAAGCCACGACTGCGCCAGCCACCACCAGCCAAAACGGCACTGTGGTGAACGCATGTAAGGCATACCCCACCCAACCGTGAACGTGATGCCACTCTTTGGCAAGCTCTGCCATGGCAGGATGCTGGGTCAGGATCACGATCGAATTTTTAAAGTAAGACCCAAACAACAACGGATCAATCGCGATAGCCCCGATGATGATCGAAGGAATCGCCAGCAAGACGAGCGGCAAGGTCACAACCCAAGGCGACTCGTGTGGCGTGCCGCCGTGATGACCATGATCGTCGTGGCCGTGCGCATCGCCGTGAGCAGCATGGCTGTCATCATGCGCATGCGCGTGAGCATGATCATGACCGCAGGCTGCGTGGTCATCATGCCCATGCGAAGCGGCCTGCACACCGCCCTGGGTATCAAACCGCTCTTTGCCATGAAATACTAAAAAGTAAACACGGAAAGAATACAGTGAGGTCACAAACACACCAATCAATGTGGCGTAATGCGCAAAACTTGCACCCCACACATTGGCCGCACCAGCAGCCTCGATGATGTGCTCTTTAGAATAGAAGCCCGAGAAAAACGGCGTGCCAACCAAGGCTAGCGTACCAATCAAGAAGGTAATCCACGTGATGGGCATGTACTTGCGCAAACCACCCATATTGCGAATATCTTGATCATGATGCATGCCGATAATTACCGAACCCGCACCCAAGAACAACAAGGCCTTAAAAAAGGCATGGGTCATCAAGTGAAAGATCGCCACTGAGTAGGCCGATGCACCCAAGGCGACCGTCATGTAACCCAGTTGCGACAAGGTCGAGTAAGCCACGACGCGCTTGATGTCGTTTTGGATAATGCCCAAAATACCCAAAAACAACGCGCCAATCGCACCGATCACAATCACGAACGAGAGCGCAGTATTTGACAGTTCAAAGAGTGGTGAAAACCGCGCGACCATAAAGATCCCAGCTGTCACCATGGTTGCCGCATGGATCAGGGCCGAGATTGGCGTGGGGCCTTCCATTGAGTCAGGCAGCCAAGTATGCAAAGGCACTTGCGCTGATTTACCCATTGCACCGATAAACAAGCAGATGCAAGCCACTGTCAGCAGCATCCAGTTTGTACCAGGCAAGGTTAAGGTCGCAAGCTTATCGGCTTGTTTAAACACTTCGCCGTAATGCATTGTGCCAGCGTAGGCAAACAGCAAACCGATACCAAGAACAAAACCAAAGTCACCCACACGATTGACCAAAAACGCCTTCATGTTGGCAAAAATCGCTGTCGGTTTGGTGTACCAAAAACCAATCAGCAAATACGACACCAGGCCCACCGCCTCCCAACCAAAAAACAACTGCACCATGTTGTTAGACATGACCAGCATCAGCATCGAAAACGTAAACAAAGAGATATATGCGAAGAAGCGCTGATAGCCTGGATCTTCAGCCATATAGCCAATTGTGTAGATATGGACCATCAGCGACACAGACGTCACCACCACCATCATGAGTGCTGACAACGGATCAATCAAGAAACCAATTTCTAGCTTTGCCTGACCCAACAATGACCAGGTGTAGACCGCGCCGTCAAAGCTATGGCCGTTGAGTACATCTTTCAGTACCAACACAGAGCCGATGGCCGAAGCTGCCACAAGCGCGATGGTAAGAAGGTGCGAGTTGCGACGGCTAACCTGACGCCCCAAAAAACCAGTACCAAACAAACCAGCAAGGATCGCACCTAATAACGGCGCGAGCGCGATGGTCAGATATAAAGAAGGTGAGCTAAACATATTGTTCCGTGATCCGATCAGCCCTTCAGGCTATCAAGTTCGTCTACGTTAATGGTACTGAGGTTGCGAAAGAGCAGCACTAAAATTGCCAGGCCAATCGCGGCCTCGGCGGCTGCAACCGTCAGAATAAAGAACACGAACACCTGCCCCGCCGCATCACCCATCCAGGTTGAAAAGGCTACAAAGTTCATATTCACAGCCAACAGCATTAACTCAACTGACATCAACAACACAATGAGGTTGCGACGATTCAAAAAAATCCCAAACACGCCAATCGCAAATAACATGGCGCCCAGCACTAAAAAGTGCGGCAAGGTCAAGGTCATCATGTTTGATCTCCTTTGGCGTTCACAGCCTCTTGGCTAGGCAGCTTGACGAGGCGCACCCGATCTTTAGCCCGCACACGCACTGAGGCACCAGGGTCGTTATATTTCACGTCGCGGCGCTTGCGCAGGGTCAACGAAATTGCGGCAATCATCCCAACCAGCAAGAGCACTGCACCGACTTCGACCGCGTAGGCGTATTCGGTGTACATCGCCTCGCCCAATGTGCGAGCGTTGTTGTAATCATTGCCCATGTCAGCCGCCGGGCCAACCTGACCCCAAGACGTCGCCAGCACAAAAGACATCTCGCCCACCATAATCAGGCCAACCAGCAGGCCCAAGGGCAAATAGGTTTTGATGCCAGTACGCAATTCTTCCATCTTGACATCAAGCATCATCACCACAAACAAGAACAAGACCATCACCGCGCCCACATACACCAACACGAGCAACAGCGCCAAAAACTCGGCGCCCATCAGCATCCAGATCATGGCTGCATTTGCAAACGCCAGAATCAAATGCAGAACAGCTGTGACCGGACTTGAAGCAGTAATGACACGAAACGCTGCCACCACTAACACCAGGGCCAACACGTAGAACAGGATAGTTATAAACATGATTTCTTTTAGCCCTCGGCCATATCAACGATAAGGCGCGTCAAGTGCGCGATTGCGGGCGATATCTTCTTCGTAGCGATCACCCACCGCCAACAGCATGTCTTTCGTAAAGTACAAGTCACCGCGTTTCTCGCCGTGATATTCATGGATATGGGTTTCAACGATTGAATCGACGGGGCAGCTTTCTTCGCAGAAACCGCAAAAAATACATTTGGTCAGATCGATGTCATAACGCGTCGTACGACGCGAGCCATCTTCACGCTGTTCAGACTCGATCGTGATGGCCAAAGCTGGGCAAACGGCCTCGCAAAGCTTGCAGGCGATGCAACGCTCTTCGCCGTTTGGATAACGACGTAGCGCATGCAAGCCACGAAAGCGTGGCGACTGCGGCGTTTTTTCAAGTGGGTAACGCAGCGTAATCTTGCGCTTGAAAAAATACTTACCCGTCAGCTTCATGCCCTTGAGCAATTCAAGCAATAACAAACTACCAAAAAAATCTTTAATCGCTTCCATAAATGCCTTTTCTGTCTAGCCGCGCTTAGTTCCAGATGTTCCAGGGCGTCTGCATCCAGATCGCCACCACGACCAGCCACACGCCGGTGAGCGGGATGAAGATCTTCCAGCCCAGACGCATGATCTGATCGTACCGATACCGCGGAAACGACGCGCGAAACCAGATGAACAAAGAAACTACTACAAAGGTTTTAAGACCTAACCATAACCAACCTGGCACCCAGGTCAGTGGGGCAACCTCAATCGGGGCTGTCCAGCCGCCCAAGAACATAATCGAGGCCATGCATGACAAGAAAATCATGTTGGCGTATTCGCCCAAGAAAAACAGTGCAAACGCCATGCCCGAATACTCGACCATATGGCCTGCCACGATTTCTGATTCGCCCTCA
The DNA here is from genome assembly GCA_037146575.1 of Alcaligenaceae bacterium. Lineage (GTDB taxonomy): Bacteria > Pseudomonadota > Gammaproteobacteria > Burkholderiales > Burkholderiaceae_B > Zwartia. The sequence goes on along the minus strand of JBAWWV010000036.1, from coordinate 4,988 downwards.
ACCACGTCAAACGGATGACGATTGGTTTCAGCGACGGCCGAGATCACGTAAATCACAAACAGAGGCAACAACGGCAGCCAGTTCCAGGACATGAAATTCATACCATGGTCAGCAAACCAGCCCCGCGTTTGCACATTGACGATTTCGGTCATGTTCAGACTACCTGATACCAGCAATACCGTGACCAGTACAAAGCCGATTGCAAGTTCGTAAGACAGCATTTGTGCCGAAGCACGCATGGCGGCCAAGAACGCATATTTAGAGTTTGAAGCCCAACCCGCGACGATCACGCCGTAAACACCGACCGAAGTAATCGCCATGACATACATCAGGCCGGCGTTCACGTTGGCCAAGACCAACTCAGGCCCAAAGGGCACAACGGCCCAAGCTGCCAAAGCCGGCATCAAGGTAACAACAGGTGCCAAGATAAACAAAATCTTGTTCGCCTGACTCGGGACGATCACTTCTTTGGTCAGCAATTTAAAGACGTCAGCAAACGGCTGCAACAACCCTTTAAAGCCGACGCGATTGGGGCCAAGACGAATGTGCATAAAGCCAATCATCTTGCGTTCCCAGTAGGTCAGATAGGCGACGCACAAAATAATTGGCACAGCGATCACTAAAATCTTAACCAAAGTCCAAAGCACCAACCAAACAGTGGGGCCAAGCAAATCGACGCCATAAGTTTCAAGAACGTTTAGCCATTGCATCAGGCACGCTCCACACTAAGTTGTCCAAAAGCACCACCCAGTGCGGCGGTTTGTTCAAAGCCCGCCGCAATGCGCACGGCGCCTAGCGCCAGGGTGTTATCTTGCTCGGCGGCCAACACCACTTGCCCTGTTGCTGCTTTGACACGAACCTGAGCGCCCTGCACCAAGCCCAACTGCTCAAGCGTCTGGGCATGCATGCGTGCCACGGGTGAGCGCGAGGCTGCTGTCTCTTGCAAGGCAGGGGCACGACGCACCATCGCATCAGTGCGAAAGATTGGCACATCGGTGACGCGTTCTAACGCCAGCGCAGCACTACCTGTTGCAACCGTTGCCACATCAGGGCTCGACGCCCCTTGCGTGGCATTGTGTGACGCCAAGGCGTTGAGTTCACCTTGCAGCTGATTGGATAAGCGCCCAGTCAAACCGCCTGACAGAACTGCGTCACGCACGGACTCTGAAGACTCGTCATCAAAACCAGCCAGATGCAACACGTTACCAAGCACGCGCAAGACTTTCCAGCCTGGCCGGGTTTGACCGCGTGGTGTGACCGTACCCTTGAAACTTTGTGGCAAACCCTGAGCGTTCACAAACGTACCCGAGGTTTCAGTAAACGGTGAAATCGGCAACATCACATGCGCCCACTCACGCGCACCTGTGGCGTAAGGAGTGAGCGCCACCGCAAATTGCGCTGCCTTCAACGCCGCAAGCGCTTGCACACCCTGATCGACGTCCAGTAAAGGTTCTGCATGCAGTACCACGTAAGCTTTCAGGGGCTCGGCAAACATCGCAGCCGCTGTTTTGCCGCCTTTAACAGGTGCAGCACCAGCCAGATAACCACCTACGGTATTGGCACCAGCAGTTAAAAAGCCTAACTGCCCTGCTGCCAGCTGTGCGATCAGTTGTGCATGCGCTGCAATACGTGAGGCATCCGGTGCGTTCACTGCAGTGTTACCTAGCAACACCGCCACACGCTCTCCCGAGGCCAAGCTTGCAGCGATCTGTTCGGCCTGAGCACTGGGCACAACCGTGGACAGCGCTGCAGGGATATCAGCTGATTTTGCTTTGGCCAAGGCCACAACAACTTGAGCCAGCGTATCAGCCAACGCGCTTGGCAAGACTGTTGCACGCGCGGTGAGTTTAAATAAGGGATCATCAGCGGCGGTATCGAGCGACGACACCTGTGTGCCACGCTTGGCAGCCTGACGCAAGCGTTGCGCCATCAGCGGATGATCTTTACGCAAAAACGAACCCACCACTAACACGCGATCAAGCGTATCGAGTGCGTTGATATTCATACCCAACCAAGGCGCGCCCGTAAGTGCCGCGTCAAACGCTGAGTCAGTTTGACGCAAACGAAAATCGATATTCTCAGAGCCCAAGCCGCGTGTGACACGTGCCAATAACGCCATCTCTTCGAGCGTAGCGTATTCACTGGCGAGTGCACCAATTTGTGCAGCACCCGAGGCGTCACGCACTTGCATCAAACCTTGCGCCACCGCCTGCAAGGCATCCGACCATGAGGCCTCGCGCCACTGACCGTCAGCGCCCTTAACCATTGGGCTTGTCAGACGATCTTCGTTTAAACCTTCATACGAGAAACGATCACGATCACTAATCCAACACTCGTTGATCTCTTCATTTTCAAATGGCACCACACGAATGACTTGATCACCCTTGACCTGCACCACCAAGTTTGCACCCAAGCTATCGTGCGGTGACACCGAGCGTCGACGTGCGAGCTCCCAGGTGCGAGCCTGATAACGGAAAGGCTTTGACGTCAGGGCACCCACTGGGCACAGATCAATCATGTTGCCTGACAATTCAGACTCAACTGAACGACCAACAAAGGTGGTGATCTCTGAGTGCTCGCCGCGGCCAATCATGCCCAGCTCCATCACACCCGCGATCTCTTGACCAAAGCGTACGCAACGCGTGCAGTGGATACAGCGCGACATTTCCTCGGCCGACACCAAGGGACCAACGTCTTTATGAAACACAACACGTTTTTCTTCTTGGTAGCGCGAGCTCGAACCACCGTAGCCCACAGCAACGTCTTGCAACTGACACTCACCACCCTGATCACAAATCGGGCAATCAAGCGGATGATTGATCAGCAAAAACTCCATGACGCTTTTTTGTGCTGCCACCGCGCGCTCTGAGCAGGTGTGCACCACCATGCCATTGGTCACGGGCGTGGCACAAGCAGGCATCGCTTTGGGCGCTTTCTCGACCTCAACCAAACACATGCGGCAGTTTGCCGCAACGGTTAATTTTTTGTGATAACAAAAGTGCGGCACATAGACGCCGAGCTTATGCGCAGCATGCATCACCATGCTGCCTTCTTGCACTTCGACTGTCTTGCCGTCGATGGTTAACTCAACCATAACTTTGTCCAAACCTTAAAGATAGGGGGCCACCACACAGCGCTTATGCTCGATGTGGTACGCAAATTCGTCGCGATAATGTTTCAAGAAACCACGCACTGGCATCGCCGCCGCATCACCCAAGGCGCAAATCGTGCGGCCCATGATGTTGCCTGCAACCGAATCCAGCAAATCGAGATCTTCAGGTCGGCCCTGACCATGCTCAATGCGGTTCACCATACGGTAGAGCCAGCCCGTGCCTTCACGGCAAGGAGTGCACTGCCCGCAGCTTTCTTCAAAATAAAAATAAGATAAGCGCAGCAAAGACTTGACCATGCAGCGCGTGTCGTTCATCACAATTACAGCGCCCGAGCCCAGCATCGAGCCGGCCTTTGCGATCGCGTCGTAATCCATGGTGGTGTCCATCATGATATTGCCTGGGATCACCGGTGCGCTTGAACCACCTGGGATCACCGCTTTCAGTGTTGAGCCACCACGCATGCCACCTGCAAGTTCTAACAACTTTGAAAAGGGAGTACCCAAGGGGATCTCGTAGTTACCGGGCCGCTCGACGTCGCCAGTAATCGAAAACAACTTAGTGCCACCATTGTTGGGCTTGCCGACCGCGAGATAGGCTGGGCCACCGTTGCGAATGATCCAAGGTACTGCCGCAAAAGTTTCGGTGTTATTGATCGTTGTGGGTTTGCCATACAAACCAAAGCTTGCCGGAAACGGTGGCTTAAAGCGTGGCTGACCTTTTTTACCCTCAAGGGATTCAAGCAACGCGGTTTCTTCGCCACAGATATAGGCGCCATAGCCATGAAATGCATGCAGCTCAAAGTTAAATTGCGAACCTAAGATATTGTTGCCAAGCATACCGGCGGCACGCGCTTCATCGAGCGCCTCTTCAAAGCGGTCGTACACCTCAAAGATTTCACCGTGGATATAGTTATAACCAACTGTAATACCCATCGCATAGGCAGCAATCGCCATGCCTTCGATCACGCTGTGCGGGTTCAAGCGCAAAATATCACGATCTTTAAACGTGCCGGGTTCGCCTTCGTCAGAATTGCAAACCAAATACTTTTGACCCGGAAACGTACGGGGCATGAAGCTCCATTTCAGGCCAGTCGGAAACCCTGCACCACCACGCCCACGCAAGCCAGAGGCCTTGACCTCAGCAATCACGTCTTCTTGGGTCATGCCTTGGGTCAAAATTTTACGCAAGGCTTCGTAACCACCACGCTTCACGTAATCAGCCAAACGCCAATTACTGCCATCTAAGCCATCCATAATTTGCGGGCCAAGATGACGGCCATGCAAGGCCATTGAGCCTGGCAAATCATTTGAAGGCGCCGCGATCAAGCCCTGCGAATATTTTTGCAGAACGCTCGCGGTTTTGTCAGACATCAAGGTGCTCATTGTGAATCCCCGTGTGCAGCCTCGGCCAACTCAGCGAGCATGGCATCGATTTTTTCGGGAGCCATCCGCACACACATATGTTTGTTGTTAACGATCAGCACCGGTGAATCACCACAGGCGCCCATGCACTCGCCTTCAACGAGGGTAAACAGGCCATCGGCGGTCGTTTCACGAAAACCAATCCCTAATTTTGTTTTGAGATAGTCAGCGGTTTTTTCGCCATCACGCAAGGCACAAGGTAGGTTGGTGCAAACGCTAATTTTGAACTTGCCCACCGGACGCACGTCAAACATATTGTAAAAAGTTGCGTTTTCTTGCACCGCGATAGCGGGTTGACCCAGGTAGTCAGCCACGTCTTGAATGACTTCAGGCGACACCCAGCCCTGCTCGTCTTGCGCGATGGCAAGTGACGCCATGATGGCAGACTGCTTTTGATCGGCCGGATACTTGGCGATCTCGCGGTCAATTTTTTTGTAAGCCTGTTCAGAGAGCA
>JBAWWV010000035.1:0-20815 GCA_037146575.1 Alcaligenaceae bacterium | reverse complement strand
ACTTTTTTGACATTCATCGAGGTCGGCAACCCAAAATGCTGCAATGTAAAGCGATGATCAAAACGAGGCTTTTGATCTTGAAGCAATTGCAAAGCTCCGAGGGTATTCGCAATGCCGGCGCTGCCATTTGAATGCACATGAATTTGAAAACCGGCCTGCCACCAAGGCGACATCGCTTTTGCATAGTCAGCCGGCGTTGCATAAAACATAAGCCCTTTATGCCAGTCGGTATAAGAGGGATTTTGTACCATCATGGTGTTGGCCAGATAGGCATCGTCTCCGATGAATTTCACGCCGTTGAACATGAGACGATCCGTATTGAGGGCTTTGAGTTTTTGCACCTCACTAACGGCTTGTTCACCGTATTTAGCCGTAAAGCTCTCTGCATAGGAGACTGGAAATAGCCGCAACGATGTTGCGTTTGATTCAGTGATTTTTTTAAATAGCGTTGTCTCGAGTGGGATATCTATGATGCCAAAGGTCATTTCGCTATAGGACGTTATCCCATTTTGCTGCGCCAGATCATTTGAATACAGCATCGCAGTCGGAAGTTTTTCTGGATCGAGAAGATCCTTTCCAGCAACACCCGTTAGATACTGCGAGGCCGCTGCACCTAGAAACTGCCCGTTCGACGAGCCATCTTTTTCAAGCCCAGCGCCGATCATGTTTTTGATCGCACTGGCGGTCACGCCATATTTTTTAAGGGCAACAGTATTCGCAAAAAAATTATGTTCAGAGCTGTCCCAAACCAAAACAGGGCGTGTGCTTGAGACCTGATCGAGCATTTGACGGTCAGGTATCTGACCCATCGCTGCGATGTCATAGCCCCACGAGAGCAATGGCTCTGTTGGGTCTTTTATGGCTGCTGAATACTCTTTAAGCTTGGCGATCGCGGCAGCAAGGTTTGCGACACCCGGAAACGCGGGCCCCCAGGGATTAGGCAGCGGTTGCGCCGTCAGCGGAAGACTTGTTTGAGTGATGCCGCCAAGCAAAGGGTGGCCGTGCGCTTCAACAAAACCTGGATACAAAATTTTGTCTGCAAATTGCTGGTTGATTTCGTGCGGATACCGATCAAGCCAGGGCTTGAGCTCTTCAAGCGACCCGACGGAAAGAATTTTTCCATCCGCCACTGCAACCGCTGAAGCGCTAGGCAGTGCAGGATCCATGGTGACGATTTTTTTTGCCACGAACACTGTTATTTTTTTGGGTGCCGCCATGTACGCAGGCTCAGTGGTCGCTTGAGCCTGCAGGTTCAAGGGCAAACACGTCAAATAGAGTGCAAGGCAAGTATAGGTAAGGCTATAGGGGATCTTCAACCGTGACTCACTTTAAGGGAGGATGAGCAGCTCTTTTTGAAGCGCTAGTTGACGTACTTTAGCCTAAGCCCATCATTACGACTGATAAACCGCCATCGTTGACTCAATAAAGTGATTCAGATTGAAGTCACGCTCAGCGCGCGCGCGGGCGTGAGTTCCCATCGATCTCAGTTGCTCAGGGTTAGAGAGAATCTTTAACAAAATATCCTTAATCGCATCAGGACTGCGCGGCGGAACCACCCAGCCCTCGCGATCTTGACAAACGTTTTCGGTTAACCCCCCGACGCCCGTGACTAAGACCGGAAGACCCAGTGCCATCTTCTCGCGACAGGCGTACGACAAGGCCTCGTGATACGACAACACAAAACCCAAATCACACGCGGACATTACGGCACGTACGTCATCGACCACACCCAGAAAACTCAGATGAGCGCACACCCCGTAAGCGGTTGCCTGAGCGCGCAGGACTTCATCAGGCTGTTCGCCAATCACCGCAACGTGAAAATGTTTTCTCTGTTCAGGCTCAAGCAATGAGAGCGCACGCACCAAATCTAGCCAACCTTTCGTTTCGTTCGTTCCGCTCGCGCTTCCTAAAATAATCTTATCTTGTGTGTCTTGGTCAAAAAACTGGACTCTTAACTGCGCTTTCTCAACCTGGCTGACTGGCGAGAAATATTGCGTATCAATCCCGTGTTTGATCGTTGAGATGGGCAGACGCTGATAGGGTGACTTCAAGAGCAAGGCTTTGACATAATCACTCACCGCGATGACATGATCGGTCGAAAAACGCGCACGCAAATGATGCCCGAAACTCGAAACCCCATACTCATTATGTTTCGTAAAAATTACGCGCGGCGGGTCACACAGCCCAATCAGTGCGAGCATCACCTGCTTATGGTCGGACGAGCCGTTGACGTGGATCACATCAAACTTCTCTTTTAAGATCAGTTCACGCAACGCTGCACGAGCCGAGAACCAAGAAGACGGACGCGTCGTAAACGACATATCGATGGCCTGAATACCAACAATGGTCGATGCCCGCTTAAAAAGGCGACTGGTCGCCGGGCAAGCCACAAACAGACGATGTGTCGCTTTCAACCCCAACAGCAAGCTCGCAATGTAAGTCACGTGCCCCCCGCCGATGCCGGGGTGAAAGTTTGTAAATAGTATCTTCATCGATGTTTCACTGCTGGGTCGCTTCTAAAAGGTGCTTGCGCCGTAACGTTCCCAGCTAGTCATTCATGCTGCGACGCACCAATGAACAGCGACAAGCTGATAGAAAACTGACAAAAAGCTGACATAAAGCTGACAGCATACTGAAAGATTATCGTCCAACTGTCACTAGAGAATTACCCTTATCCACCCCAAGGTTAGCGTTGCTTATTGACACGAGTATTACCCGACGCATGGCTGGCATCGCTTTCGCAGATTTAAAGCAGAAGTCACGCCAGAACAGATATGATCTTATGTTGAACGTTGACTCAGGTATTCGTTTGACCATACGTCCCTCCTACTCTGCCCGACAACGCACTGGCTCTTTTTTAGTCGCTTTGTTGGTGGCACTCATGCCAATCACCCTGCTGACCGATTTCGCCCAAGCGAGCACGGTTTTTTATCTGTTAGCAGGCGTCTGCACGATTATTTGCGCGACAAGAGACGGCGGCCTTGAAGCCACCCTAAGTGACTGGAAAAACTACCGCGGCCTAGCCGCCGCTCTATTGATATCGTTGGTCGTGATTACGATTGCTGCGCTGCGCGGAACCATCAGAATCGACAACGAAATCGAACGTGCGCTGCGCTTAAGCGTTGGCACCTTTCTTATCTTAGGTGGCTGCCTTTCGCTCATACCGCAGTGGTTGCGTCAGGCAACTTGGGGTTTCGTCATTGCAACCTGGGCTGCCACAGGTTATGCACTATGGTACGCATTGCCAACCTTTCGGCGACCGCTAGAGGTGCCTCAACACAACGCGGTGTCATACGGTAATTTGCTATTAATGATGGCGGTGCTAGCCACGTTTTCAATTGGGTGGCGCTTAACTCGCTTTCGTAAAACAGAAGTTGCGTTTAAGGTTTTCACTATGGCGGTGGGTCTTCTGGGCTTTATCACCACCCAGACGCGGGGAGGCTGGTTGGTCGTCCCATTTTTTATTGTGATTGGCTGGATATTGTTAACGGGCAAAACTAGTCTACGTAAATTATTGATACCAGCGTTGATTGCAATACTGGTTTCGGGCGCCATTTCAGCCACGAGCCCTATTCTTCGGCAACGTATGCATGAGATGGTCACACAAACGGCCGAATGTTTGACAAATCCGTTGGCGATTTCGTCAGAGTGTGGCCGCCTACAGCTTTGGCACGCGTCTTGGCTTATGTTCAAAGCCAACCCTCTATTTGGCAATGGCACCATCCAAAACTTTGGACCCAAGCTTGAAGAATATTGGCGTCAAGGAATTGTGTCAGACTTTACCTATCGCCAAGGGTTTGGCGAGCCACACAATGACATACTCTTTAGCATGGCCAGCCATGGGCTGCTAGGGTTAGCGGCACTGTTGCTGATTTATGTCGCACCTATCTGGATCTTTAGCCGGCGCCTGAGCGCGCAGGTGTCGCAACCTGCACGGGTCGCCGCCGCAATGGGCCTAGCCCTGTGTCTTGGTTTTTTTATCTTTGGTTGGACAGAACTCATGTTGCGAAGCATTCGCACAATCGGCTTTTATGCGATAACAATTGCTTGGCTCGTCGCCTTGTCAGACGAAAATTTTTTACGCCGTCACGCATCCTGAAGCGTTAAACTATCCCGAGCCGTTAGAAACGTATCAGCCCACGCGCAAGCGGTGCTTCAGTTGGCCTGCATCACATTCTCAACAAACTTTTAAAAGCCTACAACCTCATGTCTATTTCCCTTTATACCGCAACAGTTCCCGTTTTAAAACAAATGCTCTTGGCGCTCAGCGATGTACTCAAAAAAGGCGAAGAGTATGCTGAACAGCGAAAATTCGATTCTGCCACTCTGCTGCAGTCGCGGTTATTTCCCGACATGCTTGCGCTGGTTCGTCAAGTTCAGATTGCCTGTGATTTTGCTAAAAGTGTGCCGTCACGTATCGCCGGCATCGAAGTGGCGGCCTACGAAGACACTGAGCAGAGCTTTGCCGAATTACAGCTTCGCATCTCGAAGACGCTGGCTCTGATCGACACCTTTACCGCGGCACAGCTAGATGGCGGTGCAGTCAAAGAGGTGGTGTTACGCCCGGGCACTCCAAAAGAGAAAAAACTATCGGTCGAAGACTATGCCTTGAAATACGGCATGCCGCAGTTTTTCTTTCATGTCACCACCGCCTACAACTTGCTTCGCCACAATGGTGTCGAAATCGGCAAGAAAGACTTCATGGGTTCGTACTAAGCGAAAGTTTTTGCGAGACAACCCATGAATCCTGAATTGCCAATTCCAGTTGCTAATCCTGATTCGCAAGTGTATTGGGATAGCGCGAATCAAGAGCGTCTGATGATCAGACACTGCAAAGCCTGCAACGTGCTGCACTTTATGCCGCGCTATCTTTGCCCTGCTTGTTGGTCGACCGAACTTGAATGGATTCAAGCCAGTGGTTTTGGCGTTGTTCATAGTTTTACGGTGGTCAGGCGTGCACCGATGAAAGAGTTTGACCACCTAGTTCCGTATGTGGTTGCCTTGATTGAACTAAGCGAAGGGCCTCGGATGATGGCAAATATTTTGGGGCCAGATGCGCTGACCACTCGCATTGGCGATCAAGTGAAAGTGTGCTTTGAGCAGCGCGGGCCAGACGCCAAGGTGCCGCAGTTCGTCAGGCACCTTGCGCCAGAGAGTGCCAGCTAAATGACTCAGGCAACCAACTCACTCCGTAATAAAGTTGCCATCGTTGGTGTGGGTGAATCGGATATTGGCAAGGTACCGACCATGAGCGGCTTAGGGCTCAATGCTCAGGCCGCGCGCCGTGCCCTAGAGGATTCGGGCTTACAGCTTTCTGATATCGACGGCGTGCTAACAGCGTACTCCTTCACCGAGCCTTACTTTATGTTGGGCAGTGTCATTTGCGAGTATCTGGGTATCAAGCCGCGCTACACCGCATCAATGGTCGTTGGCGGCGCCTCGCCAGCCGTCATGCTGAAGCATGCTGCTGAAGCGATCGCGGCAGGTCACTGCAAAACCGTATTAATTTGTGCTGGCGAAAATCGAGCCACAGGTCAAAGTCGCGATCAAGCGGTTGCGGCACTGATGGCTGTAGGGCATCCGTATTTTGAAAAACCCTATGGTCCGTCGATCCCTGCGTTTTACGCCATGATTGCGCGCCGACATATGGAACTCTTCGGAACCACCGAAGAACAAATGGCCGCCGTGTCGGTCACCACGCGTCAGCACGCGCTGCTTCATCCCAATGCGCATATGAAAAAACCGCTGACGATTCAAGACGTCATGCAGTCAAAACCAATCGCAGATCCGCTTAAGATCTTAGACTGTTGTTTGCTGTCTGACGCGGGTGGGGCGTTTATCGTGACCTCGGCCGAGATTGCAAAAGAATTACCTAGCAAGCCAGTCTATCTGGCAGGCATCGGTGAATATCACACGCACGAACATTTGATGTGTGCGCCAAGTCTGACTGAGTTTGGTGCCCATGAATCCGGAAAAATTGCCTACAAGATGGCGGGCTTTGGCCCCTCAGATATTGACGTTGCTGAACTATATGATTGTTTTTCAATCGTACCGATTATTGAGCTCGAAGAACTTGGCTTTTGTAAGCAAGGCGAAGGCGGCAGCTTTTATCAAGACGGCTATGCACGCATTGGTGGACGTTTGCCTGTCAATACGCACGGCGGGATGCTATCGCATGCTCACGCGGGCGCTGCCGGTGGATTGTTTGGAATCGTTGAGGCAGTTCGACAGTTGCGTGGTGGGCTTGGTGCCCGGCAGGTTGAAGGGGCCGAAACAGCTCTGGTGCATAACGAAGGTGGTGTGCTCTCGTCGCATTGCACACTCATACTAACCAAAGATAAACAGTAACAAGGAGATCATCATGAGCACTGCCACATCAACGGTTCGAGGCCGCTATTTTGAAGATTTTGAGGTAGGTGCAGAGTTCGTCACCCCCTCGCGAACCATTACCAGCACAGACATCGTTAATTTCGCTTGTTTATCAGGCGACTTTAATGAGGTTCACACCAACTTTGAGTATTGCAAAACGACGCAATTCGGCGAACCCATTGCGCATGGCCCAATGATTTATGGTGTTGCCGGTGGCTTGCAATACGCAAGTGGCATTAATGACGGCACACTGCTAGCCCTGGTACAGATCGATAAATGGCGCTTACTTGCCCCAGTCAAACACGGCGACACCATTCGAATGAAATCCACGGTGATTGAAAAAAAAGAGTCGAGCAAACCCGATCGCGGAACAATTACCTTTAAGCGCAACATCGTGAATCAACATGACATAACGGTTCAAGAAATGATCGCGACGATTTTATATCGTCGTCGCCCAAGCTAAACAGGTCGCGAGTGACTAGCTTGCATAAATGCGACCATAGCGCCGTATCAATGACACGTGAGATCTATTTCTATTCTTGAGTGTCCTGCAGCTGCTCGAGATGCTTTTTCATTTGTAACTTTACCGCGTGAACATGCTCGCGCATTAGTTGTTCAGCACGAAATTCCTCATGAGATTCGATCGCCTCTAAAATTCGATAATGGTCATCATGACTGCGACGGATCCAAGCATAGTCGTGCCACAAAACATTACGATCTGAGGATAGGGGAATATTTCGGCACACACGAATCATGTCATTGAGCATGACATCATTGGCAGCCCGAAAAATTAACTCATGAAGTTGCGAATTGATCTCAGAAAAAATCTCACGGTCAGTCGCACGCAAATAACCGCATTCAAGTAAGGCATCTGCGCGACCGAGTTCCTTTCGAAACTCTGCAACATCTTCGGCACGCATCCCTCTTTGAGCCGCGAGTCTGGCAGCCAAGCCTTCAAGCACACCCCGAATATCAAACACAGCGATCAAACTGTCAGGGGTCAGACTACGAACCGAGTAGCCACGATGCGGTGCATAATCAAGCAAGCCTTCGCTGGCTAACAGGTGAAGCGCCGCGCGCACCGGCGTACGCGAAACTCCAAGCGTTTCAGACAATGCCACCTCGTGCAGCTTTTCATTGGGCTGCATGCGACCCTGCATAATTTCAAGACGCAACTGATCTGTGACCGACTGAGCAAGTGTCATGCTATTGCTAGGCGTCTGCCTTTGTACGGCACTCATACCGAGTGAAGGAAGTGCGGAAGAAGGTCTCATTTTTTGGATGGCTACCTCTTTTACAAGTGTTCAAAAACAAGCTGATTTGTAAAATTGTATACAAATAATGCTGAAACTCAACATTACTTGACCATAACGTCTTTTTTTATTTATCTTTGGATACAATTTTAATTGACAGAGTAAAAGTTGAGTTCGTACACTCTAGGCTAAGTGCTGCGACAATGCTCTGTTGATTCTTAGCGTTGTCTGGCGAGCTAGACACCACGTAACCGAGGCAATCACTACTTATGTCGACGACCAACGAAACTGCAGGCAACCCCGATAACGCAATCGAGCGGATTACCAGCAACACCACAGCCCATTACGAACCCTTTGGCTGGCATCACTGGCCACAATCGCCTTGGTTCTCGTATCAATTTCGTCGCGGCCTTGGAGAAACACAAGAAGGTGGCGGCGCAGTCAGTGAAGTGTTTCAAGCCGCCTCACGCATTGACCCCACAAGCGAAGAGAGCTGGCATGTCGAATGGCAGCGCATTGCAGATCGCAATTTCGATCGCGCCGTCGTTGAAGAAAAAGCCGGGCATATTCGTACAGCCATGAACTGCTACATGCGCGCGGCTGACTATTACCGACAAGCCGAATTCTTTTTGTTACCGACTGACCCCCGCCGCTTAGCGACCTTCACACGAATGGAACAATCGAGTCACGGTTTTTTGCGTCACTTGAATCCAATGGGCGAAGTGCTTGAGATCCCCTACGAAAATGGCGCAACACTACCCGCTTACTTTGTACGTGCGCCATTTCCAATTGATAAACAACCCGTGCTGATTTGCATGGGCGGGCTCGACTCCATCAAAGACGAAATGTGGTTCATGCAAGCCCATGGTTGTTTGCAACGCGGCATCTCGGTACTCATGATTGATGGCCCAGGGCAAGGTGGGGCGCTACGCCGTCAGCAGCTCGTCAATCGCCCCGATACTGAAGTGCCGATTGGCTATTGCATCGACTATCTAGAAACACGCTCAGACGTCGACCTCAAACGCATCGCCGTCTGCGGTTCGAGTCTTGGCGGGTACTACGCCGCACGTGCGGGTTGCTATGAACATCGCTTAGCGGCTTGTATTTCACATGGCGCGGTGTTTGCAATTACCGATATGTGGGGTACAGCGGGCGAAGATCATGGCTTAGCCACGCACATTAAATGGGTCTTTGGTTGCGACAGCATGAAAAGCTCAATGGAAAAAGCCCGAGCCTTTACCCTTGAAGGTCATCTCGAAAATATGCGCTGCCCATATCTTGTCATGCACGGCGGGCACGATGTGCTAACTGTCACGCAAGCCCGCAAGGTCTATGATTACGGGGTATCAAAAGGCATACAGTGCACCCTACGTCTATTGGACGAAGAAGAAACTGGCGCCGAACACTGTCAGCATGACAACCCAACCATTGGTCAAGAAATACTCTCAGACTGGCTTGCCGATCAATTTGGCATCGATCAAGCACAGTTGCTGAAGCTGTCTAACAATCCTCTTATTTAAGCTAAGCGAGAACAAGCAATGAACTTTGGCGTAGATAAGGTTCGCGCAGCGATTGTTGCCATTGATTTGCATCGTGGGCATCTGGATATGGATGTCGCGACAATGCCTGCGACACCAGAAATTGCTAAACAAGTGGTTGGGGCCAATCGAACACTTTTCGATTGGGCACGCACGCAAAGCATCCCCGTTGTGCACCTAATCACACAATATCGAAATGCCGAAGAAATTCGCATGAATGCCTTTTGGCGCACCCGTGCTGAAGACCCGAACAACCCGCGTAAAAATGTACTGAAGCACAATATCATTGGTATGCCTGGCGGCCAGGTGATGCCCGGGCTGTTAGACGAAAAACGTGACCACGTCGTCAATACAAAAAAACGCTATAACTGTTTTGTTGCAACCGATCTTGAATTGTTACTGAAATCGCTCAACGTCAACACGTTAATTATTACGGGTGTCAACACCAACAGCTGCATCTTATCGACCGTGACGGCAGCCTGCTCAATGGACTATGCCGTGATTGTGCCGAGCGACTGCGTCAACACGATGGATGCGCCCGCTCTGCACGACGCTGCCCTGTTATGCATTCGTACAGCGTTCGGTTTCGTCATGACCTCGCAAGAAGTCATGCAACGTGGCGAACTGCTTGCACACTCTTGAAAAAGGATTTAACAATGACTCAAACTCCAGGCGAACGCGCCACCTACTCTGCAATTGTTGATCGCCCTGCCCTGAAGCTGCCTGGCGACGCCAAAATGATTGTGTGGACAATTGTGAATCTTGAAGTCTGGGATATCAGTCGACCTATGGCACGTCAGGTCTTACCAGCGCCTACAGGCGTTGCGCTGCAACCAGACGTACCGAACTGGGCATGGCATGAATATGGCATGCGTGTCGGTTTTTGGCGTTTTAAAAAGCTGTTCGACTCGCTCGCCATCAAACCCACTCTTTCAATCAATGCACGCGTGACCGTCGACTACCCGCGTGTTGCGCAGGCCTGCCTTGAGGCTGGCTGGGAGTTCATGGGTCATGCCTACGAGCAAATGCCCATTCACAAAGTTGAAGACCAAAAAGGCATGATCGAAAAATCGTTAGATACGCTTGAGCGTTTTACCGGTAAACGACCAGTTGGCTGGCTTGGACCTGGGCTGACACAGACCTATGAAACCCCTGACCTACTGGCTGCCGCTGGGATTAAATACATTGGCGATTTTCCGTATGACGACGAACCCACTGAAATTCAAACCGCACACGGAAAATTAGTCACCTTGCCCTATAGTGTTGAGAATAACGATATCCCAATGATGATCGTGCAACACCATGAGGCTGAATACTGGACCCAAAAGTGTATTGATACCTTTGATCGTTATTATCTTGAGTCTGCTGAGCGTCCCAAGATCATGGCGATCGCGTTGCACCCCTACATCAGCGGTCAACCCTTCAGGATTCGTTATCTCGAGCGTGTGTATGAACACATTAATAAACACAGCGGTGTTTTGCACTGGAACGGCGAACAAATTCTTGACTGGTATACCCAGCAGGCAAAAAAATGACCTCTATGATCGTCGCTAAACTCAACAACACGCTCAGGCACTTTGGGATTAAGGACTAATGTCTTTTACCGTATTCCAACTGCTGAATGGGTTCACCTTTGCCGCCTTACTTTTTTTAGTGGCCAGCGGCTTTACGTTGATTTTCGGTCTGATGCGTATCGTGAACTTGGCGCATGGTGCGATGTATCTCATGGGTGGCTATGTTGCTTACTTCACAGCCACTCAGTTTGATAGCTTTATCTTAGGGATCTGTGCCGCCGCACTCGCCATCGCTTTACTGGGTATGGTCGAACAATATCTCTTACGCTTTGCGCGCGGTGGTGAACTACGGCAGGTGCTCATGACGCTAGGCTTGGCGCTCATGATGAATGATGCGGCACTTGTTTTTTTTGGTGGCGATACGTTTAGCGTGCCTGTGCCTGCTTTCTTAAAAGGCCCACTGCAGTTTGCGGGTCTAACTTATCCCAAGTATCGACTCTTTGTCTTACTAATCGGCATCCTAATTTTTGTTTTGCTCTGGTTATTAATGAATCGCACGCGCTTGGGCGCACTCATCCGCGCCGGGGTCGACGATGCCGAAACGGTTGAGGCGATGGGCGTCAACATCCGTAAAGTCTTTGTCATTACCTTTATGCTGGGGATGGCTCTTGCGGGTATTGCCGGAGCGCTCGGCGGGGCCTTCCTCTCGTTATACCCAAGCGCAGACTCTGAAATTCTTGTCTTCAGTCTCGCAGTGGTCATCATCGGAGGGCGCGGTAGCCTAGCCGGGGCTGCGATTGGCAGCATCACGGTCGCCATGCTCTCAACGTTCGGACAAGTGTGGTTTCCTGAATTGTCTTATTTTGTAATTTTCGGGCCGATGGCCCTACTGCTCGCCTTTCGACCCACCGGCCTGTTCGGTCGCGCTCATTAATCGGCAACCTATCTATGCTTTCGCATTCAAAATCATTTTGGAGTGTTGCAATCGTTGGGGCATTAGCCTGCGTCCCGCTTGTTTTTACGGGTTACGAAACCACCCTGGCGACCTTGACCATTATCTATGCGTTGCTGGCAATGTCGATTGATATTCTGGCCGGTTACGCAGGGCGCACGCCGCTTTGTCATGGCGCCATCTTTGGCGTGGCAACCTATGTTGTCATGTACTACGTGACGTCTGCAGGGGGCAACCCTTGGGTCGGTATGCTGTTAGGCCTTGCAATTGCCCTGCTCGTGGCCACCGTGTTCGCAGTACTCGCCGTACGCACCTCGGGCGTTTATTTTTTATTACTGACCTTGGCCTTGGGCATGATCATTTGGGGCATTTGCCAACGATGGACCTCTGTCACAGGCGGAGAAAACGGCTTGCGCGGTAATGTCAGGCCTGATTGGCTGATCGACCCTTCGAATTTTTATTACTTTGTGTTGGCAATCACCGTCGCGGCAACGTTCGTGATGTGGCGCTTCGTTAACTCACCCTTTGGTTTATCGTTAAAAGGGATTAGAGAAAGCGAATCACGCATGAAAAGTCTAGGCTATCGCAGCAGCCTACACTTGGTACTGGGCTTTATGTTTTCTGGCTTGATGGCTGGTATTGCAGGCGTCCTCTACGCTTTATTCAATAGCTTTGTGAGCCCATCGTCAGTGGCCTTGGCACAATCGGTCAAAGGCTTACTGATGGCGATCATTGGCGGCGTTGGCACCCTTTTTGGCGGTATCGTGGGGGCAACGCTAATCATCGCACTTGAAAATATCATGAGTTCCTTCACCGAGCGTTGGTCAATGATCTTAGGCCTGCTCTTTGTTTTAACAATGATTTTTGCACCAACGGGATTAATCGGTAAAGCACGTGAATTAAATTGGTTTCGCAAGCGCTAACTTAAGCATCGCAGCATCCCTTATCAACCGGAGAGCATCATGGATCGTCGCAATTTTCTCGCTTCAACGACAGCATTGAGCGGCTTGGCCGTCGCAGGATCGTTTAATAAAGTTTTTGCTCAAAGCACAGGTCCGATCAAAATTGGTCTGCTTACCCCCTTGACTGGCGTAGTCGCTTCAGGCGGTAAAGAAATTGCAGAAGGTTTTAATTTGTATTGGAACCAGGTTGGCAAGAAGGCGGGTGGCCGCGAGGTTCAAGTCACCATAGAAGATGACGGTTCTAACCCTGATATTGCCTTACAAAAGGCGCGTAAGCTGACCGAACAGACCAAGGTTGATTTTCTGGTCGGCGACCTACTGGCCAATACCGGCTTGGCAGTTGCCGAGTATGCAAAAACAAATGGCATCCCATACTTTATTCCGGTGATCGCAGCCGATGACCTGACTCAACGCAAGCGCATCCCGAATGTGATTCGTGTCGCAGGCTACACCGCCAGCCAAATGCCCAGGCCTTTAGCAGATTACGCCTTCAAAAAACTTGGCTATCGCAAGGTCATCACCATTTCCCAAGACTATACCTTTGGCCATGAACAATGCGGCGGCTTCGCCCAAACCTTCACAGAGCTTGGCGGCACCATTGTTGCCCAACACTGGAACCCTTTAAATACGCAAGACTTCAGCCCCTATCTCGCACAAATTCAAGCGGCAAAGCCTGACGCTGTGTTCATGATGGAAACAGGTTCAGACGCCACCCGCTTTATGCAACAGTGGGTAAACTTTGGTCTGGGCGGAAAAATCGCACTCATTGGCGCACAAAACGCAACCGATCAATCAGTGATTCGCACCTTAGGCGCCGACGCTGAGGGCATTATTTCGTCAGCACATTTTGCTGAAGGCTTTGACTCACCTGCCACGAAAAAATTTGTGGCTGAGTACGAAGCCGCTTATAAATATTTTCCGTCCATTTACGGTTTTTCGCATTACTCGGCTGCGCTTTGGCTGGCACAGGCAATCGATACCGTTAAAGGCAACATCGAAGATCGACCCAAGTTTCTTGAGGCCGTTCGTAAAACCGTACTGACATCCTCGCCCTTAGGTCGCCCCGTCAAGCTTGACGATTATGGCAGTCCGATTTATGACGTGTTTATTCGTAAAGTCGTGAAACGACCAGATGGCAAATACTGGAACGTACCGATTGAAACCTATCCAGAAGTCTCTCAGTTCTGGAAGTACGACCCAGAAACCTATATGAAGCAACCGCCGTATTCGCGCACGTTTCAAGGGATTAAACCTGCGTAAGTGATGACGACTCACCTTTTACAGCTCAACGGCGTCGGCATTCACTTCGGCGCGCTCAAGGCCGTCGACAATGCATCACTGCATCTCGCCGCCGGAGAGCGTGTCGCCATTCTGGGGCCCAATGGCGCTGGCAAAACGACGCTCTTTAACGCGATCACCGGCTTAACGCCGGCCTCGTGCGGGCAAGTGTTATTCGACGGGGCCGATATCACTCGGGCCTCGCCCGAGGCCCGAGCGCAGCTGGGCATTGCCCGTACGTTTCAAATCACAAATTTATTTTTTGGTTTGACGATTCAAGAGAATCTTCTGTTGGCGACGCGGGGGTTGAGTCGTTCAAAATTTTCAATGTGGCGCTCAGGCAAGGCCTTAGGCCAAGAGCGTGAAATTGTTGATGCTGCTCTTGAAAAATGCCAATTACAAGCTAAACGCAATTTGATCGTCAAAGAAATTTCGTATGGCGAACAGCGTCAACTTGAATTGGCAATGTCGCTTACCAGTTCACCCAAAGTGCTCTTGCTCGACGAGCCCGCAGCTGGCTTATCGCCTGCCGAACGGCAGGTGATGGCCGCGGTAATTCGCTCACTACCAGCTTCACTATCGCTGATTTTGATTGAACACGATATTGAACTCGCGCTTGGCTTAGTGGATCGGGTCATTTGCATGTATCAAGGCTCGGTGCTAGTCTAAGGTACCCCCGACGATATTCGCAACAATCCGCAGGTACAAGAAATTTATCTGGGTAAACCTCGTCATGCTTGAAATCGATCAACTCTGTTCGTCTTACGGCATGGCGCAAGTGCTGTACGATGCCTCGCTCAACGTTGCACAAGGTGAGATTGTGGCCTTGCTAGGCCGCAACGGCATGGGCAAAACGTCTTTGGTGCGTTCAGTGATGGGGCTCGAATCCCCCAAAAAGACAGCCGGTCACGTTCGCCTCAATGGCGTCGATCTCGAGGGCTTACGGTCATTTGAAGTGGCTGCAAAAGGAATCGGCTATGTTCCTCAAGGGCGTCGACTATTTCAGTCTTTGACCGTTCTTGAGCACTTGCAGATGTTAGAGAATAAGCGCTCCGAAGCCTGGACCAGCGAAAAAGTATTTGAAGCATTTCCACGCCTTGCAGAGCGAAAGACGCACCGCGGCAATCAACTCTCGGGCGGCGAGCGCCAGATGCTGGCAATCGGTCGCGCGTTGATGACTGGACCAAAAATTTTGTTGATGGATGAACCAACCGAAGGACTTGCACCCGTCGCGGTTGAAAACGTTGAACAGATTTTAAAGTCACTGCGTGCCGATGGACTTGGTATCTTGCTGGTCGAACAAAACTTGTATAGCGCCATGGCTGTTGCCGATCGTGTCTATATTTTAGAGACGGGGCGTGTCGTTTGGGAAGGAACGCCTGCCACACTGATGAATAATCAAGAGACTCTGCAACGCTATCTTGGCATTCATTGAATGCGTGGCTGAATAACACTGATAACACTGATAACACTGGTAACACTTAACACTGACAACACCAACAACACCAGTAACACGAATAACACTGTGTGCGTTTTAACCGTATACAATCAAACGAGATCGAATCATGTTTTTTTCTTGCCAAGCACTATCCCACGAAAACTGTTCACACGGCGACGGGTCGCACCTTAACTTGGGTAGCGGCGAAATGGCGATCGCTCAGAAAGCACCGCGCTCTGCCAGTGCCACCAAGCCCAAGCAACATGCCAGTCAGGCGCTAAAGATCAAAAGCAAAAACAAAAAATCACTCAACGTCGATATTCATTGTCATTATCAAAACAGCGAAGTGGGTGCCATGGCTGCGCCGCTCAAACCCTTCGAACGCGAACCTTCGATTGTGTTCGCCAATCAAATGACCCGCGACGTGAATATCGATCAAATGAAGGTGCGCGCAGCCAAACTGAGTGATATCCCCACCCGCTTGCGCGATATGGATAAGATGGGGATCGACGTACAAATTGTTTCGCCTGCCCCCGCACAATATTTTTATTACGCCGAACCAGATTTTGGTCTTGAACTTTCACGTAAAACGAATGAACGAATCGCCGAAATTGTTGCCATGCATCCTGACCGGTTTGCGGGTATGTGTACTGTGCCGCTACAGCATCCAAAGATGGCAGCTAAAGAACTTGAACGCTGTGTCAAAAAACTAGGAATGCGCGGTGTTGAAATTTGCACCAACGTTAACGGCATTGACCTGGCAGACAAACGTTTAGGTTTAGATGTTTTTTTTGCAAAAGCGCAAGAGTTAGATGTCACGATTTTTATGCACCCCATGGGCTTTACCCATGCTGATCGAATGACCGATCATTATTTCAATAACATTATTGGCAATCCACTTGAGTCAACCTTAGCGGTGAGTCATCTCATTTTTGGTGGTGTACTCGATCGCTTTCCGGGCTTAAAGTTTGTTGTCGCACATGGCGGGGGTTACCTTGCCCACTACCACGCCCGTATGGATCATGGCTGGAAAGCCCGCCCAGACTCACGTACGCAACTGAAAAAGAAACCGTCGTCATACCTCAAGAAGTTTTACTACGATACGATTACGTTTGATTCGGGCATGCTCGACTCTTTGATTGAAAAATATAGCGTCAAACACGTTTTATTGGGTAGCGACTATCCTTACGACATGGCTGATGACAATCCACTCAAAACCATTCAAGGTGTGTTGAACCTAACGGATGACGAGCGTAAATTGATTCAGGGCGGCAACGCCGCAAAACTCTTTAAACTGTCTAAACGTTGATACTGTAGGTATCGATACATAGAGGCTGACTTTTGACTCACGGCATGCCAATAGAATTTACTGTCAACGGAAAACTGACTCAGCTTGAGGCTGAGGTTGAGCCAGACTGCCCATTACTCTATGTATTGCGCAATGATCTCAAGCTTAAGGGCACACGCTTTGGCTGTGGCTCGGGCGCGTGTGGCAGTTGTACCGTCTTGCTTGACGGTCAAGCTGTACAAAGTTGCGATATCACCGTTCAAGCGGTTCAGGGCAAACACGTGACAACGATTGAGGGGCTTGGCACACCCGAACACCCCCACCCTATTCAACAGTGTTTTATTGACGAACAAGCCGCTCAATGTGGCTACTGTATCAATGGCATCATGCTCTCGGTGGCAGCGTTACTTGAACGCAATCCAAACCCGTCAGACGAACAACTCGTCACCGCCCTTGATCGGCATTTATGTCGCTGCGGCACCCACATGCGCATTTTGACTGCAGCACGGGCCGCCATCACTCAACTAAAGCGTCTCGCATGACTCTGGCCACAACTGTCACAGCAAATCCTGAGCTCGCCACAAACCCAACACTAGCTAGTTGGGTGAAGGTTGAGTCAGACGGCACCATCAGACTCAAGGTTGGCAAAGTTGAACTAGGGCAAGGGATTCACATTGCCCAATTGCAGATCGCAGCTGACGAACTTGAGGTGCCGCTCACTCAGCTCGATATCACGGCGGGCAACACTGATCTGTGCCCCGATCAAGGTTACACCTCGGGTAGCAATTCTGTGCAGGTTGGGTTAATGGCCTTACGTCAGGTGTGCGCTGAAGTGCGCCACGCCTTTGTGCAGGCTGCAGCTCAACGCTTAAATCTGCCTGACCATGAGGTTCAGGTTAAAGACGGCGTATTTTTTCAGAAAAATCAGAGCCCATTCTTTGTAGACCTCAGCTACGCAACACTGGCCTCGAGTGTGGATCTAAGTATTCAAGCCACTGGTTTGATCAAGCCCAAAGACGTTGCCTCTAGACACACTACAGGCCAGAGCCCCAAACGCCCTGACCTGCAGCACAAACTCTTTGGTGCTGGTTACATTCAGGACTTTGAACTACCTGATATGTTGCACGCTCGGATCGTGCACCCACCGAGCTACAGTGCACAAGTCATTGAGTTTGACGAAGCAAGTCAACAAGCCATTAAGCGCCTACCTGGCGTGCATACCCTTTTTGTTTCAGGGCGTTTGATCGGCGTCTGCGCTGAACGCGAAGAGCAAGCCATCGCAGCAGCAAAAGCAATTTCTAAAGCGATTAAGTGGCAAGAGTCGGCTTCACTGCCTAAAGAAGAGCCGTCTCAGGCATGGCTTAGAACCTTGCCAACCGCAGACAGTATTGTTAGTGAAAAAGACTCTGCTCAGGATTCTGCTTTCAAGCGCGCGACCGCTAAGATCAGCGCAGAGGCTGGTTCAGGTTCAGCCTTGGCCGCGACTGCTAGCGTTCGAAGACAGCATTTTTCTGCAAACTATTCAAAACCATTTCTTGCACACGGCTCAATTGGCCCGTCTTGTGCCTTGGCGCACTGGAGTGACCAGCACTTAACGGTATGGACACACGGTCAAGGCAGCTTTCCGATGCGTCGTGAACTGGCGACCTTATGCGGCATGAAGCTTGATCAGGTGACGGTCATTCACATGGATGGCGCTGGCTGTTATGGACACAACGGTGCAGATGACGCCGGCTTTGAAGCGGCCGTGCTGGCGCGTGAAGCCGGACGCCCGGTGCGCCTGCAATGGATGCGTGAAGACGAATTTAACTGGTCACCACACGGCTCTGCAATGTCAGTGCAGATCGATGCCGAATTGAACGAGCAAGGAAAAATCGTCAGTTGGCATCATCAGACCTGGAGTCACACCCACGTGCAGCGCCCAGGCATGTCGAGTGGCTTGCGCAGTTTGGCTGCAGCGCACCGCATGCCACCAGCCCCCACGCCAGAGGTCAGCGACTTTGCACTCGCGACCGGTGGAGGCGGCACGCGTAATGCAGTGCCTCTGTACACCTTCGCCAAACATAAGATCGATTACCACTTAGTACAAGCAACGACCTTGCGTAGCTCGGCCTTACGTGCGCTGGGTGCGTATGCCAATGTTTTTGCGATTGAATCTTGTATGGATGAACTCGCATCGCTTGCACAAAACGACCCGATCGCCTTTCGTCTGGCGCATCTTGAAGACCCCCGCGCGGCCGAAGTGCTCAAGACCGTTGCGCGTATGGCAAACTGGCAAGAGAAAAAGCTTCAGCCAACGAATAAGGATGCCACTGTCGGGCGCGGCGTTGCCTTTGCTCGTTACAAAAACACTGGTGCTTACTGTGCGATGGTGATCGACATTGAAGTGACCGATCGTATTATTCTTGATCGGATCTGGGTGGCCGTGGATGCCGGTGAAGTCATCCACCCTGATGGACTTGTCAACCAAATTGAAGGCGGCGTCTTGCAGGCCGCGAGTTGGACACTCATTGAGGGCCTGCATTGGGATACCACACGCATCACCAGTAACACCTGGGATCAGTACCCGATCTTAGGCTTTGCCCATACCCCACGCGCACTTGAAGTTAGCTGCGTAAGTCGCCCAGAAGACCCACCGCTTGGTGTCGGAGAATGCGCGGCCGGCCCAACGGCTGCCGCGCTTGCCAACGCGCTTGCAAACGCGCTAGGCGTGCGGATGCGGGACTTACCGCTCACTCCAGAGCGTCTTGAGCAAGCGGCGCAACAGAGCTAAACCTATGCCTTTGCCCGTTGCGGGCATTTTCAAATACCTTCAGCATTTTTAGATTGTTGCCCCCTGTGAGTCGAATACCGTACTAGCGTACGATGAGGGCAGTCAATCGAAGAAAACCTTACTAGCGAGTCAAGGCTGGCAAAGCGCTACTGATCACCAGATAAAAAGAATACCCCCACGCAGCAGCTAAGGCTGCGCCAAGCACATACATTGGATAACGAATGGCTTGCTCTGGGGTACCCCGCTTCTTACCTGTCACCATAGATTTAATTAAATTTTCTTTTTGAAAAAGACTCATGATGACCGCAGCGGCTATGTGAGCGATTACGATCGCCAACGCAAAGTTGGCAAGCACTTCGTGCGCCTCACTCATGAAGTCGCCCAAGAACTCTTTGACACTCCAATAACCGCTTAAACCGAGAAGCAAGATAAAAATCATTAGTGCAATCATCACCAAGGCGCCTGCAGGGTTATGCCCAAGCTCAGGGGTTTTATGCCCTGTCAACAGTGACTTAAGGTGTTGGATGGTTTCTGCCGGGCCCCTCATAAACTGAGCAAAGCGAGCATACCTAGTTCCGACTATTCCCCAAACAATTCTAAACAAAACTAAAACACAAGCCGAATACCCAAAGGCATAGTGAATCATTTGCTGCGCTTCGCTCTCAGAGGTGAGCCAGGCGCCGGCAAAAGATATCGCCAACAGCCAATGAAAGACTCTGACCGGAAAATCCCAAACTAAAACGGATTGCTTTTGATTAGAAATTTTCATTTTGTTGGTATTTGGATATTGTCTTCATTAAAAAAACCTTCTGTCGCATCCGTATGACAGGCAATACAGTTTGCCGGGCTCTTAACTCCGGCTCTTTTCCATACAACAGCTTTCACCTCATCATACTTACGAACAAACCAAGATTTTTTAGTTAAGCATGCACCTCATCTGGTGCCCAATACTGCTAGCAAAAGAATAAAGGTCTGACTGATTGATCTAGATCAAAAAGACTTTAGATCTAAGGTCAAATCTCGAGTTTCATAATTGCGAATAATTAATTCGGAGCTTAGACTGAAGCTAGCTGCATCCAAGATTGTTGTATATAAAAAAGGAGGACGTATGAAGATACTGCTACCGATTGATGGCTCAAAGTCATCGCTCAATGCTGCAAAGTATGTTGTGAAGTTGGCTAAAAATTCTCGCAGCCCAGCGACGGTGATTTTAGTCAGCGTTCATGATGACGTGGGCTTAGGGCACGTCAAGCAATTCGTTGCCAAAAGCGTTGTGGATGATTACTTTCGAGAGATCAGTGAGAAAGAATTAAAAGCCGCACAAAAAGTTCTTGATACCGCTGGGGTTAAACACAATATGGCTATCAGACGCGGGCATGTTGCTCACGAGATCATGGCTCTTGCTAATAAAGATAAAGTTGATTTAATTGTGATGGGCGCCAAAGGACGC
>JBAWWV010000034.1:0-21102 GCA_037146575.1 Alcaligenaceae bacterium | reverse complement strand
CAAAAAGGAGATAGGTCATGACAGTTCTTGCAGCACGCACCGCCGATACCGTGACCTTTCATGCGGTTGAGCTTTTTAAACAAGCCTCGGTGCTACAGCGCGCTGGTATCGACATTATCAGCCTTGGCGTGGGCGAACCCGACTTTACCGCAGCTCCGCAGGTCGTCCAGGCGATGGAGAGTGCCGCGCGTTCTGGAAAAAGTGGCTATTCACCACCCGCAGGGCTGCCCGAACTGAGAGAAGCGATCGCCCGATTTTATTTCGAACAACTAGGCACCAACGTCGACGCCAACCGCGTCATTGTGACCTCGGGTGCAAGTGGGGCACTTCTACTTGCTGCCATGGCACTGATCAATCCGGGCGACGAAGTGTTGATGCCCGACCCCTGCTACCCACCCAACCGAAATTTTGTCGGGGCCGCGGGCGGCACCACAAAACTGATCCCCACCACCATCGCAAATCGCTTTCAATTATCTGACACAGACATTGAACAGCACTGGGGGCCTGCTACACGCGGTGTGTTGATTGCCTCGCCTAGCAACCCCACCGGCACCTCGATCCCCCGCGATGCTCTCACGCGGCTGATCAAGCAAGTGCATGCGCGCAACGGTTTTGTGATGATGGACGAAATTTATTTAAGCTTGTCGTATGATGGTACGCGTCAATCTGCACTTGCCATCGACGACAACCTCATTATCCTGAATAGCTTTTCAAAGTATTTCAGTATGACGGGCTGGCGCCTGGGCTGGATGATTGTGCCGACCCATATGGTTGAACCGATCGAAAAAATGGCGGCAAGTTTAGCCATCTGCGCGCCAACCCTGGCGCAACACGGCGCCATCGCTTGTTTTGACCCTGACGCCTTGGCGATTTTTGAGCAACGCCGCGAAGCCTTTAGGCAACGACGCGATTATCTGGTGCCTGCCTTGAAGGCCTTAAATATTGATGTACCCGTGACGCCCGACGGCGCCTTTTACGTCTACGGCGACATCTCAGCGCATTCGCCAGACAGCGGCGCTTTTTCAGCCGCACTGCTCAATGGTGCGCGCGTCGCCGCGGTGGCGGGCTTAGACTTTGGTCCCGCGCATGCCGCCCACACCATGCGGTTTGCCTACACCACTGGGCTCGAGCGCCTACAAGAGGCAATCCACCGCATGAAGGTGTTTTTGGGCTGACCGAAAGTCCGAAGGCTGCCGCTGCCGAGACAAGCCTGCGCAGTCACCACCAAACTAATCATTGTCAGTTCGACCTCCTCTCACGAGGAGGCAGCCTACAGACATTGAGGCCAAAGACTGGCGCTCAATCTTTTAGCGCGATCGAACCCGCGAGCGCTAGGCGCCGGCGCTCTGACAAGACTTTTTCTGTATAGCCACCATCGGCCCCCGGGCCGCTCGCGCCGCAATAGCACAGCAATCCCCCTGCAACGGATCCTCGAGTGCGTATGCAATACGCCAAAATAAAAGCGCCAACGCGAATATTCGCAACGGGGTTAAAGACCATCGTTTCGCCGCGCCCCAGTTGGGTAAATTTTTCTCGATGAACACTCATCATGACTTGCATCAATCCAGTTGGGCCACCCACCTGGCCACCCGCGTACGGATTGAAACGCGACTCCGTAGCGATGATCGCTAATAACAACAGCGGATCCACTTTCAATTCATCGCCCACCACGTAGGCTGTTTCCACAAACATTTGCGCGGCTTGATTTGCCACCAGATACTTGCGCGACAGATATTGAATTAATGCGTCCTGCTGCTGTTGACTTAAAGCATAACGCTGCAATACCTGTGCAAGACTGGCGCCACTGCTAGACGCAGAAGCCTGCGCCGCCACGGCCAAATCATTTCGCACCGTTGCCGCCGGAGTCTTTGCTGCCGTAACCGATTGCGCTGTTTCAGTCAGTGGGCCCGCTGCCGCAGCCGAGGGGGTCACGCGCCCCTCTGCCGAGGGCGGTAACGTTTCACCCCGAGTCGTTTCTAAATCAACCGCTGCAACGATCGTACCGATTGGCGCACTTGTGTTTGTCCTTGCCAACGGAATCAAGACCTCGGGCACGAGTGCATAAAGCAACGCCGAATGAATTTGCAGCGCCTGCCCGCGTAGTGGGGGCATCGTCAACACCATCGTGCCGGCCACCAACACCGAAATCCCAAGATAGATCGCGCACGTTCGCACAAACTCGGCCAGATTACGGTAGAGTCCGCTCACTAATTGTTGCGTCACGCTCAGGATAGGAGAGAGCGTAATCATTGCCTCACCTCGGGGTCAAGCATGGCGGGTGTTAACCTTGTGTGCATCTCAGAACTGTAACCGTTTTGGCGGATCAAGACCTTGAAATACAAAGACTTAAGAGATTTTATTGCACAGCTTGAGCGCTCAGACGAACTCAAGCGCATCAGTCAGCCTGTCTCGACCTCACTTGAGATGACCGAGATTGCAGATCGCGTCCTCAAAGCTGAGGGCCCCGCTCTATTATTTGAGCGCGCCATCCACAACGGTCAACCCGCGTCGATGCCGGTCTTGGCAAACTTGTTTGGAACACCCGCACGCGTGGCGCGGGGAATGGGAGCTGAAAACGTAGGTGCCTTACGAGAGATCGGCGAACTGCTCGCGTCGTTACGCGAACCCGAGGCCCCAAAGGGCTTTCGTGATGCCTTAGCAAAAGTCTCGATGCTCAAAGCCGCCTTATGGGACATGAGCCCCAAGACGGTTCGTGGTGCACCTTGCCAAGACATCGTTTGGGAAGGCAACGATGTGGATCTGGCCAAACTGCCCATCCAGACCTGCTGGCCCGGCGACATTGCGCCGTTACTCACCTGGGGCCTGGTAATCACTCGGGGACCCAACGCCCGTCGACAAAATCTGGGTATTTATCGCCAGCAAGTGATTGGTCGCAATAAACTCATCATGCGCTGGTTGTCGCATCGTGGTGGTGCGCTTGATTTCAGAGACCACGCACTGGCACACCCCGGCACCCCCTTTCCCCTTGCGGTGGCTCTGGGTGCTGATCCAGCCACCACGTTAGGCGCTGTCACGCCCGTGCCGGATAGCTTGTCTGAGTATCAATTCGCAGGTTTGCTTCGTGGCGCGCGCACTGAAGTCACGCAGGCGCTTGGCAGCGGGTTGTCGGTTCCGGCGACTGCCGAGATCGTGCTCGAGGGTCACTTACTGCCCAGCTCAGATCCGCGTGCGATCAAACCCGTTGCTCCTCAAGGCGTCAACCCGCCGCCTGCGTCTGACTATGAACTGGCACTTGAAGGCCCTTATGGCGATCATACTGGCTATTACAACGAGCAAGACTGGTTTCCGGTCTTCACGGTTGAACGAATTACCATGCGTCGCAATCCGATTTATCACACCACCTACACAGGCAAGCCGCCCGATGAACCTGCGGTATTAGGAGTCGCGCTCAATGAAGTCTTCGTACCGATTTTGCGGCGCCAGTTGCCCGAGATCGTCGATTTTTATTTGCCGCCAGAGGGCTGTAGCTATCGTCTGGCAGTGGTGTCGATTCGTAAACAATACCCAGGGCATGCTAAGCGTGTGATGTTTGGCTTGTGGAGTATTTTGCGCCAGTTCATGTACACAAAATTTATTGTGGTCGTCGATCAAGACATCAACCCACGCGACTGGAAAGAAGTCGTCTGGGCAATGACCACACGCATGGATCCGGTGCGCGACACACTGCTCGTTGAAAACACACCCATCGATTATCTGGATTTTGCGTCACCGGTTTCAGGACTTGGCGGAAAAATGGGTCTCGACGCCACCAATAAATGGCCGGGCGAGACGCAGCGCGAGTGGGGCACGCCGATTACGATGGATGCCGCAACCAAGGCGCGTGTGGATGCGATTTGGGGTGAATTAGGGCTTTAAAACTACTCGTTTGAAAGGTCTCTTTCAGGTAAAAATGAGGGTCTTCTATTCTGGTAAATCTCTTTCAAAATGATTGCTGCGGATCATTCCTTGCTGCTAGAAATGGCGCGCAAATATATCTGGTGGCTGACGCCTAACGAAGCGGTCATTTCGCCACAGCGGATCATCGCTCAGGTTATGAATATCGGGGATTACGCCGACGTGCAAAATATGGCAATGCGACTGGGTGACGAGTCATTACGCGATGCAATCGCACACGCACAAGCGGGTCAGTTCAACCCAAAATCTTGGCACTACTGGCATTACCGTCTGGGTCTCGCTGAACTTGGACAAGTCCCCGAATTGCCGATCAGGCGTCTCGCTTGCCAGAGGGCTTTCGTCTGCCAGGGAGGTATTTGGGCTTGCCTTTCAACCCAGCGAAAGCCTAAAAGCCTTGACCTATTTTGGCGATGGTGAACTTCCTAACGTCACTATTTTGTCAACAGTACTGCGGGCCTAGAAACCTCAATTGATTAATTTCGCGCACTGCTCACCGCTGCGACTTGAGACAGACGGACTCTACGTTTTATTTATCCTGTTAGTTTATAAACGCTGTTCACACCGGAACTTTATCAAGGGGCAATACCTATCGAGAGGGAGCGCCTTGGTTAAGCTCTTTTTGCACGTCTCCGAGTACTGCATATTCTTTGTTGATATATTGTCTCAAAGCCTCGCCAGAAAGCGTTGCAGGCGTCTCGCCTTGCTCTTTCAAATAGTCAGTGAAGCGCAGATCAGTCACTGCGCCAAAAAACGCCTGCTCGAGTCTTTTAAGCACACTAGGGGGCGTCCCCTTGGGTGCAAGAATGACTCTCCATGTCAACATTTCGTAGGCCGCTAGCCCCAACACATCTAAACCACTCGCCTGAGGAAAGACTGGATTATTGGAGGCAGAGGTCAACAATAGGCATTTGGCACGGCCCGCTTTCATATGCGGCAAAATGCTTGCGATACCACCAGCATAAATTGAAATGTGCTCACCTAAAAAATTGCTCACGGTAACCGTCGCGCCGCTAAAGGGTATGGCTTGAACCTGAACGCCCAGCACTTTAAAAATCCGTTCAAGCCCCAAGTGCAACGAGCCCCCGAGCCCTTCCGTTCCATAGCTATATCGATTTGGCGCGCTTTTTAACTGAGCAATGAAATCCGGACCGTTATCTGCCGCAAACTCTGGTCGAACGCAAAGCACGAACGGTGCCTTCGAAAACTGAATCAAAGGGATGTAATCATCCGGCTGATAAGTCACCGGCTGATTGTGCGGGCTCGCGGTCAGGGGGCCATTCCAAACAGCGGCAAGTGTGTAGCCGTCAGGCTTGGCTTTCACAAGCTGCCCGACTCCAATCGTGCCACCTGCTCCGGCCCGATTCACCACCGTCAAGGTCTGATTTAAGTCGCCCTTTACAAGATCGGCCAATAGTCGCGTCTGAATATCCATGCCACCACCCGCCGCGATCGGCACAATCAACTCAATCGACCTTGTTGGATAGCTTTGCCCATGGGCTTGACTAAAAAAAGATACACCAATCATCACGATAATGAAAAAGCGTTTAAGCATACGTATCCTAAGGTTCGATTCTGTTAACAGCCCTACCGCAGCACCTTCACCTCAATCACTGATTTTTGACCTGAGTGCTCAATCTCTTGCCTCATCACAAGATTAGTCGAGGGACAAAACCAATCCGTCACTTGCGATTGAATCGACGGGATCGGTAGCACCATGCCCTGCACTTGTGCAGTGGTCGCGTCGGTGCTGCGCGCATACCGAACCGGCCAGCATTTCAACTTACCGACTGCAGTCTGAATCAATTGTTGTGCACCAACGGTTTTTTCACCCATGCGCACACCCACTGGTGTGGTTGAACCGCGCTTTGGATCGCCCACCGCCAAACTGTACGACTGCGCGGCAAACTTTTGCCCTGCGGACTGAATCGGTGCCCCAAAACCAAACAGCCCAAGCAATTGCACATCAAAAGTGGCCGTGTCTGCAGCTTTACCCGGACGAGCATTCGCAACACTTGTCTTGCTGCCACTTACGCTCAAGACGTGATCAATCTCACTGCTGCCACTTAAAAAGCTCACCAGTGCATAACTGGCAAACCCCTTAACCTGCGCCTGGCAGACGGTACCTGAGGTTTTTTTAACCTGGCTGAAAGTCAGCTTGGCCGAGACATTCAACATACCCGAGCTACCAATCTCAATCAATCCGCCGTTATGAAAAAACCGAGCTTCACAGATTTGCGCCTGTGCACTTGCGCAAGCGCAAAATAGCAACGCGAGTAGTAGTATTTTGCAAGCCCCCCCCATATCTTTAATATTCATCAATTCCCACACCGATTGATCTGTTTGATCTGCGGCAGATCCTGGGTCAAGTTGACGGCTCTTATCATCGCGCTGTTAACCATGAGATCAGCGCATTCTCAAACGAGCGCGCCTCGTGTGCACGTTCGTGATTCACCATACTCACTACTACGTAGCGCTTACCGCTAGCGCCCCAAACATAACCAGCGACTGAACGCACATCACGCAAAGCTCCGGTTTTAAGGTGCGCCATGGATTTTGTTGATGGATCGCGCAGACGATTGCGCGTAGTGCCATCCGAGCCAAGAATAGACATTGAAGCGACATACTCAGGCATCACAGGCGAGGCCCACGCCTTTTGCAACATCTGCGCCAAACTTGCCGCAGACACGACACCGTCACGCGACAAACCGGAACCGTTGTCCAACACCAAGCCCTGCATCGGTAAGCCTTGTCGCAACAAAATATCTCGCGCGACTTGAACGCTGCCATCGACAGTTGCCGGGCGACGACCTGCCTCAGCACCGATCGTCAACAACAACACGCGCGTCATCACGTTATTACTATGCTTATTAATTAAACGTATCGCCTCGGAAAGCGGTGGAGATTGATGCGAAGCCACGATAACCGACGAGGTCGGAATCGTGCCACTGCGAATTGGCCCGGTAATCACACCACCAAGTTCTTGCCAAATTGAGCGCAAGACGCGGGCCCCAAACTCTTGCTGCGAAAAGGCAAGCCGAAATACATCAAACTCGCCACATGATCCCACCGCCTTGCCCGAAACTCGAAACTTAACCGCACCCTCAGTCATGATAATGTCAGTACTGATATTAGGCGAGCCAGGGCACACACCGTCCACCCACTGAACGTTTCCGTCAATTCGCACACCCTCCATGGGTGGATCCACAAACGACTTCCAACTGCGCGTTCCAGGGTCTGGCGAGAACACGAGGCGCACCGCGCCAAAGCCCACCATAAAAGCATCAGGGCTCGCATTGTAAGGACTATAGGCTGAGCCATCGAAGGCACCCGGGTCAATCGTCACCTCGCCAAAAACTGACCGGTCAATGACGATTCCCGGAATCTCACGCACGCCACGCAAACGTAAGTCTCGCAACAAGCGCCAAAGATCTTGTAGCAAAAAGGTAGGATCACCACCCGCCCGAATGTAAAGCGGGCCGTTGAGTACACCCTGCTCTGAAGCCTTGGCATCCGGACCAATTAATAGATCCGTGTGCCAAGTGTAGTTTGGACCCAAACGAGACACCGCCGCGTAGGTGGTCACCAGCTTCATCACCGAGGCCGGGTTGCGTGGCAACTCAGGCGCCACGGCAAACAACTGAGGACCGCCGATTTCTTGTACCAAGAGCGACAACGACGACTCGGGCAATTTTGTTTGCGTCCAGGCACGCGCGAGCTCGGGAGGCAAGCTAGCCTGTGCACAGGCGCTGGTCGAACCAAACATCACGCTCAACCCAACCACCAAGCCGCACAGCATTTGCTTCAAACGATGTTCTGTCGCTCGTGCCCAAACCCTTGTCAAATCTGTCGCTCGCGCCCAAGTCTGTGCTAATAAAGGGCCTGTCTGTGCCTGCAAACCTGTCATTACCGCCGCCTGTTTATTCGTGTGAACCCACAGCATACAAAAAAAGTCCCCCAACAGGCTTAAAATGCGCGGTCTTTCCTGGCTTGTTCTACGAAATCCGCTCAAGCCACCTCAAACCACTACAGATTTAATTGACTTGACGACCTTATTAACCATTGCTGACTTTAATTACGCGCTGCCGCCCGAGCTGATCGCGCAGACACCTGCGCCGACTCGCACGGCGAGCCGTTTGCTGCATGTCGACGCGACTGGCCACCTGCACGACCGAAAATTTCCCGACCTGCTAAACCTGTTGCGGCCCAACGATTTATTGGTGTTTAACGACACACGAGTCATTAAGGCTCGTTTATTTGGCCAAAAGACCACCGGTGGCAAGGTTGAAGTGCTGATTGAGCGGATCACCGGCCTGGATACGGCCCTGGCGCATATTCGTTCTAGCAAATCGCCCACGGCTGGTGGCGTGTTACGCCTGGCCGAGGCATTCAACGTGCAGGTACTGGGCCGTGAAAACGATTTATTCATCTTAAAATTTGAACGATCGGTACTCGAACTACTCGAGCAATTCGGCGCCACGCCCCTGCCGCCTTACATTACGCATCAACCCGATGACGCCGATGACCACCGTTATCAAACCATTTATGCTCGAGAACCAGGGGCCGTGGCCGCACCCACCGCGGGGCTGCATTTTGATCAAGCCTTATTTGAGCAACTCGACGCCGCGGGCATCAAGCGTGCCTTTGTGACACTTCACGTGGGTGCCGGTACCTTTCAGCCGGTACGGGTCAACACCTTGGCCGAGCACATCATGCACGCCGAGCGCTACACCGTTCCGCCAGAGACTCTTGAGGCGATTGCTCGCGCACGTAGTTTTGGAGGTCGCGTGATCGCAGTCGGCACGACCAGCGTACGTTCGCTTGAATCTGCCGCGAAAGACAACCCACACCTCACCACAAAGTATCTGGCTAGAAACCTGTTGACGAGGGCATCCGCAGAGCGCCAGCCCGCAGCGACCGCTCAAAGCGGTGACACGCGTTTATTTATTACCCCTGGCTTTGACTACCAAGTCATCGATGCGATGATTACAAATTTTCATCTGCCACAATCGACTTTGCTGATGCTAGTCGCCGCCTTCATTGGCCTAGACCAGATGCGCCGCGCCTACCAACATGCGATCGACCAGCGCTATCGCTTCTTTAGTTATGGCGACGCCATGTTTCTTGAACGGAATCCTAAATTGTGACGACCCCTGGCACCACTTCTAAAGCCAACGAGACGACCGAAAGCGCTCCCACCGGGCTGAGCTTTGAACTACTCGCCACCGACGGCCTGGCTCGACGCGGACGGATGACCCTCAATCACGGTGTGGTCGAGACCCCGATCTTTATGCCCGTGGGCACTTACGGCACTGTCAAAGCCATGATGCCGCACGAACTTACTGAAGTGGGCTCACAAATCGTGCTAGGCAACACCTTTCACCTGTGGCTGCGCCCTGGCACTGAAGTCATCGCCAAACACGGTGGTTTGCATGGTTTTATGCAGTGGCATAAGCCTTTATTAACCGACTCTGGTGGCTTTCAGGTGTTCAGTCTGCAAGGTATGCGCAAAATCACCGAAGAGGGCGTCAAGTTTGCTTCACCGATCGATGGCGCGCGCCTATTTTTGACGCCAGAAGAATCCATGCGAATTCAAACCGAACTCAATTCAGATATCGCCATGGTATTTGATGAGTGCACGCCCTATATGATCAACGATCGCCCTGCCACGCAAGACGAGGCGGCCGTATCGATGCGCATGTCGTTGCGCTGGGCCAGGCGCTCACGCGAAAGCTTTGATGCACTCCATAATGCGAATGCACTGTTTGGAATCGTTCAAGGCGGAATGTTCGAAACCCTACGTGACGAATCGCTGGCGGGCTTAGAGGACATCGGCTTTCATGGCTATGCGATTGGGGGGCTGTCAGTGGGCGAACCCAAAGAAGACATGATGCGAATTCTGGCCCACGTGGCTCCGCGTCTGCCGGCCAACGCCCCCCGCTACTTAATGGGAGTCGGTACCCCTGAAGACCTAGTGCAAGGGGTCGCCCAGGGCATCGATATGTTTGACTGTGTGATGCCCACCCGCAACGCTCGCAATGGCTGGCTGTTCACCCGTTTTGGCGACGTCAAAATTCGCAACGCCCAATACCGCGATAACATCTTGCCGCTCGACCCAAGTTGCAGCTGCCACACATGCAAGAATTTTTCACTGTCTTACCTGCATCATCTGCAAAAATCGAACGAAATCACCGGCTCGCGTCTAAATACCGTGCATAACCTTCATTTTTACCTGACAATCATGGCCGAAATGCGCGAAGCCATAGAGAATGGCACCTTTCAGGCTTGGCAAGCCCAGTTTGCAAGAGATCGCGCCACCAAGTCGGTACAATAGCCAGCGTTTCACATTTACCCAAAGGAGACCTTAATGTCTGCTCAAGCAATTTCCAGCCTCGTGCTGGCCCAAGCCGGCGATACCGCCAGTTCGTTAATGGGTATGGCCCCAATCGTTTTGATGTTCGTGGTGCTGTACTTTTTGATGATCCGCCCACAAATGAAACGCCAAAAAGAGCACAAAGCTTTGTTAGCTGCATTGGCCAAAGGCGACGAAGTCATCTGCGCCGGCGGTTTGCTTGGCAAAGTCAGCAAAGTTAGCGACAGCTATGTCACCATTGAAATCTCTGAGCACGGCACAACCCCCATTGAGGTTGTGATGCAAAAAGCCTCAGTGGCAACCGTGTTGCCAAAAGGTACGATCAAAGCGCTGTAAGGCTTTGGTTCAATACCCCGTCGCATGTTGCGTCGGGGTCAAACTCTTTCTGATCCCAGTCGGCAATGAACCGCTACCCTATTTGGAAATACCTGACGGTGCTGGTCGCGGTTGTGATCGGCCTGCTCTATACCCTGCCTAATCTGTACGGCGAATCGCCAGCCGTCCAAATCTCAAGCGCAAAGTCCACGCTCAAACTTGATGCGGGTATGCTTGATCGCGCCCAAGATATCTTGAAAAAAGCTGGGCTGGTAAGTACCGGCGCAGCCTTTGAACAAAATGGCCCTGTCGGCACGGTGCGCGTTCGTTTCGCCAATACAGACCAACAAATTCTGGCGCGCGATACGATTGAAAAAGCTCTCAATCCAAACGCCGCTGAACCTACCTATACTGTTGCCTTAAACCTGCTACCGGCCTCGCCCAGCTGGCTCAGCGCCATCGGTGCACACCCCATGTATTTGGGGCTTGACCTGCGTGGCGGCGTTCACTTCTTGCTGCAAGTTGACATGCAAGGTGCGCTCACCGCTCGCTACGACTCGCTTGTTACCGATCTGCGCGCAGCACTGCGTGATCAAAAAATTGAAAATACCGGCATTGAACGCAGTGCCATGTCGGTCGTGCTGTCGTTTTCAAGCGCAGCCAACCGCGACCGCGCCGTCAGCAGCTTGCGTACTCGCAACCCCGATCTGCAGATGGTTGAGCGCACAGACGGCGTTCGCCTACAAATCGTCGCGACCCTTAGTCAAGCCGCCATGACCGCCGTGCAGGCGAACGCACTGAAACAAAACATCACAACCTTGCACAATCGCATCAATGAGCTAGGCGTCGCAGAACCCGTGATTCAGCAACAAGGTGCCGACCGCATCGTGGTGCAACTGCCTGGCGTACAAGACGTGGCTAAAGCCAAAGATATTTTGGGTCGTACCGCTACGCTCGAAATTCGCATGGTTGACGACTCACCCGCCGCGCAAAGCGCCTTGGCTGCAGGCACCGTGCCCTTTGGCCTTGAACGTTATCAGGATCGCGATGGTCGCCCCCTGCTGTTGCGTCGCCAAGTGGTGTTGACCGGCGAGAACCTGCAAGACGCTCAAGCAGGGCGCGATAATCAATCGCAACAGGCGGCAGTACACCTCACACTCGATGCGAAGGGCGCCCGTATTTTTCGCGATGTCACGCGCGATAACGTCGGCAAACGTATGGCGATTTTGCTGTTTGAAAAAGGCCGCGGCGAAATCGTAACGGCCCCAGTCATCCGCGGCGAGATCCCGGGCGGACAGGTACAAATCTCGGGCAGCATGTCTGCCGAAGAGGCTGCCGATACCGCTTTGCTGCTGCGCGCAGGCTCGCTTGCCGCCCCCATGGAAATCATCGAAGAGCGCACGATCGGCCCAAGTCTGGGTGCAGAGAATATTGCTAAGGGCTTTAATTCAACGCTCTATGGTTTTGTGGCGATCGCAATTTTTATGCTGATCTACTATCACCTGTTCGGCATATTCTCAACGGTTGGCCTCGCGCTGAACGTTTTGATGCTGCTGGCGATCCTCTCTATGTTGCAAGCGACACTCACTTTGCCTGGTATCGCTGCGATTGCCCTGACGCTTGGCATGGCGATCGATGCAAACGTACTGATTAACGAGCGCATTCGCGAAGAGCTTCGTAATGGCGAAGCGCCTCAACAAGCGATCACCCTTGGCTTTGACCGTGCCTGGGGCACGATTCTTGACTCGAACCTCACTACGTTAATCGTGGGCGTTGCCCTCTTGGTGTTTGGCTCTGGCCCCGTACGCGGTTTCGCCGTGGTGCATTGTCTTGGCATTTTGACCTCGATGTTTACCTCAGTGGTTGGGGTACGCGCCTTGGCAAATCTTTGGTACGGTCGTCAAAAGAAACTGCAAGCGATTTCGATCGGCACCGTCTGGAAACCAAAAGACTAAATGCAACGCTGAACTTCACGCTCGGCGGCGCAACCGCGCTGCCGGCAATTGCTTAGTACCTTAAAGACTATGGAATTTTTCAGAATCGATCGCACCATCCCCTTCATGCGCCACGCGTTGGTCTTGAACGCGATTAGCTTTATTACGTTCTTACTTGCGGTGTTTTTTATCGTAACGCGCGGCTTTCATTTGTCGATCGAATTTACCGGCGGCACCGTGATGGAGGTCAACTACACACAGTCGGCGCCAATCGAGCAAGTGCGCACGGTCGTCTCTGGCCTAGGCTATACGGATTTTCAAGTACAAAATTTTGGTACTTCGCGTGATCTGATGATCCGTTTGCCGCTGACCCCAGGTCAAAGCTCAGCCACTCAGAGCGAAACCGTGATGAAAGCGCTCAAGGCCGCTGACGCCACTGCCGACTTGCGACGCGTTGAGTTTGTTGGGCCGCAAGTCGGTCGCGAGCTCGTTGAGAATGGCCTGCTAGCGTTGCTGTTCGTGATCATTGGCATCGTTCTGTATCTTGCCATTCGGTTTGAATGGAAATTTGCCGTTGCCGGCGTGTTAGCCAACCTACACGACGTTATCATTATTTTGGGGTTTTTCGCTTTTTTCGGCTGGGAGTTCTCACTCTCGGTGCTGGCAGGTGTGCTGGCGGTGTTGGGTTACTCAGTCAACGAGTCGGTCGTGATCATGGATCGAATCCGTGAAAACTTTCGCAAAGAACGCAATATGTCAGTGGTCGAGGTCATCAACGGCGCAATCACGCAAACCATTTCACGTACCATCATCACCCACGGCAGCACGCAGATGATGGTGATGGCCATGCTAATTTTTGGTGGCCCGACTCTGCATTACTTTGCTCTCGCACTGACCATCGGCATCTGGTTTGGTATCTATTCTTCAGTGTTTGTGGCTGCTGCCATCGCCATGTGGCTTGGCGTCAAACGCGAAGACCTCATCAAACCCGTCAAAAAAGCCGAGCAAGCTGACGAGGTCTACGAAGAGTAGCCTCATAACGACTCCTTCGGCCGCTACCCGTTTATAGCGACCCCAGAGGATCCTGTTGCCCATCAGCGTTACACTAGCGTTTTATCTTCTTAGCCCACGGGATCAACACCCGCACCGGCGCCCTCATGCAAAATCCTGATACTTCAGCAGTTCCTGATACCGTTTCCGATCCCAAAAAGGTCTTCATCCGCACCTTTGGTTGCCAGATGAATGAATACGACTCTGCCAAGATGCTTGATGTGCTTGGGCAAGAGCATGGCGCGGTTCTTACAAAAAGCGCCGATGACGCTGATATTATTTTGTTTAACACCTGTTCGGTACGTGAAAAAGCTCAAGAAAAAGTGTTTTCAGATCTTGGTCGTATCAAGCATCTCAAAGCGCTCAATCCAAACCTTGTCATTGGTGTGGGCGGCTGTGTCGCCAGCCAAGAGGGCTCGGCGATTGTCGATCGCGCACCCTACGTGGATGTCGTGTTTGGCCCGCAAACCTTGCACCGCTTGCCCGAGCTCATTGCCCGACGCAAATCCGAAGGGCGTTCGCAAGTTGACATCAGCTTTCCTGAGATCGAAAAATTTGACGCTATGCCGCCCCCACGCGTCGAAGGCGCCTCGGCGTTTGTCTCGATCATGGAAGGCTGCAGTAAATATTGCAGCTTCTGTGTGGTGCCCTATACCCGTGGCGAAGAGATCTCGCGCCCCTTCGAAGACGTCTTAACTGAAGTCGCCGATCTAGCCGATCAGGGCGTCAAAGAAGTGACCCTGCTTGGCCAAAACGTTAATGCCTATCGAGGCAAAATGGGTGGGCACACCGGCAGTGCTGGCGGCAACAAAACGCTTGATGATTTGGATCACACGCACTCGGCAGAGATCGCTGACTTTGCCACCCTGCTTGAATACGTGCACGAGATCCCTGGCATTGAGCGCATTCGCTACACTACCTCACACCCCAAAGAAATGACCACCCGCATGACTGAGGTCTATGCGCGGCTGCCTAAGTTGGTTTCGTTTTTGCACCTACCGGTGCAAGCGGGCAGCGATCGCGTGTTAGCAGCCATGAAGCGGGGCTACACAGCGATTGAGTTCAAGTCAGTTGTACGAAAATTGCGTGCCGCACGCCCTGGCCTGAGTCTGTCGTCTGACTTTATAGTGGGCTTTCCGGGCGAAACCGAAGAAGACTTTGAAAAAACCATGAAGCTCATCGACGAAGTTGGCTTCGACACTTCGTTTTCGTTTGTCTACTCGCGCCGCCCGGGCACTCCCGCGTCCGATCTGGTCGACGACACACCCCAAACAGTCAAGTTAGAACGCCTGCAACGTCTGCAAGCTAAGATCAACGAGCAGGCAAACGCCATTGCACGCAGCATGGTGGGCTCAACCCAACGCGTATTGGTTGAAGGGACTTCAGCCCGTGACGTCAACGAGCTAAGCGCTCGTACTGACAATAATCGGATCGTGAATTTTGCTGGGCACCCGCGTCTGATCGGGCAAATGATTGATGTTGTGATCACTGATGCCATGGCCAATACATTTAGAGGCCGTGTCTTGACGCAAGACCACGACAATGCGCTTCAGCACAACCAACTACCACACCAGACAAGCGAGACCGCAGCAAACAATCATTCGAGCGGCGGTGCTTCGGCATGACGCGCGCCACCGTGAAAACATCTTCGCGCGCGCGCCCGCATCCGGTCAAACTCAACCTT
The DNA here is from genome assembly GCA_037146575.1 of Alcaligenaceae bacterium. Classification (GTDB taxonomy): domain Bacteria; phylum Pseudomonadota; class Gammaproteobacteria; order Burkholderiales; family Burkholderiaceae_B; genus Zwartia. The sequence continues at coordinate 5,834 of JBAWWV010000034.1, read as the reverse complement.
GAAGGCAGCAACCAGCAGCTTTCAAATTTATGCGGTCCGCTAGACGAAAATTTGCGCCAACTTGCTGACGGCTTAGATCTTGAGCTCAAACGCCAGGCTAACAAAATCACCATGTATGGTGCGAATGCCGAGGCTGCGAGCACGATGCTGTTTGCGCTGCATCAGCGCGCAGCCAAACATCCGATCTTAGTAGATGATATTCAACTAGGATTGGTCGAAATTGGTGTGGGTCGTGCACCAAATACCGCTAAACAAGAGTTCGATCCAAGCGAATTTCCACCACTCGACGACGCAAGCGGCACCATTGCGCTTCGTACCCGCCGCAGTGATTTGCGCCCGCGCACACCACGCCAGCGCGATTACCTCAACAACATCCTAAAGCACGACATCACCTTTGGTGTGGGCCCTGCAGGCACCGGTAAAACCTGGCTTGCCGTGGCGTGCGCAGTCGACGCCCTTGAGCGTGAAACCGTTCAACGTCTGATCCTCACCCGACCGGCGGTTGAAGCAGGCGAACGTTTAGGTTTTTTGCCAGGTGATCTGGCACAAAAAGTTGACCCCTACTTGCGCCCACTGTACGACGCCCTATATGACTTGATGGGTGCCGAGCGCGTGCAGCGCCTGTTTGAAAAACAAACCATCGAAATCGCGCCGCTTGCCTACATGCGTGGTCGTACGCTCAATCACGCTTTTGTGATTCTGGACGAAGCGCAAAACACCACGCCTGAACAAATGAAAATGTTTCTGACGCGTATTGGATTTGGCAGCAAGGCCGTGATTACGGGCGACCCCTCACAGGTTGATCTGCCCAAAGGCCACAAAAGCGGTCTCGCCCATGCCGTCAAAGTACTGAAAGACGTCAAGGGGATTGCCGTCACACACTTCACAAGTCGTGATGTTGTCAGACACCCCTTGGTCGCCAGAATCGTCGACGCCTATGAACAAGACGAGCAAACAAAAGCCTGAGTTATCTTTATCGGTGCAGTATGCCAAGGCAGAGCCGCGTCTGCCGCGTTGGCGCCTGCGCGATTGGGTGCAACGCGCGGTCTACGCTGCGCACGAGGATCAACGACAATCCTTTATTGGTGCTCACTTAAGTATTCGCTTGGTTGACCTGACCGAAGCGCAAAGCCTAAACCACGCTTATCGCAAAAAAACTTACGCCACCAACGTGTTGACCTTTGCGTATGGCGAACAGCCTGATGGCAATATCAGTGGCGACATCGTCATCTGCCTACCCGTCTTACAACGCGAGGCCAAAGAGCAGGGCAAAAAATTTTTAGCGCATGCGGCTCACCTGACACTGCACGGCACCTTGCACGCGCTAGGCTACGATCACCTCAACGCCCGCGAAGCCAAGCATATGGAATCCATAGAAACAAAGATTTTGGCGAAAATTGGGATTCACGACCCTTATCTTGCTCCTTAATCTGTTAAGTCGCGCCAAACTGGTGCGCGTATGACAGCGCTTTCAGGTTATCCTAGACCTCCCATCACTCTGTCTCTGGACAATGTCAGATCCCTATCCTGCTGCTGAACCCTCACCCGACTCAGCCAAAACCTCACGTCCCCGCTTAATTCATCGCCTGCTATCGCTCGTGCGACGCGAACCCGAAGACCGCGAAGGCATCATGACTGTGCTTGATGCTGCACGCGCCCGTAACCTGATTGACGCTGACTCATACTCAATGCTCAAGGGCGCCTTGGCCGTGTCCGAACAAACGGTGATGGATGTCATGGTGCCGCGCGCGCGAATGGATTTGCTAGATGTGAGCGAATCGATTGCCGACTTGCTACCTGACATCATCGAAACCGCGCACTCGCGTTTTCCGGTATTCGAAGAATCGCGCGATAACATCATCGGTGTGGTGATGACTAAAGATTTACTGCGCCATATGGTCGACCCCGCACTCACCTTGCGCGATCTGGTTCGCCCCGCAGTCTTTATTCCAGAAACAAAACGTCTGAACGTGCTGCTGCAAGAGTTTCGCAGCAAACGCAACCATATCGCAGTCGTCATCGACGAGCACGGCGGCATCACAGGTTTGGTCACGTTAGAAGACATCCTTGAGCAGATCGTCGGAGAAATCGAAGACGAATACGATGTTGCCGGCGAACAAACAATTTTCTCAGACGGCGCACAAGCCTGGCGAGTCTTGGCCACGACCGAGATCGAAGCCTTTAACACTGCGTTGAACACCAGCTTGCCCGACGGTGACTATGACACTGTCGGCGGCTGGTTGGCACATGCCTTAGGTCGAATCCCGCACCGTGGCGATTTTTGTGTGCATGCGGATTTACGCATCGAAGTGATGCGAGCCGATCCACGACGTGCGCTGTGGCTGCGCGTCAAACGGCGTCTGCTGAGCGACAGCACACCTGCGTCTAAGGCCGAGTAAAGCGTGGCGACGTGGTGGCTGAAATGGCGCTTGGCAATTGGCTTGCTGCTTGCGGGTGCTTTTCACGCCTTAAGTTTTGCCCCTGACCCACTCCCTGCCTGGGCGCTTAGTCCGCTTGAGTTGATCGCAATGGCATGGCTTGTGCGTTGCGTATGGCGTGCACCCAATGCGTTGATGGCGGCGCGACGAGCCTGGCTGTTTGCGCTGGCGCATTTTGTGGTTGGGCTGTATTGGCTGACCATCAGCATGCATACCTATGGGCTGATGCCACTACCCCTGGCGATCTTGGCACTCATCGCGCTTAGTGCATTTTTAGCTGTCTATGCCTCACTGGCCGCAGCAGTTGCTTACAAAATCAGTGCGCTGCAACTTTCGAATCCTAGGCGTGCGCCGGCCAAACTCATCGTCGCAGCTCTCGTGTGGGCCGCTGCCTGGACACTCTGCGAGTGGCTACGCGGCACGCTCTTTACTGGATTTGGCTGGCTGAACAGTGGCTATGCTCACATGGATAGTTGGTTTGCCGGCTGGGCACCTGTGCTTGGTATCTATGGAGTCACGCTTGTCGCAGCATTTACGGCGGCGGCAATCGCAGCACTAGCCAACTCGGCACAGCGCACGCCCACCCATCAGCCTAAAAACGCACTCATCGGTCTGCTTGCGCTTGCGCTTGCCGCAGCTGGCTGGGGCTTCAAACAACACGCCTGGACAGCCAATCACGGTCAACCACTGCTGGTGCGGTTGGTACAAGGCGATATTGAACAAGGTATCAAATTTACGCCCAGCCATATTCAAAACACGATTGAGACACACCTTAAGCTCGCGGCTACGCCCACCCCACCGACCACACCTTCGCCTAGCCTAGTGTTATTACCCGAGACAGCGTTAGCAGTCTTTCAACACCAACTGAGTCCAGCCGTCTGGAACGCCTGGCGTGCTTTGGCCGCCGAACAAAACAGCACCCTGATGATGGGCGCAGCGCTGTTTGATCGCGCCACCGGCGCATACACCAACAGCGTGATTGGCATCGATCAGACAACGCCGCTTGAGGCGCTGACGAGTGGTCACGTCGCGATGCGTTACGACAAGCACCACCTCGTGCCCTTCGGTGAATTCGTGCCCTGGGGATTTCGTTGGTTCGTCGACCTGTTAGCCATACCGATGGGAGATTTCAATCGCGGGTCAACGCAACAGCAACCCTTTGCCGTGGGTGATCAGTACATCGCCCCCAATATTTGCTACGAAGATGTATTTGGAGAAGAACTTTTGCCTGCGCTGATGCCTGCCCCTCTGCCAGGCGCCTCAGCACCCGCGCGCGCGGTCACACCACAACCAGGCGCAACAATCTTAGCCAACTTCAGTAATTTAGGTTGGTTTGGTGATTCGTGGGCCTTGAGGCAACATTGGCAAATGGCGCGCATGCGCGCACTTGAGACCTCTCGTCCCATGCTGCGCGCCACCAATACGGGGATGACCGGCGCCATCGACCCACAAGGCCGCACACTCGCGAGTTTGCCGCCCCACCGTGCAGCAGTGCTAGATATTAGTGTGCAAGGCCAACGTGGGCTCACACCTTACAGTTCAGTGGGCAACCTACCTGTTTTGTTATTGGCGGGATTTGTTTTGCTCATTGGTTTTTACCGCCGCAACAAGCATCCCACACAATGACGCCAGCACAACCGCTACATCTTCAGATCATTGACCATATCGATGAGATCGAGCCGCCTTTATGGAACGCGCTCGTCGCGCAAAGTGGTGGATCCGTATTGTGTCAACATGCTTTTTTAAAAGCATTTGAGTCATCTGGCAGCGTCGCGACCGACACCGGTTGGAACCCGCAACACTTGCTGCTGTGGGATACCCACGGTGCCACCACCGTTGACCCCACAACAGCCACACTTGTCGCCGCTGTCCCCTTGTATGCCAAAGGGCATTCATACGGTGAGTTCGTGTTTGACTGGGCCTGGGCAGATGCGTATCAGCGCCACAGCCTGCAGTACTACCCAAAATGGCTAGCGGCCGTACCCTTCACCCCAGTGCCGGGCCCGCGCCTGCTCACCAGCGATGCGTATCGTCCGGCAGCAGCCCAAGCGCTGCTGCAATGGGCAAAAGAAAGCAAGCTATCGTCACTGCACGTGCTTTACACCAACGAGGCTGACACGGCCGCGCTCTGTGCTGCGGGCTGTATGCCACGCAAGCACACACAGTTTCACTGGTTTAACAGAGGGTGGGCAGACTTTGAAGCCTTTCTCGCATCGCTAACCCAACCGAAACGAAAAAAAATCCGCGCCGAGCGACGCAAGGTGAAAGATGCTGGCGTCACCACCCAGGTTTTCACCGGCGCTGAGTTGACCCCCGAGCATTGGGATATTTTTTATCGTTGCTACGCCAATACCTATCATCAGCGCGGTAACCCGCCCTATCTGACCCCCGCTTTCTTTCAAGCAGTGGGCGCTACGCTTTCTGAACATTGCGCGCTTGCACTGGCCTACCAAGACGAGCAAGCGATCGCGGCCTCGCTGCTATGGCTTGACACCACCAACGGCCAACGCAGGCTGTACGGGCGCTATTGGGGCGCCCTAAAGCACATTGATTGCTTACACTTTGAGTTGGCGTACTACACCCCGCTTGAATGGGCTCTCAAAAACGATATCGCGGTGATCGAGGGTGGCGCCCAGGGCGAGCACAAACTCGCCCGTGGCTTTGAGCCCGTGCAAACCCAATCGGCCCACTGGCTGGCGCACCCAGCGTTCGCCGACGCCGTCGAACGCTTCTTAGAACAAGAGCGCACGGGCATTGAGCGCTACATGGAGGGCCTACATTCGCCCTTTCGCGCTGAAATCGGCGATTGAGCACCCAGCGCACCTCAGAGGCAGTTGGCTGCCGGTGATCGTCCATAGGGACTTCACCCCTAGGGCACAGCCATTCACCCGACTTGCATAAGAGCCAAAAATTAGGCATAATCTCGCTTCTTCGCTGTAGACACACTGTGTGCTTTTTTCTCAGTGCCAAGATCGAAGTCAGATCAGGTAAATAGCTGGTTATTTAAGCTATTAAATGTTCTGACTTTAGTTTTTTGGGGGTATAGCTCAGCTGGGAGAGCGCTTGCATGGCATGCAAGAGGTCAGCGGTTCGATCCCGCTTACCTCCACCAGTCAACGCGAAGAACGCAGTAAATCTAGTCCCCATCGTCTAGAGGCCTAGGACATCACCCTTTCACGGTGAGTACAGGGGTTCGAATCCCCTTGGGGACGCCAGTTTTTTGTAGTTTATCGCTGCGGAGCGGTAGTTCAGTTGGTTAGAATACCGGCCTGTCACGCCGGGGGTCGCGGGTTCGAGTCCCGTCCGCTCCGCCATACGGCTCTACCCCATTAACGGGGGATAGCAGTATTCATCGAAATAGCAGTACCCATCAAACACGGCAAAATACGCCGTTCC
>JBAWWV010000033.1:0-21146 GCA_037146575.1 Alcaligenaceae bacterium | reverse complement strand
CAAATACTGGGGCCTAAAATATCAGCATCGACTAAACCCACCGTGGCGCCAGTTTGTTGTAACGCCAAGGCCAGGTTGGTGCTGACCGTTGATTTGCCAACGCCGCCTTTGCCGCTGCCTACCGCGATGATGTGTCGAATGCCGGGCAGTTTTTCAGGGCCTTGAGGCTGAGGTTGGCCTTGGGGTTGGCCCTGAGGTTGGCTTAAATCAGTGTGAGTCGCTTGCATAACAAATTGAGTCCTTAATGATTGATAGGCCCATCAAAAATAGCCTAGTAATTTAGTCAAGAATATACCTCATTGACATCCTCTCCGCCCTAAATGCTGAGTCTTGCCGCGCGCACTGGTTCAGGTCAAAAACAACTTGAAACAGACCCCAAGCGCTCCGCAAACGACGATTACGTGAATCACGTTGCGTTTATATTTAAATAAGGCAACGCCTGCCGCCAGCGCCAGCACGGCAGAGGGCCAGTCAAAGACACCAGTAAAGCCCTTGGGCCACAAGACGTGATAGCCAAAAAATAGAGCCAAGTTCAAGATGACACCCACCACTGCCGCGGTGATTGCGGTTAAGGGGGCCGTAAACTTCAAGTCGTTGTGGGTGGTTTCAATCAAAGGGCCGCCAGCCAAAATAAACAGAAACGACGGTAAAAAAGTAAACCAGGTCACCAGACAGGCCGCGAGCGCACCAGCTAAAAACAGGCTGTCTGGCCCAAATAGTGCTTTAACGTAGCCGCCAATAAAGGCAACAAAGGCCACCACCATGATCAAGGGACCAGGGGTCGTTTCACCAAGCGCCAGACCGTCAATCATTTGTACGGGTGTAGCCCAGCCAAAGGTGTCGACCGCGCCTTGGTAGACGTAAGGCAATACGGCATATGCGCCACCAAACGTTAATAAAGCCGCTTTTGTAAAAAACCAACTCATCTGAGTCAGCGTGTGATTCCACCCAAAGTGCAGGGTCAGCCACCCCATTGGTACAGACCAAAGAGCTGCCCCGATCAATAGCACTTGAAGCAGGCGCGTCCAATTGAACAGCGCATGCGCCGGGGTTGGAGTGTCGTCATCAATTAAGGCACGACCAAACGATTGCTTATTTTTGCCATGCCCTGCGCTTGAATCAAAGTACGCGGGCGCATAGCGACCACCTACAAAGCCAATGAGCGCAGCGCCCAACACGATAAAAGGAAACGGTACGTTCAGCGCAAAAATCGCAACAAAGCTTGCTGCTGCGATTGCCCAAAGCCAATTGTTTTTAAGCGCCCGCGAGCCGATACGATGCGCGGCCTGCACCACAATGGCAGTCACTGCCGGCTTGATGCCGTAGAACAAACCGACTATGAGCGGCACTTCACCGTAAGCGATGTAAAGCCATGACAGTGCGATCAACAGAAATAAGGATGGCAGAACGAACAGCACGCCTGCCACGATGCCGCCGCGCGTCTTGTGCATCAACCAGCCGATGTAAGTTGCCAGTTGCTGCGCCTCAGGGCCAGGCAGCACCATGCAATAGTTCAACGCGTGCAGAAAACGCTTTTCAGAGATCCAGCGCCGTCTAACAACAAGCTCTTCGTGCATGATCGCGATTTGACCGGCAGGGCCGCCAAAACTGATGAAACCGAGCTTGAGCCAAAAGCTCACCGCTTGCCAAAAACTAACTTGTGGGGCTTGGTCGAGGGTGTCTGTGTTCAAAGGGATCTCAAAGAGGGAAATCGTGAGCGCTGTGCCAAACGCAAACAGAAGACATTAGCTTGTTGAGAAGCAAGATCTTTGCAAGGTACGTCGAAACTCCTTTGCGTAACCGCAAAGGAGTTGTTTCATTTTGCTGCGGTTTAAGCGTGGCGCCGAGCCACCCAAAACGTAGCACCTTCAGCACCATAACGCTCAGAGTGGGGTTCTTCACTCTTCATCTCAAATGTGCCACCGGCCGTGAGGTGTCGGGTCACACCGCCACAGGTCAGCCACATTTCACCTTGCGTGACGACCGCCTGCACACTGAAAGGGTGTGTGTGCGTTGGCACGACGGTGTCAGCGGCCCACTTGCGTTCGAGTACTTGGTCAAAACCGGCTTCGAGGGATTGTTTTTGGAAATCGTCAAAGTTTTGGCTGTTCATATTTGTTCGTTTGAAGATGCAAAGGGGCTGATACGAGTTAAGCTAAATTATTGTGTTGATCATAGAGCAGATTCGCCCTAAAAAAGACAAAAATAATAAGTGCAGGTCGTTCGTTTTTGGCGCTCGTGCAGTTGGATATGTGCTTAGTGGCCGACACGATAATGTCTCAACGCTTTCAGCAAGCATGAACCGCTGCGGTTGTCGGGAGAGATCGTTCGTCAGTCTCGCGTAAGTCGTTCGCCAATTCTTCGCAAATTTATCGTCTGTTTTTTGCACAGTTATCGTAAGTTTGTAGTAAGCGTTTTGCCGCGTAGACGTTGTAGCGACTACAATTTTTTTTATCATTTTTTTAAAACGTTTTTACCGAAACTCTATGAAATCTTCTCCTTGGGTAGTGGGCATCTCGGATGCTGTTGGCTTTGTGATTGGTGCGCAGTGTGGCCTGTGGCTAGGGGCGTGGCTAGGCTTTGACGCCTTTGAAGCGGGCCTCACAAACAGCGCGTTAGTGGGGATTTTATTTTTGGCAATAGGCGGTGGTTTGGGTCTTCAACTCTCGAGTCGCTGGCGCGCGAAACGTGCTCAACGTGCGGCTGCGAAAGACGAATAAGCTCTGGCGACGCAGCATGATGTTTTCCCTAGGTAAGGAAGAAATTGACGCTTTTTGCAGATTTATCCGATTGAGACTGCTAAAATTTTCAGTTACAAACAAATGAAGGCTTTTGCACGCCCTCACTTGTATGGAAATAAAAAACGGTGATTCACCACTTTCCGGAGATTCCTTATGAGCACCAACACTTCAACCGCAGGGTCCATCGAAGATCGTAAACGACCGATGACGCGTGAAGAGAAGCGAGTCATTCTTGCTTCATCAGCGGGCACGATTTTTGAGTGGTACGACTTCTATCTGTATGGCTCGCTTGCCGCGATTATCGGTGCTCAATTTTTCTCGTCGTTTCCTGAAGCAACACGTAACGTGTTTGCGTTGCTTGCGTTTGCGGCTGGCTTTCTAGTACGCCCCTTTGGTGCGCTGTTCTTTGGCCGCTTGGGCGACATGATCGGTCGTAAGCAGACCTTCCTCATGACCATTTTGATTATGGGTCTGTCGACCTTCGTGGTTGGTCTGTTACCGGGTTACAACACGATTGGCTGGGCTGCTCCAATCATCTTGATCGCGCTGCGTATGCTGCAAGGCTTGGCGCTTGGTGGCGAGTACGGTGGTGCAGTGGTGTATGTGGCCGAGCATGCTCCGGCAAATCGGCGTGGATTTTTCACCAGCTGGATTCAAACTACCGCCACCTTAGGTCTTTTGCTTTCACTGATGGTGATTCTGGTTGTTCGTACCGTGATTGGTGAAAAAGACTTTGCCGATTGGGGCTGGCGTATTCCGTTCTTGCTGTCGATCTTCTTGCTAGCCGTGTCGGTTTGGATTCGGTTGCAAATGGAAGAATCGCCTGCCTTCAAAAAGATGAAGGAAGAAGGGACAAATTCAAAGGCGCCGATTGCAGAAGCTTTTGGTACCTGGCGCAACGGTAAGTTCGCCTTGATCGCCTTGTTTGGTTTGACCGCGGGCCAAGCGGTTGTTTGGTATACCGGCCAGTTCTATGTGCTGTTCTTCTTGCAAACGATTTTGCGCTTGGATATGTTTAGCGCCAACGTGCTAATCGCCTGGTCGCTTATTTTGGGCACGGCAGGTTTTGTGATTTTTGGCACACTGTCAGACAAAATCGGGCGCAAGAAAATTATTCTGGCAGGTTGCTTTCTTGCGATCGTGACTTACTTCCCAGTGTTTAAATCGATCACTCAGCTGGCTAACCCCGCTTTGCATGCTGCGCAGCAAACCCTTAAGGTTACGGTCATTGCTGACGAAAAGGATTGCACATTTCAGTTCAATCCAGTCGGCACAGCTAAGTTCACGAGCTCATGCGACGTGACCAAAGCGCTGTTGGCTCGTAGCTCAGTGAACTATTCTGTGCAAAACACTCCTGGCGCTATCCCCGCTAAAGTGATGATCGGTACCACTGAGATTGCGGGCTACGATGCTTCCAAACTGACTGGCGACGCAATCAAGACTACACCTGCTGCCTTTACAAAATCGGTCAATGATGCTCTCGTAGCCGGTGGCTATCCGGTTGCTGGTCAGGCAGCGAAAGGCATCATCAAGATGAACGGTTTCTTCGACATCTTTAATGCTCAGACGCTTCCGCTTGTGTTGCTGCTGACATATCTCGTGGTGTTGGTCACCATGGTGTATGGTCCGATTGCCGCGGCACTGGTCGAGTTGTTCCCGACTCGTATCCGCTACACCGGTATGTCGCTGCCGTATCACATCGGTAACGGTTGGTTTGGTGGCTTGCTGCCGGCTACATCGTTTGCGATGATCGCTCAGACTGGCGATCCTTACTATGGTTTATGGTACCCAATCGCAATCGCTGGTATGACGCTTGTGATCGGGACGCTGTTTGTTCCAGAGAACAAAGATAAGGATATCTTCGCTGAGGATACCCGTCGCGCTAGCTAACGCATGATGTAGTTTGAAAACCCCGGTTAAACGAAAGTTTGACCGGGTTTTTTATGGCTGCTTCTTAGCAAGTCCTTCCAATTGAGTGAGATTCACTATGACTAATCCCGTTGATACGCTTGCTGAGTTTGTGAGCCAAACGCAGTTGAGGGATATACCTGACAATGTGCGCAGCCACGCGAAATTAGTACTGTTGGATACCATCGGTGTGATCCTTGCGGGTTTTGAACAGCCCGAAGTGCAGGCTCTACAAAAAACCTTTTCAGCGAATGCCGGAAGCGGTGCAACGGTATTGACGCGAGGATGGCCAGTCAACGATCCGCGCACGGCTGCGTTGATCAACGGTACTGCCGGTCGATCGATTGAGTTATGCGAAGGTCATCGTTTTGTAGCCTGCCAGGCAGGGGTTCAGGTGTTGCCTGGTTTGTTAGCCAGCGCAGAGGTATTAGGTCGTCGTGGTGACGAGCTTTTATTGTCGTTAATCTTGGGCTATGACGTTGCCGTCAGGATGGGTTACGCCCTAAGGCCTCGGCCCTTGGCACATCAAAATGGACAGAGCTCGATGATTGGTGCGGCTGCGGGTGGTGCGCGCTTGCGAAATCTTAGCTCGCAACAAACCAGTCAAGCGCTGTGTATCGCTGCGACCTTTGTGTTGACACCGAGTTATACCAACGCCGTCGCAGGCGCCACGACGCTCAATGCAGCCGGTGGAATGTGTGGATTTACCGCTTCTCTGGCACCTGAAATGGCGCAGGCCGGATTTATTGCTCAAGAAGGGGCGATTGGCGAAGCATTTGCAAATCTCGTAGGGGATGGTTATCAAGAATCCAGTCTGCTTGATCAGTTAGGTACCAAATTTGAGATTACTCGCAACTACTTTCGGCTCCGTGCCTGCTGTAATCCGATCTATGCGTCTCTGGATGCTTTTGAAGAGGCTTGGGCGCAGGCACAAGCCAAGCCTGAGCAAATTGAACGTGTTGACGTGTACACCTATCGCTTTGCCTCAGCCATGCAGAGTCAAACCCCCCGCAATGGCTTTGCGTCGAAGTATTCGTTGCCGCACGCAGTCGCTGCAATTGCGCTGCGTGGTAATGCAGGATATGGTTCGTTTACCGAGACCTTTGTTCAAAGTCCAAACGTTGCAGCACTTCGTCAGCGTGTGTTTGTCACAGAGGACCCAGCGTTAAATGCTCAGTTTCCGACATTGAAACCTTCGCGCGTGACGCTGACGTTAAAGAACGGTATGACCATCACTAAAAGCTGCGAAAGCGCAAAGGGTGATTTTCAAAAACCCTATCAAGAGTCTGAGATTCGAGAAAAATTTCATGAACTTGCTGGTCTCGTCTTAACAGATCGGGGAGTCATTGAGTTAGAACGCACGATTGATGCTGTCGAGCAGTGGAACAGTATGGATACTCTTATGAATGTGTTGCGGCAACACACATCGACTTAACTCTTGGATTGGTTGCACCGTTGGATTGTTTAATCCAAAGATATTTTTGCGGATTCAACGACGCGCGCCCACTTCGCAGTTTCATTTGCTAAAAAAATCTCGAAGTCTTTTGAAGAACCTTCATTGGGAATCAGGCCCAGGTTTTTAAAAGAGAGTGCAATGGCCGGATCCGCAACAAGCCCGCTCAACGCAGCCAACAATCGCTCGCGAATGGCTGCACTAACCCCCTTGGGCGCCAAGATGCCAAACCAGGTGTCTGAGTAATATTCTGACCAACCGCTCTGAGCAAACGTGGGCACCTCTGGCAAAGCTTCTGAACGCTGCACACCGGCAATTGCTAAGGCCTTGATCTTTTTACCTTGTACGAGTGGTGCTGAACTCGGCACGCTGTCAAAGATTAAATCTATTTGCCCACCCATCAAATCATTGAGCGCTGGGCCTCCGCCTTTGTAGGGCACATGTTGCATTTGAATACCCGTCAGCATCTTAAAGAGTTCGCCAGCCATATGCCCCGAGGCGCCTTGCCCGCCAGAGCCAAAATTAAGTTGTTTATCGCGGCTTTTTGCCAAGGCAATTAAATCAGCGACTGTGCTCACCGGCAAGCTTGGTGCAACGACCAATAGAACTGGGGCATTCGCCAGCATTTTGATGGGTGCCAGATCTTTAGCGGGATCAAAAGTCATCTTTTTGTATAGGCTCGGATTACTGGCCAGTCCGGGGAATCCCATTAATAGCGTATACCCATCCGCAGGTGCTTTAGCCACGTAACTGGCTGCAATATTGCCGTTTGCACCCGGCTTATTCTCAACCACGACGCTCGTATTGAGCAACGCTGACAATTTAGGGGTAATCGAACGCGCCACAACATCGGCGGCCCCTCCCGCACTAAAGGCCACTATCAGAGAGATAGGCTGAGCCGGATACTCTGGCGCTTTTTGTGCGAAGACCGGCTGGCTCATGCTTAAGACAGCTGCTGCTAACACGAGGGAGGTTAGTGCTTTGTATATGCCACGATTACTAAGAAATATCATTTTCTTTTCTTTTCTTTTGGTTTGTGCTGCGGGCTCATTTTGCGTTGCTGATGCTTTGTTCATACATCGATAATCTGCTTGTTCAGTAGAACCTAGTTTTGTCATGATGTATTGAGGTCTGAGTTAACTGAGCGAAGCTAATACTGAATTGAGGTCTGAGCCCGAAAAATGTGGCCGTGGAGATAGCGCTTCAAATGGCAAACCTTGACGATTGACCCAATGCGTTGTGAAGCCAAACCATGTCGCGCCTAACGCATCCCACGAATTGCTGGATACAAACAGCACTTCGTCCTTATTGACCGTAATAGTCTGTTGCACCAAGCCGTAACTTTCAGGAGCTGTCTTGAACAAGCGAATAGGATCGACTGAGATGATGTGATCTAAAACATTTTCCATCCCTGCGCTTTTCACCGCTGAGGTCAGCATATCCATGCTGCCATTTGAGAGTATGGCTGTGGTCAGGCCCATACCTTTAATCTTTTTAAGCACGACTAAATTTTCTGTAAAGGGAGTGAGTTGCGCATATTGCTGCAGCAGCGTTTCAATTTGATTAGAGGTACGGTCTAGTTTGAGTCGGTCTAACGTGTACTCTAAGGACAAACGCGTTAACTCCCAAAACGAGCGAAAGTGCTTGCTACCGGCGGCGGTATGCGGATCTGACTGCGTAATCAAGCGAGTGTATTCAATTTGCTTGTCGCGCCACTTTACGGCTATATCAGCCCCTTGACCTGGGTAAAATTCTTCGGCCAATACTTGAATCGAATAAACGTCAAACAGTGTGCCGTAGGCATCAAACACAACAGCTTTAATCTTCATGGCATTGATCTCGGTTTCGCTATGTTGTGGTCAATACATTAGCGTGCGTTGATACGATTGATGACATCTGCTGTCAAGACGTGACGGCGAATTTTCCCCGTCGGGGTGAAGGGTAGCTCATCATAAAACTCAATCATTTCGGGTAGCTTGTAATCGGCAACTTGGCCCTTGAGCATCTGGGTGACGTCATCCAGCGTTAATGTCGCTTCGGGTTTGAGAACCACGCACAGGCAATTTTTTTCACCCAAACGAACGTCATTCACGCCAACGATGGCTGCATGCAAAATCGAAGGGTGGCCATACAGAAATTCTTCAATTTCGCGTGGAAAATATTTTTTACCACCACGATTGATCATTTCTTTACGTCGACCCACGATCATGACGTTGCCAGCTTGGTCTACGAATTTACCGAGATCACCCGTTCTGAACCAGTCGTCGTCTGTGAATAGTTCTTTGTTGGCGCTTGGGTTATTAAAGTAGCCCAGGTGCACAGAAGGCCCGTAAGCTGCGATTTCGCCCTCTGAGCCATACGGCACGTCTTTGCCTTCCTCGTCGATGATGCGTAGCTCCATCTGCCCGACTATGCGACCAATGGTGCCGTTCACCTTCTCGGGATCATCCTCAAAGCGTGTAAAGGTATGAAAGCCTGTTTCAAGCATCCCGTACAGTTCGAGCAGATGGCCTTTCATAGACTTTTGATAGGCACGGATGGTTTCAATCGCAGCAGACGCCCCTCCGGTCACGACCACACGTAACGATGAGCAATCATATTTTTGAAAGTCAGGGACGTTCAGGATTGCGAGTAATGAGGCAGGCGCGGTTGGTATAAACGTAGCACGATATTTTTCGATGAGCTCAAGTGCACGAGTGGCTTGAAATTTTTCCATTAAGACTGCGCGTGCGCCCACCATCACGGTCTGCAACAAACTGAGATAGCCCCAGTTCAAACCGACCGGCAACCAAATTAGCAAGACTTCGTCCGGTGTCACATGCATTTCGCTGTTGATGACTTCTGCGGCGTAAAGCGTAGTGTTAAAGCAATGCATCACACCTTTAGGGTCACCCGTCGTGCCAGAGGTAAACGCCATGCGCATGACTGCATCGGGGCTCATGTGAATACGCTCGGCCGCGGGCAGTGGCGCTGCTGTGGCTAGCCCGTGCTCGAGTGAATGCACCTTGTTAACGACCGTATCGCCTGACACAACGACCGTTGTTAAATTAGGTAGTGCCTGGCGCAATTCATCGATCATGGCTGCGTAATCAAACCCTTTAAAGTTTGAGGCGCAGACAAAGGATTTGCTATTAGAAAATCGCAAAATGTATTCGACTTCACGCCTTCTAAAGTCTGGACTAATCTTATTAGCGATCGCGCCGATCAATTCAAGTGAAAAGAATACGATCGGAAATTCGACACGATTTGGAAACTGCATCGTCACGACATCACCGGGTCCAATGCCGATACTTTTTAAAAACGCGGCGCAACGATCAACCTGATCTTTGAGTTCACCATAAGTGAGGCTACGCGTTTCATCGATAAACACCACACGCTCTGGGTGCTCGAGTGCACGCTTTTCGATGAAGTCATAAAAAGTCACGTCATGCCAGCCCTTGCTGCCGATGTAGCGTGCACGCAAAGCGTCAGTCAGACGCGTCTTGTATTGAGGCGTAGTCATGCGTTTGACGCCTGGGGCCTGAGCCGTCGAGTTAGTCATTTTGGGTTACCTTAAGGCGCGCAGTAAGCCGCCATCGACGGGAATGGTGCAGCCGGTGATATACGAGCCAGCGGGCGAAACCAGCAGGGCGACTAGGTTGGCGATATCAGCCGGTGTCCCAATGCGACCCATCGGGATTTCAGTGATTAATTTTGCACGCACGCTCTCTGGGCTCTCGGTGCCGGCGGCAAACACTTTTTGCAAGCGATCGGTATCGATATAGCCAGGGCATATCGTGTTTACGTTAATGCCGTGCTGCGCAATTTCTAGCGAAAGGGTCTTTGCATACCCCATTAGGCCAGCCCAGGTCGCGACAGACAGTGCAAAGCCTGCAATTGGTTGAATCGCAGAAATCGCTGAAATGTTCAGAATACTGCCTGAGCCACAGGCTTTCAGGTGAGGTAGTGCAGAGCGCACCATCCGAATGACGCTAAACAGGTTTTGTTCGATGGCCTTTTGCCAGGCGACATCATCGAAAGAGTCAATTGGGCCCAATGGCGGCGCGCCATCGTTATTGACAAGAATATCGAGCTTGCCAAAATGATCGAGAGCTGTCTGTACGATACGTCCGCTTTCGTCCTGATTGCGGATGTCTGCCGATACAGGGATGACGCGTACCCCGTACTTAGCCGACAGCTCAGAGGCGGCGGCTTCGAGTTTAGGGATACGCCTTGCAAAAATCACCAGATCTGCGCCCTCGGCAGCTAAACGGTTGGCGATGCCATAGCCAATGCCCATGCTGCCGCCACCAACGATTGCGACTTTTCCTTTCAGTCCAAGATCCATTACCGTTCTACTCCGCTTAAGAAGGCTTCTGCATTGGTATGAAAAACTTTTTCTAGCACTGCGTCAGAGTAACCTTCTGCTTTCCATTCGGTAGTGAGACGTTCGTAGGTATAAAGCGGATAATCACCGCCAAACATGATGCGGTCTTGTAGGCGCCGCGCGATGTCATGCTTGAGGTCTGGGGTGAAATACTTTGGTGACCAGCCGTGCAACTCGTACCAGATATTGCGCTTGTGCATCAGAACCGCGATGGTCTCTGCTTGCCAGGGCCAGCCGGGTCGCGCAGCAACAATACGCAGTAAAGGGTTTTGGGCAGCCACCATATCCAGATGACGTGGATGACAGCTATCGAGCAAGATACCGTTACCGCCGGGCACCCCTGCACCCAGTCCTGTTGTGCCAACAACGATCAGTACGGGGATACCAGCTTCAATACACAGCTTGTAAAAGGGGGCGTAAGTTGGATCGCTTGCAGGAACCGAACCCGAGCCATTGACAGCTAGGCCGACAAATCCTGCTTTAGCGTCGATGCAACGCCGCAGTTCTTTGAGCCCTTCTTCTTTGCCATGAAAAGTCGGGTCGATGTGCAACCAGTTGCCTAAAATCGCATCCGAGTGCTGGCGTTGCATCTCAAAAGAATAGTCGTGCAAGGGGCGAATGTCCTGCACAGGTGCAAATTTGGTAAAGCCTAAATCAAGGATCGCTTGTGCGCTGCTTGCACGAAAATACGCCACCATCTCCTCTTCGGTCACATATTTTGTTTCAGAGTTCCAGGTCTTTTTTTGCTGGGCGAGTTCAGCCGCAGTGCGCAGCACATAGCCTCGTTTGGTTCCCCAGTGTGAGTGCATATCGATCAATTTCATCTTGTTTCCAGAAGTTGCTTCCTAGCTTGAGTATGTAAGCATAATCGACATTTTTTAATCACCTTTCGGACTTTTTGTCTGGTGGTGACGATAATCGTTTTGCTTCGCAGGGCTAACACTTCAAGCTGCGTCTAATGAGAAAATTTTGTCTCAACAATAAAAAATTCTTATACACTTTACCTCTTATTCGGGTTAACGCTTATCAATACAAGGTATAACCAAGCTACTGTTTTTGATTACGCCCGTCCACTTTAGAGAGAGCATTTTTTGACTGCAAGCAAATTTCCCGCGCAAAGGCTATATCCAGGAAAACTATTTCTGCGGGTTTTCGTTTTTTTTGTCTATGCAGTTATGCTGTGCCCCTTGATATTCGTCATTTGGTTGAGTTTTTTTAAGGACGCGATCCTTTATTTTCCGCCCTCTGGCTATACCTTGCAGTGGTATCAAAATGCCTGGCAAAATCAGGCGTTTATCAATGGATTTATCTTCAGTATGCAAGTCGCGTTGGTGTCGGCCCTAGTTGGGGTCTGCCTTGGTGTGATGGCGGCCCTTGGGATCATTCGCTACAAGTTTCGGGGTAATAAGCCTGTCAATACCTTGTTGCTCTCGCCGCTGTTGATGCCGGGCATCGTGACGGGGATCGCGATCTACCTGTTTTACCTGCGTACTGAAAACTTTCTCGATCGCGATATTGTCGGCACGATTGGCGGTTTGGTGCTTGCCCATATCTGCCTGACTATTCCCTGGACGGTTCGCTTGGTATCGGCCAGCATGCAAGGCCTTGATCCATCGATCGAAGAGGCCGCGCGTAACTTGGGTGCGAACGGCCGTGTTGCCTTTTTAAGAATTACGTTGCCGATGCTGCGCCCCGCAATCGTGGCCGCTGCACTGTTCAGTTTTATTGTTTCCTTTGAAAATCTTGAAGTTTCCTTGTCTTTGGTCGGGCCCGGCAATACGACTTTGCCGATCGCCATCATGCAATATCTTGAATTCAACTTAGATCCCACTATTGCGGCAGTCTCTACAGTGCAGATTCTTTTGCTCGGCGTCATCATGCTTGTGACCGACCGGTTCGTAAAACTCAGTCAACTGGTTTGATCAAAATGGCAAATGTTTCGTTAATTAATCTTAAAAAGCAGTTTGGTAAGTCTCTTGCTGTGTCAGATTTTTCGCTTGAAATCGCCGATGGTGAGTTGGTGGCTTTTCTGGGCCCCAGCGGGTGTGGCAAGACAACCACGCTGCGAATGATTGCGGGTTTTCTAGACCCGACGGCGGGCCGCATTCTAATCGGAAACGACGATGTGACGGCAGTGCCTGTTCACAAGCGTAATACGGGGATGGTGTTTCAGCGTTATGCACTATTCCCGCACATGACTGTTGCGCATAACGTTTCGTTTGGTTTAGAAATGCGCAAGGTTCCTGCAGCCGAGCGTGAACGCCGGATTGGTCTTGCGCTCGACATGGTGCGACTGACTGAGTTCAAAGATCGCTATCCTCGCCAATTGTCTGGTGGGCAACAGCAGCGCGTGGCAATTGCTAGGGCACTAGCCATCGAGCCTAAAGTGTTTTTGCTAGATGAGCCTTTATCAAACCTTGATGCGAAGCTCAGGCTTGAAGTCCGCGAAGATATTCGCGCTTTGCAGCAACGCCTGGGTCTGACCACGATTTTTGTCACGCACGATCAGGAAGAGGCCTTGGCCATTTCGGATCGAATGGCCATCATGCATGACGGTAAAGTTCAGCAGGTTGGTACCCCTCAAGACTTGTATGAAAAGCCAGCCAATCTTTTTGTAGCAGATTTTTTAGGCAAGATGAATTTCTTTTCGGGTCGACAGGCTGGCGAGGGTCAGTTTCAGACTCAAGAAGGCCTGCAGCTCAAAGTGGCGGCGGTCGCCGGGGATACCGTCACGATAGGCGTGCGCCCCGAACGCACTGAGCTATCGTCCGAGCCGGCCTCTGACAACAGTGTGCCAGTCACATTAAAGTCTTGCGCTTTTTTGGGCTCGCATATTGACGTCGTGTTAACCGGAGCCGGGCAGCAGCGCTTATCCTGCCAACTATCAAATACTGCTGCAGGTAGCAGTCATCAGTTGTTGCAAGAAGGTGCCCGCTTATTCATGAACTTTAAAGCGACCGATTGCGTGGTGTTTAGCGAGCGAGGCGCTCGATGAGCCTGACGGTAGACACGCACGCTGGGCGTGCGGGTAGGCGGATGGGTGTCTTCCTGGCGTTTCCATCGTCTCTGATCGTTTTTTTCATCATCATGATTCCGATTGTGTTGATGTTTCGTTATAGCTTTAATGACTATGATCCGATCAATATGATGCGCGAAGCCTTCACGTTCGAAAACTATATTAAGTTTTTTAGCGATGCGTATTATCGAGAGGTATTTTTAAGCACCCTAAAGGTTGCAGCCATCTGTACAGCACTTGCGTTGATTCTGGGTTTTCCGGTGGCATATTTTCTGGCTAAGACTCAGACACGTTTCAAGAGTCTGCTGATTATTCTGCTGGTATTTCCGTTGATGGTTGGAAACGTTGTCCGTGCTGCCGGGTGGATGGTGGTGCTTGGGCACGCTGGTGCGGCCAACGCGTTGATGCAGTGGCTTGGCTTGATTGAGCAACCCATCAAGCTTCTCTACACACCACTTGCTGTCATCATTGGTACCACCGCAGTGGTCTTGCCCTACATGATCTTGACCTTGCAAAGCGTTCTTGAAGGTATCGATTTTTCGGTAGAAGAAGCTGCCCAGAATCTGGGTGCCAATGTATGGACAACTTTTTGGCGGGTGCTGCTCCCGATTGCTGCGCCAGGCGTGGCGGCAGGCACCATGCTGGTCTTTATTCTTTGCATGAATGCCTATGCCACACCAGTGTTGCTCGGAGGCAGCGGCATTACGATGATGGCGCCTTCGTTATACGGGCAAATTGCCAAGGCCTCGAATTGGCCGTTTGGTTCAACCATGGCACTAATTCTTGTGGTGGCAACCCTGGTGATGGCACTTGGCGCTAACTGGTTGATTCACCGACGTTATGTGAAAACGATGGCGTCTTGAGTCGGTCGCTGCTATCCTAATCCATGACTTTTGCGTAACCAGGAACCATTATGGTTGATACCAGTAGCATTTCAAATTTTGATGTCGGTGAAGAAATCAGGCTGATGTTTGAGCCTAAAGGTATGCGTCCTGCAACGGCCGCCACCAGTCGAAATGCGGGGCAGGGGCCTTATAAACGCTTGGTGTTACGTGGGGCGACTGTGATTGATGGTACGGGTGCGCCTCCATCGGGCCCTGTAGATATTGTGGTCGAAGGTGGGCGGATTACAGAATTAAAAGTTGTCGGAGCGCCTCTCAAAGCGATCAACCCGGCGAATCGGCCTGCTCAGGGTGATCATGAGATTGACTGCCACGGCAAGTATGTGACCCCTGGTCTGATTGATTGCCATGCGCACGTGGGCACACCTTGGCATGGAATGAGTGGTGAAGTCCCCACAGCAGATTACGTTTATAAGTTATGGCTTGCGCATGGTGTGACCACCGCGCGCGAAATGGGTTCGATGAATGGCCTGGGCTATATGCTTGAGCAACGTGAAGCCTCAGCAAGCAACAAGATTGCTGCACCTCGTTTATTGCTGCACGCCTATTTTCCGGCCGTGAACGAACGGATTAAAACCATCTATACCCCCGAGCAGGCGCGCGACTGGGTTCGACGTCTCAAGCAGCGTGGCGCAGATGGCATTAAATTTTTTGGCGCGCCACCGACCATCATGCAAGCAGCTCTTGACGAGGCTGCCATTCAAGGTCTGCGCTCGGGTTGCCATCATGCGCAGATGGCTGTGACGCGCGTCAATGCACTCACTTCAGCGAAGTGGGGCTTGTCCAGTTCTGAGCATTATTACGGGATCCCAGAGGCTTTGTTCGAAAACCGTACGGTACAAAGTTTTCCGACCGATTACAACTACGGTGATGAGTATTTTAGGTTTTCTGCTGCCGGGCAAATGTTCGCTCAGGCTGCCCAGCCAGGTAGTCGTAAATGGAATGATGTGCTGGATCAGTTTTTGGAAACGGGCCACACCTTTGTGCCAACGTTCAGTATCTATGACGCCAATCGCGATCTCATGCGTGCCAGGCGCGCAGACTGGCATGGCGACTACACACTGAAGACCATCTGGAAATACTTCCAACCACAACGCGGCGGTCACGGCGCTTACTGGTATCGCTGGAGCACCACTAACGAAGTTGAATGGAAACAAAACTACCGGCTGTGGATGCAGTTCGTCAACGAATATAAGAATCTGGGTGGTCGTGTTTGCACCGGTAGCGACTCAGGCTTTATTTATCAGATCTTTGGCTTCGGTCTGATCCGCGAGCTTGAGCTCTTACAAGAGGCGGGCTTTAACCCGCTCGAAGTCATGCGCTCAGCCACGTCTTTAGGCGCTGAGTTGCTAGGCATCGAAGAGGACACCGGCTCGATTGATCTTGGCAAGTGCGCAGACTTGTTGATACACGACGTCAATCCGCTCGAAGACTTCAAGCTGATGTATGGCACGGGTGCGGTGCGTCTAAATGATGAAACGGGTAAGGCCGAATGGAAACGCTCGTTGCGCTATACGATCAAATCGGGCGTGATCTACGACACTGAGTTGTTGTTGGCCGAGGTGCGCGAGATGGTCAATCAAAGCTGGAAGGATGACGACCATGATCGCCCCCCAACCCGTTGATTTAATCGTACTGTGCGGCTTTCTTGGTAGTGGAAAAACAACCTTGCTCGTTGATTTTTTGCAGCAGGATCAGATGCACGATACGGCAGTCATCATCAACGAAGCAGGCGAGACTGGCATCGACGGCATGCTTGTTGCTGAGGGTGAGAACGAGCTTGAGATGACAATGCTTGCCAATGGCTGCGTTTGTTGTTCTTTGCGTAGCAGTCTGGTTTATACGGTGACAGAGTTGCTTGAAGCCGAACGCCCCGAGGGCGCACCGCCACTGCTACGCATTGTGCTCGAAACCAGCGGGCTGTCGCGCCCGGGCCCTATACTAGCCTCGCTTGCTGATCCTGAGCTTGCGAAGCGCGGCGTGCGTGTGAGCGTGCTCACCACGTTTGATGCCGAATTGGGTGCGCTCAGGCAAGAGCAGTTTGACGAGGCGGCAGCTCAGATCGCTGCTGCACAGCGTATCGTTTTTACCAAAATTGATAAAGTCAGTCAGCAAGATTTAGACGCTCAAGTCGCACAGGCTCAACTGCTGAATCCTCTCGCAGAGATTCTCTGTGATCCAGATCGCCACGTGCTGGTTCGTAAAGCTTTTGTGGCGCCAGCGGCTGATGAGCTTAATCTAACCGATATGGCCGTAAGAGCGTTAGCTGCAACGACCTTGAGCCGAGCGCATGCACGTATACATGTGATGCGTGGTGTTGCCATGCCCGATATCAGTTGGGATGCCTTGTCGTGCTGGCTAGATGATTTGGCCGGTTGTTGTGGCGAAAAACTACTTCGTGTCAAAGCACTGGTGCACGTGACCGACTGCGAAGATCCGATCCTGATACAGGGCGTGGGCTCGACTTACAGCATGCCTAGGCGAATGACACGCTTGCGCTCTGCACCCGATGTTCTGGTTGTGATCACAAGGGATATCACAAGCGAAGAAATCGTTAGACAGTTAACAAGCACAACGGTTAATCTCTTCGCACTTGCAGCACCCTCTAGCGATTCAAAAATTGATCAACGGTCTTCAGTATCTTTTACCTCAAAGGGCTCTCATGTACTCAACTAACATCAAGCGACGCAGTTTTATCAAATCGTCTTCTGGGTTGTTATTAGCCTCTGCTTTACCTTTGTTTGCGCGAGAGGCCGCAGCGCAAGAGGGTAATGTCGTTGTCGGTACTTGGGGTGGTGATTATCAAAATCTGCTTCAAAAAATCGTGAATCCAATTTCTGGTTCGACGATTGTGTTTGATACAGGTAATGCGGTCGCACGTGCCACCAAAATCCGGGCAGAAAAAAATTCAAGACGTGGTTCGATGGATGTCGGTTTGCTGCAAGACGTCGATATGTACGATCTGTCACTGGCAGATCCGTTTGAAGCGGTCTCTGAAAAGAACACACCCAATATTGCGAATGCGTACGAGCAATTCAAAACGCCGTATTCAATCCCACATATCTTTAGTGCGATGGTACTGGTCTACAACACCGAAAAAATCCCGACGCCACCTGATACGTTTGCTGCTGCCGTTGATCCAAAATACCGTGGCCGTGTTGGTTTTTCTGACATTCTGCACGTCGCTAACACCTTGTTTGCCGGTTTGGCAAATGGCGGTACGATGTCAAGCTTCACCCCTGGTATGAAGTTCTTGGCAGAGATCAAGAAAAATGATCCAAAAATATTTCCCTCAAACGAGGCTGTCGCGGCAGCGCTTAAATCGGGTGAGATCTGGATGACATGTATGTGGAAGGCGCGTGCCTTGCAATGGCAAGACGCTGGTCTGCCGCTAGGTTTTGTTCTACCTAAAGAGGGTGGCGTCGCGGTGACCTTCGAAGGCGCAGTGCCCAAGAATGCTCGCAACGCGCCCGGCGCCTGGAAGTTTTTGAATGCGATGATGGACCCAACCGGCCAGGTTGAGTTTGCCAAAGCGATGGGTTATGCGCCAACGGTGCGCAACGCCCTTTTGCCGCCCGATCTTAAAGCGCGGGTGAGCTTCACTGATGCCGAACTGAAACGTGTGCTGCCCTACGATTCAAAGGGCCTAGTGCCCCAAAAAACAGAAGTCCTTGATTATTGGAATAAGTCGTTTAAAGCGGGTGCTTAAGTTGGTCGGTTAAATCGAAAGTCATAATCACCGCAAATATTGCGTAGATTGTCTTGCGCTTGCAGTCAATAGGCCTCATAATCTCCGCATGAAAAGCGGAGATTACACCTACATCTGGCAAGCCCCCAGCTGGCCGAATTGGCGCTACGACTTGGCGGCCTTGGCGCAGCCTTTGGCGGATGTCAGTCGCGCACAAGGCTTGCTGCTGGGGCGGTTGGCTGACGTTGGTATGGCCTTGCGTGATCAGGCAAGTCTTTCGGCTTTGACTGAAGACGTCATGAAGACCAGTGAGATCGAAGGCGAGCACCTGAAAGTAGAGTCTGTTCGCTCGTCCATTGCCCGTCGCCTTGGGGTCGATATCGGCGCACTGGCTGCGGTAGATCGCCATGTCGAGGGCATCGTTGACGTAGTGCTTGATGCAACGGCTAACTGCCACGCTCTCGTTACGGCTGGGCGCTTATTCGGGTGGCACGCGGCACTTTTGGCAACACTGGGCCACAACACCACTGAACGAGCGACAAGTAAAGTTGCTCAACCGTCTGCTCGACGGCTTTGACGGCAAGCTCACCAGTAGCAAGTGGGCGACCATCGCTAAGTGCTCACCCGACACCGCCTTGCGCGACATTACCGATTTGTTGACACGCGGAATGTTGTGCAAAGCCAATGCTGGCGGCCGTAGCACTAGCTACGAGCTGAACCAGCTCTCACTGGCCCCTTAGAGCGGGTCTCAGAAAACTTCGCCTCGCGCATTTAGAGATGGTCACTGCAGTTTGAAAAGTCGCTGATACACCAACGTTATGGCTACCTAGAAATCGACACGATCAATTCAGTTCTAATTTCAACGACTTGGCTAAGTCGTCCCACATCACGGATTCTGCCTCTAAGAATTTCGCGAACGCAGCAGGGGTCTGAGGATCGGGTTCAACACCCAACTTCTCAAACCGCGCAACGACCTCTTGCTCCTTTACTTGGATTGAAGCCCAAGTTGTTGTTTTAATGTATCTACATATCTACATTTAATCACCAGAAGGCTATTTATGTGGTAACGTTTCTACATTATTGATGGATATTCAGGTGAGTCATGACCATTACAACTCTTTCAAGCCGCCAATTTAACCAAGATGCAAGCAGAGCTAAAAAAGCCGCAATAACGGGCCCGGTATTCATCACAGATCGTGGTCGGCCGGCGCATGTACTTCTAACCTTTGCCGCATACAAAAAAATCACCGCAAGGCATGCAAAGATTGCCGACCTTCTGGCGATGCCCGGCGGTGAAGACTTTGAATTTGATGCTCCGCAATTGCGCGACCTCGCCCGCCCAGCGGATTTTTCCTGATGTATGTAATTGATACCAATGTTGTATCCGAGCTGCGAAAAATACGTCTTGGCAAAGCAGACTCGCAAGTCGCGGCGTGGGCCGACAGCATCGAAGTGATGGATTTATATGTATCAGTCATCACGATTCAAGAACTAGAAATTGGTGTTCTCTTGGCAGAACGCCGCGATCCATCTCAAGGCGCAGTATTCAGGCTGTGGCTGAATGGTCATGTCATCCCAGCCTTCAATGGTCGTATTCTGGACGTTGATACCGCTGTTGCTCAACGGAGTGCAAAGCTACATGTACCTGACCCTCGCCCTGTGCGTGATGGCCTGATCGCTGCGACGGCGCTTGTACACGGCATGACCGTCGTGACGCGTAACGTGGCCGACTTTGAGCCAACCGGTGTTCAGACACTCAACCCCTGGCGGGGCAAGAACGACATCTGACATGCACACGTCGTCGACATCGATATATCGTGCGAACCTGTCGCGCAAAATCATTTTTTTAAAACCATGAGTGCGTCCCAAGTGCCTTGAGACTCCAGCACATCACTCGTCGCGGGATGTGGGGGCTGGGATCAAAATGCCATACGCAATCCAAAAATTTATATTCAGTGGGACAACAGCTCAATATATGCTTGGTAGCTATAAGTGCGGTACTGCTTTTGCCCAGTCATTTCCTTCACGATGCCTAGATCTTGAAGGGTCTTGACTGCGGCGTTCGCAGTCGGAAATGTTGTTCCAAGTTTCTGCCCTACTCGCTCGATCGTGAACCGAGGCATCATGGGCAGCATCTCAAAAAGTCGATAACTTGAGGGCCCTGCCTTCGGAGATTGAAGCAGGCGTTTGCGGTCAGCCGTGACTAAGCTTGCGACTTCAATGATGTTTTTTTCTGCCTCACTCGCTGAAATGCTCACTGCCTCTAGAAAAAACGACACCCAAGACTCCCAGTCACCTTCGTTGCGAATGATTGATAGTCTGCGGTAATACTCAGCTTGGTGCTTTTTCAGATAGCCGCTCAGGTAGAGCAGGGGCTCGGCTAGCAAACCCCAATGTTCAAAAAGTGCTGCGATGAGCAGTCTGCCAATGCGCCCGTTGCCATCTAAAAAGGGATGGATTGTTTCGAATTGAGCATGAATCAGTGCAACATTAACCAGTGGAGGCAGATCCGTAGAGTCTGCATGAATGAAGCGCTCGATGTCTGCAAGTAGTTCTGCTACACGCTCAGCAGGCGGTGGGACGAACACTGCGTTACCAGGTCGAGTCCCTCCGATCCAATTTTGAGAGCGACGCAATTCTCCAGGTTGTTTGCCGGTACCCCGCACTCCATTGAGTAGCTCGCGATGTGCATCGCACAACAGGCGCACACTGATTGGGAGGCCTTTGGGATCGCGTAATTGCTCTTGAACTAGCCTAAAGGCGCTGAGGTAGTTTGTGACTTCTTCTACATCGTCTGTGTTGCTGACCTCAAAGCCAGCCTCTTCATCAAAGAGATCAGTCAGCGTGGCTTGAGTGCCTTCAATTTGCGAGGTAAGCAAAGCTTCTTTGCGAATGGCGCTGTACAGCAGCCAATCTACCGAGGGCACCAGACCTGACACACCAGCTAGCCGAGCCAGTGCTAGCTCAGCCTGCCTATTCGAGTCAACGAAGGACGTATTGGATAAAGGTGGATCGTGCGGAGGTAACGGATTTGGAACGAAAGCGCGAACTGCTTCGCCTAGCGTCGTAGAC
>JBAWWV010000032.1:0-21330 GCA_037146575.1 Alcaligenaceae bacterium | reverse complement strand
CTACTGTTTAATTTACACACCCTCGCCTGGGATGACGAGCTACTTGCCTTGCTTAAGATCCCGCACTCGCTCTTACCAAAGGTGGTTCCTAGTTCGGGCATCGTAGCGCACACCGATCCCGCCCTGCTTGGCCGTGCTATCCCGATCGCCTCAATGATTGGCGACCAACAGGCAGCAACCTTCGGTCAAGCTTGTTTTGAACCTGGTATGGCCAAGAACACCTACGGCACCGGCTGTTTCATGCTGCTCAATACTGGGCACCAACCGGTAGCCAGTCAAAACAAATTACTAACAACGGTCGGCTGGCAACGCCTTGAAGCCTCGACACAGCCACTGGCTCAGCCCCAAAGAGCCAGCATAGGCGACCTAAGCCGCGCCAAAACCTCCCAGCACCCAGAGCAAACGCTCGCTACCACCTACTGCATTGAAGCTTCGGTTTTTATGGGTGGTGCCACCATCCAGTGGCTGCGCGATGGTTTAAATATTATTTCCTCAGCCCCCGAGGTCGAAGCACTAGCCGCAAGCGTACCCGATGTCGCCGACACTTATCTGGTACCCGCCTTTACCGGCTTGGGCGCACCGATCTGGGACGGCAATGCCCGTGGCACGCTAATCGGTATGACACGAGGCACCACCAAAGCTCATATCGCACGCGCGGCGCTTGAAGCGATCGCCTTGCAGGTGGTTGATGTCTTTGCGGCAATGGCCAAAGACTCTGGTATCGCACTGGCCGAACTACGTGTAGACGGTGGCGCGTCAAACAACAATTTGTTAATGCAAATACAGGCAGACTTTTTGGGGGTGCCGGTTGTGCGGCCAAAGGTTACCGAAACGACTGCACTGGGCGCCGCCTATCTGGCAGGTCTTGCAATTGGCTTGTGGTCGAGCACTAAAGATATTGCCACGCAATGGTCGGTCGATCGCAGGTTCGAACCGAGCATGGCAAAAGCAGAACGTCAGGAAAAACTGGCAAGATGGCATCAAGCGCTTGAACGCGCAAAAGGCTGGGCAAATTAATGACAACGAAAATCCAACAAGCGCCACAGACATCACTTGGCGCCGAGCGAGCATCACCAACACCACTGCGCACCGATCGGGCAGAATTATTCGAACGGCTGGCTGAAGATAAAACGTACGACCTTGCCATCATTGGAGGAGGCGCCACGGGCTTGGGTTTAGCGCTTGATGCGGCCTCGCGCGGCTACTCTGTCGTGCTGATTGACGCGACCGACTTTGCAAAAGGGACGTCGTCACGTTCGACCAAGTTGGTACATGGCGGCGTGCGTTATCTTGCGCAAGGCAACGTCTCGTTAGTCTACGAGGCGCTGCACGAGCGCACCACCTTACTGCACAACGCCGCACACTTAGCGCAACCACTTGCCTTTGTTTTGCCTTGCTACAAGTTTTGGGAAATCCCGTTTTACGGCGCCGGTTTGCTGTTGTACGACGCACTGTCTGGTAAACGCAGCTTAGGCCAAACCCGTTTTTGGGGCGCACAAGAGACTCTCAAACACGTGCCTAATCTTCACACTGACGGCTTAAAGGGTTCAGTCAAATACTGGGATGGTCAATTTGACGATGCGCGCCTGGCACTGGCACTGGCGCGCACCGCCGCGCAACGCGGCGCACTGCTCCTTAACTATTGCAGCGCACTTGAACTGACACACAGCAATGGTCAAATCACAGGCTTGCTGGCACAAGATCAAGACTCACAGCGAACCTATCCAATTAAAGCCAGTTGTGTGGTCAATGCCGCCGGGGTCTGGGTCGATGCGCTACGAGAAAAAGATGACGCCGCCGCGGGTACCAAGAGTATTGATATGGTCGCCCCGAGTCAGGGCGTGCATGTGGTGGTGGATCGAGAATTTTTAGCCGGCGAGCATGCCATCATTGTGCCGCACACTTCAGATGGACGCGTGCTCTTTGCAGTGCCCTGGCTCGGCAAAGTGATTATCGGCACCACCGATACCCCGCGTCACGACTTAAGCCGTGAGCCAGACCCGTTTGCCGAAGAACTTGAATTTATTTTGCGCGAAGCTGCCCGCTACCTCACGCGCGCGCCCACGCGTGCGGATATTAAGAGTATCTGGGTTGGGCTGCGCCCTCTAGTCAAACCACCAAAAGATGAACACGGCAACACAAAGGCCATCAGTCGCGAGCACACAGTACTGCTCAGCAAAAGCAAAATGGTCACGGTGACCGGCGGCAAATGGACAACCTATCGCGCCATGGCACAAGACGTTTTAAAGCACTGCGTCGACGCCAAACTTTTGCCCGAACGCCACGCCTGCCTCACTCCAAACTTACCGTTAGTCGGTGCACAAACCGGTCGCAAGGTCGATCACCCCATGTACGAGGCTCCTGGTTTAAAAGCTTACGGCGACGAGGCGGATGCTGTGACTCAGTTACCCGGCGCCGAGCGCGCCCTCGGTGGCGGTCTCACCGAAGCAATGGTGCGCTTTGCAGTGCGCCATGAATATGCTCGCTCAGTTGAAGACGTGCTTGCGCGACGTTCGCGTTTGTTATTTTTGGATGCCAAACTTGCCCACTCGCTCGCCGACAGCGTAGGCGAAATCATTGCGCAAGAGTTACCCAACAAAGACCCTGGCGTCGAGGCCTTTAAGTCCTTAGCCTCACACTATCTCACTTTGCCCGCGTAACGTTAACCACAGAGCCTAGATCCTAGCTTTTTGGTCTCAACTTTCTGGTAAACCATTAAACAGTCACACCCGCTCTCGCAGCGCGACCTTAACTCTTGGCTGCATCTTCAAGTATCAAATCTGCGCCGCGTTCTGCCACCATCATCACCGCCGCTTGCGTATTGCCCGACACCATTGCCCTAAACACCGAGGCATCCACCACCCGCAAGCCACGCAAACCGTTAAAGCGCAGACGCGTATCGACCACCGCCTCGGCGTCAGACCCCATTCGACAAGTGGCAATGGGGTGGTAGGTCGTTTGACCATTGTCGCGCGCGAAATCCAGCCATTGTTCGTCGGTCAGCACACCTGCGCCTGGGCTCATTTCAGACTCGATGTAAGAGGAGAGCGCTGGACGCTCAACAATACGCCGTGCAATTTTCATACCCTCGATTAAAGCTTGTTGGTCTTCGTGATTTGCTAAGAAATTAGGGCGAATCGCAGGCCCCGCAAGCGGATCCTTAGACTGGATATGAATACTGCCTTGTGACGTCGGGCGTAACCCAGACACCGCCATCGTCATGCCTGGGAAGTTATCCAATTTACGAATGGCGGCATTGGCATAAGTCGCATGCATGAAAAAGTATTGCACGTCTGGCGTTAACAATTCAGCGCGTGTTTTGACGAAACCGTGAGCCAGGCCTGTGCCAAGCGACAAAATCCCTTTGCGTGTTGCAAAATATTGCAACGCTGCAAGGCCAACACGCCAGCCTTGCGCCAACTCGTTGAGCGTCTGCGTATTCTTGACACGCCAGTTCATGCGTGTCGCGTAATGATCGATATAGTTTTCACCCACACGCTTGGCCGCATGCACCAGAGGGATCTCAAAGCGTTGCAAAAGCGCCGGATCGCCGATGCCAGACAACTCGAGTATTTGCGGCGTTTGCACAGAGCCCGCCGACAGCACGACCTCGCGGGCGGCCCGCACCGTGTAAACCTCGCCTTTTTGTTGATACGTCACACCGGTGCAAACTCCAGCCTCGACGTTGACCCGGGTCACGTGAGCGCGCGTATGCACCGTTAGATTTTTTCTGTGCCGAACGGGCTTTAAATAGCCATCAAACGCACTCCAACGCCGACCATTTTTTTGCTCGACCTGATAATAGCCAAAACCCTCTTGGCCTTTACCGTTGTAGTCATCGTTCAAAGGCTGGCCATCTTGCACGGCGGCCTTAAGCAACGCATCGACCAACGGATAACGCTCAGTCACTTGGTGTATATGCATAGGGCCACTTTTACCCCGCGGCGCATCGCCTTTCAAATAGGTTTCAAGCTTAGCAAAGTAAGGCATCAACTCTTTGGAAGACCAACCGGTCGCCCCCAACGCTGCCCAGTGATCGTAATCTTCACGCTGACCATGCACATAGATCATGCCATTGATCAAACTCGAGCCACCCAACCCCTTGCCGCGCGGAATCGCAATGTTACGACCATACGTATTATTTTCGGGCTGAGTCTCAAAACGCCAGTTATACGCGGGATCATTGAGCAGTTTCGTGAACCCAGCCGGGATATTGATCCACATACTTTTAGGCTCGCCACCGGCTTCGAGCATCAGCACAGAATAACGACCGCTTTCAGTCAAGCGGTTTGCCAGAATACAAGCAGCGGTACCTCCACCTACGATGACATAATCGTACGTTTGCATTATTTTGCCCCCATAAAATCGGCCATTAATTCGATCTGGCACGCCAGCATGGGCGAGCCATACTGAATGCGACAGCCTTTAGCCTGTGCCGCGCCCAGAAGCGGCGTCAACACAGGAGCCATAATAATCTCAGCAACGATTTGCTCAGCCGACAGTAAACTCGCCTCGAGCGGCAAGGGATCGGCACTCGCCATCCCCAGAGAAGTCGCGTTGATCACCAAATCGTAGCCCTGCGGCTCGCGGGTCCCGAGCACCAGTTCGACCTGCGGATAGAGCGGAGCCAACCGCGCAAACATGGCTCGTACTTTATCCGACGAGCGGTTGTAGACCGCCAACTGCTTAGAACCAGCCTCAGCTAGCGCGAAGGCGATGGCGTTGGCTGCCCCACCCGCCCCCACTAATAAGATTTTTTTACCCTTGGGTTCAATGCCATGCAAGCGCAGGCCGGCCACAAAACCACGACCATCTAAAATGTCGCCAAACAAGCGACCATCGGGATCACGTCTCACGATATTGACAGCACCGACCGTGCGTGCCGCAGCAGTGATCTCATCACACAACGCACCCATCGTCGTTTTATGCGGCACCGTCACGACCATGCCGCCAAAGTTCTGAATGCCTCGCAAGGCTTGCGCAAAGGCGGGCAAATCTTTAGGCGCGACATGCATGGGCATCAGGACGCCATCAATGCCACGTCGCTCAAACACCTTATGCATCATTTCAGGCGCTTTCACCTGCCCGATCGGATCGGCCACAATGCCGTAGAGTTTGGTCTTGCCACTGACGTCTATCATCTGCTTCTCATTTATTTTTTTGTGGGCCCTCAACAGGCGACCTCGTCGACCTTGTCGTGCACTATCATACCGTTTACCGAGGGATAAAGAGATGAGCCATCTTGTCACGCTATCTAGCAAAGTTTACTTGCTGCTCGCCCTACTCACCATGGGTTTCGCGCACGCGAACCCGATTCATCACCATTACTTTACCTCCTCAGACGGGGTGCGCCTGCATTATCTTGAAGCGGGTAAAGGCGAGCAAACCTTGGTCTTTATTCCGGGTTGGGTGATGCCCGCCGCAGTGTTCGAACAACAACTACTTGCGCTTTCGGATCAATTTAGAGTCTTGGCTTTCGATCCTCGCTCGCAGGGGCTCTCGGCGCTCACGACACTTTCGCACGCCCCCCAAAGGCGCATGCGGGATATGGACGAATTCTTGAAAGCCGCCAAGATCAAAAACTTTATTTTGGCCGGTTGGTCACTTGGCGTGCTTGAATCGCTCGACTACCTTGCCAACTACCACCCAAAAGGTTTGCGCGGTCTCATCTTGATCGACAACTCGGTCGGCGAAGGTCGCCCACCTGCCGGACGTTCGTCAAATTTTCAGCAGACCATGAACGACCCCAAAAAACGCGAAGCCTACCTTCGCGCCTTTTGCAAAGACATTTATCGCGAACCCCCGCCACCTTTAATCGCCCAAGCGGTGCTTGATTCGGCTATGCGTGTACCACCCAAGGTCGCCATCCAACTGATGAACCAACCTTACCCACGCGACTATTGGCGTGAGACGCTTGAAAAACAAAACGTACCTGTTCTTTACATTGCACGGCCATGGCTCAAAGAACAAGGCGAGGCCTTGCTTGCGAAGCGACCACCTGAGTTGATCACCGTCAATATGATGGATAAGCCCGGACACGCTTTGTTTGTCGATGATCCCAAAGGGTTTAATCAAGCCGCACGCAGTTTCAGCGCGGCTGCGTTTGCGCGCCCAGCTAACCCCTAAGCGTAAAGAGTTGAGCCTGAAGCTCTAAACCTTTCATGGCCAAGCGCTTTATAGACACGCTTATTCAGAACGTCGCACAATTTGCACACTACGACGCTCAGTCGTTTTGTTGTAGCTAAACGCAAACGGCAAAGGCTTGATATTTTTAGAGTCTTTATAGGCCTGCGCTAAAGACTCTTGTTTTTTACGGTTAAACAATTCGTGGGGGTACAAAAAACCACCATACAAGTCGACCGGCCCTATCTGCGACAAATAGGTGTAATTCAAACCGGTTTCGTCTTGAACGACCATTTTTGCATTGGCCACCAAAATATCGCGTAGCACTGAAAAATAAGTTTCTTGCAACAAATGCGAAGCCGCCTTGAGCAGCACGGGATTGCGCGACTCGCGCTCAAGCCATGCGCGCATAGGCTCGGTCTGGCTAAGATGTGAATCGGATAAATCAAGGCTGACATAATCAAGCATCACAGGCTTGCCACCTTTACTCATTAGCAGTCGCACAGACTTCCAGTCGCCCGTCGTTTGAATGAACTGACCACTGTTAGGATCAAGCGCAATCGGGTAAACCTCAGTGACGTCGTAACCCATGTACAACGCAAAGGTAATCAAAATCGTTGTGACGCCAATTTGCGCGTGCTTGTCGCGTAGATCTTCGTTTAAATCATCGGTACGAAAAAAGGCTAGGCGACTAAATTTCATCCATTCACGCAAAAACTTAGCCTGAAAATTTTGCGCACGTGCGGCTGACATATTGCTTAGAGCGGCGGGCTCACCGGCGGCTTGCATCGCGACCATCACAAAACGACTCGCCTGCGGAAATAAATGCGCTGCCGTCACAAAGTCTGGGCCCGAGAAAGGGTAAAACAGCGTGGTGCCCGCGGGCTGCTTGATTTCAGTATTGGCCCAGTCTGACATCGCCGTACCCATGTTCTGCTGATAAAACTGCCAGGCCCCATCTGCCTGAACCAGATTCGCCCCTTGCAAAAAAGGAAAGGGCGGATTGGCTTGTGCGCCGGTTGCCAGGTACTTGCCTTGCACGTCGTTTGCGAGCGCAGGCATCACAGCAGTGAGACACGCGCCACTGAACAGCACGCCCGTCGCCAGGCGTTGGAGCGACAAAAAAAACAACGATATCATCAAGCACCTCAAGGTCAAAAATACCGTACGGTATTAAGCGAATTTTTTAGGAGGGTTAGCTAACACGATCCCCAACACAATCAACACTAATCCCACAACATGATAAAGCTCGGGAAACTCGCCCAGCAACACAACGGACATCAACGCTGCGAATACCGGAGTCAGGTTCAAGAAAAACATCGGTAATTGCGAGCCTGTTCGTAAAACTGCTTGCTGGTAGCACAGGTAAGCCAAGAGCGCGGGGCCAAGCGCCACATAGATGACCATCCCATATACCTTGGGCGTCCAGACGATTGCGGCATAATCGCCCCAGTACAACTCTGCCAGAACCATTGGTACGGCAAACACTAACCCCCACGCCATCTGCATCGTCAATACGCTATAGCCTGACATTTCAGCGGGTCGGCTGCGCAGCAACCAGGTATACAAAGCCCAAAGAGCAATGGCGAGCAACATAAACAAATCACCAGGCACAAACGAAATCCGCGCCGCGTTCAGCACATCACCGCGGATCAGCACCCAGGCCACGCCAAGCATCGACACCACAGCCCCCAAGGTGGCTGCGCGGCTAATCGGTGCCTGAAACAATGAACGCCCCATCAGCAGCGTAAAGATCGGGCCAGCCGCGGTAATTAACGCAATATTGATCGGGCTAGACGTCGTGAGCGCCAGATACTGTAAGGCGTTATAAGTGGTAGTGCTCAGAAACCCAGTTGCCGCCAAGATCACCCATGATTTTCGGGCAAGGGGCCAGTCTTGCTTTAAACGTTGCCACACAAAAGGCAACAACACCAAAATCGCAACCACCCAACGCAAGAAATTTAAGGTGATCGGGGGGATCGCCCCTGCTGCCATCCGCCCAACAATGGCGTTACTGGCCCACATCAGGGGCGGTACAACCAAAAACAACAAGGTAGTGGGACGCATCGGGGCAGAGAAAATGGGTAAGTCGGGCCGCCAGACTGCATACGGCGCAACAAGAGGAGAAAATTTCAACCGAATTTAGTGTAACGGAATACGCGGAATTCGTTTGCGACCTGAAGGGACTCAAGGTCGATCTCAACGACGTGGGTACACCAGCTGAAGCAATATATCAGCATGCGACTCACTCAATCCGGCCCTGCATCCTCAGCGCTTTGCCGGGCCCTGCGGTAGCCACCAATGTGCTTCACGTAAGCAAGCAAGTGCAAGAAAAACGGATGGGAGGTCAGCGTAGACGAGTCGCCAACAAGTAGCAACTTACGTCGGGCCCGGGTCATACCAACGTTCATGCGGCGGATATCCGCAAGGAAGCCAATTTCTCCCTGGTGATTGCTGCGGGTCAGTGAAATCGCAATGATGTCGCGCTCTTGGCCCTGAAAGGAATCGACGGTGCCCACGCTAAGCATACGGTGCTGCATTAGGCTGTTGAGATTGTCGATTTGCTCGATGGCGTCCTTCAAATAGTTGATTTGAGCGCGGTAAGGGGCGATCACGCCGATGGTGAGCGGGTCTTGCTCGTGCTCGGCCTGATCGTAAGGCTCTAAGAGCTGGGCAAGGCGCTTAAGCAGTAAATCTGCTTCTTCGGGATTAGCCGTAGAGCGACTTTCGGAAAGGGTGAACTCAAGAAAGCCGCAGTCGGCAGTATCGATGAATTCTACAGGCAGGTCGAGCACAAAACTCGGATCATAAACACCCAAGTCGGCGTGGCGTACAGTTTGATGCGGTTCTAATTGACCACCGTAAAACTGCTCGGAGCTGAAGCCCATGATTTGCTCGTGCATGCGGTACTGCACGGTCAGCATGCGGGCTGTCGCTGGCTGCCGCTTAATACACTTTTCGAACAACGTTTCGCGTAGGCCCTCGCGGGCCGCCTTTTCGCTTTTGACAGTGGGTGGCAGCTGATGGTGATCGCCAGCCAGAATCACGCGTGTGCCTTTGGCAATCGGAATCCAACAGCCGGGCTCCAGGGCCTGGGCGGCTTCGTCGATAAAGACGGTCTCAAAGATCAGGTGCCGAATGTTACGGTTGCTAGCGCCGACTAGTGTGCAGGTGATGACCTGCACCGACTCGAGCACGTCTTCGATCATAAAGCGCTCTAAATTGTCGGCTGCCTGAAACAGCATTCGCGCTTCTTCCTTCAGCAACCGTCGCTGCTGCCGCTCTTCGAAGCCAAAATCGCGGGTGTATTCGTTGGCAGTTTGGCGGTATTGCTCGGCGGTTTGGCGCATCGCGCGCATTTCACCATAACTCGAATGCGCCATCACGCGAGCATCTAAGGTGTGCTCGAGCAAAAGATCTGAGACGCGGCTAGGATTGCCCATCCGGATCACGTTGACACCGCGCTCGGCCAACTTTTCGGTAAGCAGATCAACAGCCGTATTCGAGGGTGCACACACCAACACGCGCCGTTCGCGCCTGGTGGTTTCTAGGATGGCCTGCACCAAGGTGGTAGTTTTGCCAGTACCGGGCGGACCATGGATGATGGCCACGTCTTGAGCCGCTATCACTAGACGTACGGCCGCTAGCTGCGAGTCGTTGAGAGGACTTGGGTAAAACAGGTCGTCGGCGTGGTGCACGCGAAACCTCGCCTGCTGGGCGCCCAGCAGCACGTCGCGCAACTCGGCTAACCGGTTTCCATGAGCATAAATCACCTCGTCAAGGGCGAGGTCCATCTCGCGGTAGCTCAC
Source organism: Alcaligenaceae bacterium (assembly GCA_037146575.1). GTDB lineage: Bacteria > Pseudomonadota > Gammaproteobacteria > Burkholderiales > Burkholderiaceae_B > Zwartia. Next base: position 11,398 of record JBAWWV010000032.1, on the reverse strand, counting down.
CTCGTCGAAAGTGAGGTCAACGCCCAGCTTGCTTCCGTCAAATACCCAGTCGGGAAGCTCCTCTTTGGTTGTGGCCAGCAGTAGCTTATTGCGCCGTACGCTGGTAATGACGCCGCTGAGCACGGGTCGGTCGGTCACCACGTGGGGCGGAGCATTGCTAAAGAGCGAAGCATTTTTGCCCACCTGAAACAAGTGCAGGCCCTGCTGACTGTCTGGGCGCTCTAGCTCAAGCACCACTTTGCCGCCAAAGCCGATTTCTTCATTGCTGATCGTGATGGGATACCACGTGAAGCCGCGCCGCATGCGCTCTTTTACACTGGCCTTGGCATTTTTAAGTTTGAATTGCGTTTGGTCTTCTTTTTGCTCAAGTTGCATGAGTGCACGCAAGCGGCGCAACTCTTCTTCAATCGCGCAAGGGTCGGCGGGGACAAAGTCGAAGACTGCCAAAGAACTAGAAATTTACCTGCTCCGTATGACTGCGAGCACATTTGATACAAACACAGGACACACCTAAGGATAAATGCAAGTCAACCACAACGCTTCCCCCTTTGAATTAAACCACCAACTGAAATCACCTGTAACAAGTGTCGGCAACAGAGGCCTAGATTTTTGTACCAGTCCACCTAGAATATGAATTGTGAGCAACGGGGGTACTAAACGTAGTACCCCGACTCAATGGAGCGAGCAAAATGAAAAGAATCCTGTTAACGCTGATGGTGACGATCGCTGGGTCTTTGAGTGCAAACGGTGTTGTCGCAGGGCCTTCAATAGGTGTGGTCATTGGTATACCGCCAATTGTCATTGGCGCCCCGGTGTATCGCCCAGCCCCTGTTTATTACGCTCCGGCGCAGGTAGCGTACCAAGTGCCACGGCCCTATTACGCTCCGGCACCGGTTTATTACGCCCCTGCACCAGTCTACGTCGCCCCACGCGTAGTGGTGAGGCCTGCTCCGGGATACTATGCCCCGGTTGTGGTGGCGCCAGGGTACTACGGGGGTAATGGCTATCACGGCGGCTATCGTGGTAACGGTCACGGGCATTACAACCACGGCTATTACGGTCGGTGACACCTTCAGCCGGCGTTCAATCGTTCAACACCACCCATGTACGACCGCAACACCTCGGGCACGACGATGCTGCCGTCCTCTTGCTGATAGTTTTCTAAGACCGCTACCAGTGCGCGCCCCACGGCCAAGCCCGAGCCGTTCAGGGTGTGCACGAACTCGGTTTTGCCAGCCTCATTGCGGGTACGCGCTTGCATGCGACGCGCCTGAAAGGCCTCGCAGTTTGAAACCGACGAGATCTCGCGCCAGGTATTTTGAGCAGGCAGCCAGACTTCGAGGTCATACGTTTTAGTGGCACCAAAACCCATATCCCCTGTACACAGCAACATGACTCGGTACGGCAGGCCAAGCAACTGCAAGACTTTTTCAGCATGCCCAGCCATTTGCTCGAGTGCCTGATATGAAGTGTCTGCCGCGACGATCTGTACCATTTCGACCTTATCGAACTGGTGTTGGCGAATCAAACCACGCGTATCGCGCCCGCCACTACCAGCCTCAGAACGAAAGCACGGAGTATGCGCAGTTAAGCGAATCGGCAAGTCTGCTGCCGGCACGATGCTATCGCGCACGCTGCTGGTTAAGGTGATTTCTGAGGTTGAAATTAAATATTGCTCTTCGCGCGCAATGGCATTGCCTTGCTCGTCGAGGGTGGGCTCGTCGCCGCCACGTGTGACCCAGAACATGTCATTTTTGAACTTAGGTAATTGCCCGGTACCCAGTAATGTTGAGGCGTTTACAATGTAAGGTGTGTAGCACTCAGCGTAGCCGTGTTGTTCGGTTTGCAAATCGAGCATGAACTGCGCCAAGGCCCGGTGCAGTCGCGCGATTGGGCCCTTCATAAAACTGAAGCGCGCACCTGACAGTTTGCCTGCCACATCAAAATCAAGACCAATTGTTTCGCCAATTGAGACATGATCTCGCGGCGTAAAGCCTAAATGTTTTGGATCGCCAGACACCGCATCAGGCACTGGCACCCAGCGACGCACCTCGATATTGCCCTCGCTATCTGCACCGAGGGGCACCGATTCGTGCGGCAAGTTTGGTACAGCTAACAACAAATCATTGAGCTGCAGCTGAATATCCGTCAGTTCTTGCTCAAGCGCTTTGAGTCGTACCGGAATCGCCTGCGACTGAGCCATCACCGCAGAAGCGTCTTCGCCACGTGACTTCAAGGCGCCAATCTGTTTAGCAAACGCATTGCGTTGCGCCTGCAAATTTTCAGTTTCAGTTTGTACCGCTTTACGACGCGCTTCGAGCGCATTAAACGACTCAAGCGAAAAGGCAAAACCACGGCTCGCCAGGCGACGCACAACGGCATCTAGATCTTTACGCAATAAAACAGTGTCAAGCATGGTCTGTGAGCTTCAAAGAGCTAATGAAGCAGGTATTGTAAACGCCGCAGCAACCATGCCACGATACCAAGTGCCCCCACACTTAAGAGCCAGATCAATAGCAACCACAGCCAATGCTTCATCGTTTTCTCTGAAAACCTAACCTTTCAGGGGGCAGGAGCCGTCAGCCCTGAGGCCTGCCCTACCCGTGATAATGATGGGTGGGGCGCACCTTGCCACGAAACACCCAATACGCGTAGGCGGTATACGCCAGAATCATGGGTAGCAACACGACTGCCCCAACCAGCAAGAACTTCAGGCTCTTATCTGGCGCCGCCGCCTGCCAAAGTGTGACCGCTGACGGAACAATGTACGGAAAAAAACTAATCAACAGCCCCAGGTAAGACAAGACAAACAGTCCTTGTACCGACAAAAAGGCTTTTAAAGGTTTGTCTTGTGACAAGCCTTTAAAAAACAACACCGCACACACCGACACCAGAATTGGCACTGGCACCACAAGCAGCCTATCAGGCCAGGCAAACCACTTGCGCATAAAGTGTTCATGCAAGAAGGGTGTCCAGATGCTAACCACCACAATCAAACCTAACAGCGCCAACCCCAACCCACGCGCAGCACGCAAAGCTTGCCGTGCCACATGACCTTCAGTTTTAAGCATCAACCAAGTGGCCCCGAGCAACGCGTAGCCCACAACCAGGGAAAGGCCCGTCAGCAAACTAAAGGGGGATAACCAATCCCACCAGCCACCAGCATAGGCGCGCCCGGCAACTGGTATCCCCTGAACGAGCGCCCCCATCGCAACACCTTGCGCAAAGGCGGCTACGGTTGAGCCACCCGCAAAGGCAAGATCCCAAAACCATTGGTTATTGCGACTTTTAAACCGAAATTCAAATGCGACGCCTCTAAACACCAAGGCCAACAGCATAACAATAAACGGGGCGTATAAGGCCGGCATAAGAATTGAATACGCGAGCGGAAACACCGCGAATAAGCCGCCTCCGCCTAGCACCAGCCAAGTCTCGTTGCCATCCCACACCGGGACCACCGAATTCATCATTTGGTCGCGATGCTCACGGCCCTTCACCCACGGAAACAAAATGCCGACGCCGAGGTCAAAGCCATCAAGCACGATGTAAGCCAAGACCGCGAAAGCAATCAGGCCGGCCCAAATCAAGGCATAGTCGATCGTCATGGCGGCCCCTTTAACGTACCCGCATCTGATGCAGCAGTTAAGGCAGAAGCAGGCACAATGCCGCCTGCACGAACAGGTTCGTGTAAAGACAGCTCACCATGCCCAGCATCGGGTACCGCGCGCATTAAGCGCAAGATATATACGACACCAACACCGAAGAGTGCAAAATACACTAGCACAAACGCGATTAGCGAACCGGCCACAGCCGCCGCATCAATTGGCGAGGCTGAATCAGCTGTCCGCAAAAGGTTATAGACCGTATACGGTTGACGCCCAACCTCAGTCACCACCCAACCCGCCAACACTGCCACAAAACCAGAAGGCCCCATCCAAAGCGCCGCGCGATGCATCCACACGGTATCGTAGAGCGTACGTCGGTACCGCAGCCAAAGGCTCCAGAGCCCCAAACCCAACATCAGCATACCGATTCCCACCATGACTCGGAAGGCGTAAAACACAATGCCCATTGGAGGGCGCTCAGAGGGTGGCCATTCTTTCATACCTTGAATCACACCGTCTAAGGTGTGGGTCAAAAGCAAACTGCCAAGGTAAGGGATTTCAACGACATACTCCATGCGCTCATCTTTGCTATTGGGTATGCCAAACAAAATAAGCGGTGCGCTCGCTTGGGTTTCGTAATGCCCTTCGATCGCAGCGATTTTGCGTGGTTGATGCTTAACCGTATTGAGCCCGTGCTGATCCCCAGCCAAAAGTTGTAAGGGGGTAATACAGGCTGCGACCCACATCGCCATCGAAAACATCATGCGCACGGCCAACTGTGAGGCTAAGCGCTCTGGCGTCACGAGCGTAATCTTGTATAGACGCATGTTCAACAAGTGAAATGCTGCAACCCCTCCGACCACAAACGCCGTTGTCAGATAGGCCGCCAACACCATGTGCACTAAGCGATAGGGAAAGGAAGGATTAAAAATCACCTCAAGCCAGCTTTCGACCACGAACTGCCCGACCGCATTCTGACTAAAGCCTGCCGGAGTTTGCATCCAGCTATTGACCGACAAAATCCAAAATGCAGACATGAAGGTACCAAGCGCCACCATCGCTGTCGCAAAGCAATGCAGACGCGGACCAACACGCGCGCGTCCAAACAGCATGACGCCTAAGAAACCTGCTTCAAGAAAAAAAGCTGACATGACCTCGTAGCCCATCAGCGGACCGAGCACCGGGCCCGTTTTATCAGCAAAGACGCTCCAGTTGGTACCGAACTCGTAACTCATCACTAAGCCCGAAACGACACCCATACCAAAGGCGACTGCAAAGATTTTTTTCCAGTAATTAAATAAATCCAGATAGACCGCTCGGCCCGTCATCAGATGCAAACCGTTTAGCACGGCAAGATAACTGGCTAAGCCGATCGAAAAGGCCGGAAAAATAATATGAAAACTCACAGTGAACGCGAATTGAATTCGCGCCAGCGTGTGTGCGTCAAGCCAATCCATCACATGCATCCTTTATTTTTTTTTAGCGTGCCGATCAAGCTCGCGCAGATGCGCCATTTTTTCAGCGATCTTGGTTTCAAGCCCACGGGAAACGGGTTGATACCAAGACGGGTCAAGCATACCGTCAGGCAAATAGGTTTCTCCAGCGGCGTAGGCCTCAGGTTCATCGTGCGCGTACCGGTAAGCGTGACCATACCCAAGCTCTTTCATCAGTTTGGTGGGGGCATTACGCAAGTGCACCGGCACTGGACGAGATTGATCCTGCTTCACAAAAGCCGTTGCCTGATTGTACGCGTTGTAACCCGCATTGCTTTTTGCCGCTACGGCTAAGTAAATAGTAGCCTGCGCAAGCGCCAGCTCGCCTTCGGGGGAACCTAGGCGTTCGAAGGTTTGCGCCGCATCATTGGCGATTTGCATGGCGCGCGGATCGGCCAAACCGATATCTTCCCAGGCCATACGGACAATGCGTCGGGCCAAATACTTAGGATCCGCGCCACCGTCAAGCATGCGCGTCAACCAATACAGCGCCGCGTCGGGGTTCGAACCACGCACCGATTTATGCAAGGCCGAAATCTGATCGTAAAAATTATCACCGCCTTTATCAAAGCGACGCGCGTTCATACTCAGTGCGTTTTGCACCAAGGCAGAGTCAATGCAAGTTGCACTGGCATTGTGTGCCGCCGTTGCCGCCTGCTCAAGCAAATTTAAAAAGCGACGCGCGTCGCCGTCGGCATAACCAATCAACGTATTGACTGCGGCCTCTTCAAAAATAAGTTCACTCAGTACCGTCTGCTGCGCGCGCAACAGCAATTCGCGCAGCTCAACTTCGTTGAGTGATTCAAGCACGTAGACTTGTGCGCGCGACAGCAACGCAGAGTTCACCTCGAAAGACGGATTTTCAGTTGTCGCACCAATAAAAGTTACCAAGCCAGACTCAACAAACGGCAGCAAGGCGTCTTGCTGCGACTTGTTAAACCGATGAATCTCGTCAACAAACAGCAGCGTGCGCTGCTGATGTTGGTCAAGGGTCATTTGTGCCGCCTCCATTGCGCCACGAATCTCTTTCACGCCGGCAAACACCGCAGACAGCGCGATAAAAGCACAGTCAAACGCATTGGCGGTCAACCGGGCGAGGGTTGTTTTACCCACACCCGGCGGCCCCCATAAGATCATCGAATGCGGTCGCCCAGATTCAAACGCAACACGCAGCGGCTTACCCGGCCCGAGCAAGTGGCGTTGACCGATTACCTCATCAAGCGTGCTGGGGCGCAAAGCCTCTGCAAGCGGTGGCAGAGGTGAGGTTTTAAAAAGGTCAGTCATCCCGCAGACTCACTGCATGCGTACAACGTCAGCACCAGGCGGAGGCACAAACCGAAATGCCTCGGCACCTAACGCCGGATTGGGCACAATGCCTGAAAGGTCGATATGAGTACTTTGCCCAAAGGCGTCTAGCAAGACGATACGGGCAGGTAATTGATTCGAAAAACCAAGATCAACATGTACAAACCCGGCCTCACCATTGCGTGGTTTGGCACGCAACCACGACAGGCCCTCTTTGTCTTGTAGCGCCGAAACCGTGAACGATTGTTCGAGCGAGCCAGAGCCGAACAGTATCGCCGCAGGCGAGGCACCAATGGCCTGGTCAACCTTGCGCACAGTCACCTGATTCAAGTCGGGATCAAACTGAAACAATTGCTGCCCGTCAGAAACGATTTGCTGTGCATAAGGCTTAAGCACATCCCACTTAAAGCGGCCCGGCCGCTGAAAGGCAAACTGTCCACTTTGCGCCGGTTTGGTTTGCCCCTGCGCTCCTACCGTATATTGAGAAAAGTTGCCCGTCGCAGCTTGCACCTGTGAGACAAACCTTTGCAATTGCTCTTGTGCTGAAGCGGCCCACGCCTGACCACCTAGCAGGCATATCAAACAGAGCACCGAACTCAACAACCCTTTGGTCCAAGTGCTGAAACACATAGCGGTTAATCCTCTTTGTTCGTGGTGGGCACTAGAATTTCTCGATTACCGTTAGATTGCATTGTCGACACAATGCCACTGTTTTCCATTTGTTCTAACAGACGTGCGGCCCGGTTGTAACCGATTCGCAAATGACGCTGTACCAATGAAATTGACGCACGCTTGTGTTTAAGCACAATTTCAACGGCTTGATCGTACATCGGGTCTGTCTCGGCATCGGCAAAGCCCGTGACACTGCTGACGCCATCACCTGTCTCACCTTCAACGCCGCCTTCGAGCAAGCCATCCACATAGTCAGGCTCGCCTTGGGCCTTCAAGGATTCAACGACACGATGGACCTCTTCGTCGGAGACGAAGGCACCATGCACCCGCACCGGCAAACCGGTACCAGACGGCATGTACAACATATCGCCCTGACCAAGCAAGGCTTCGGCCCCCATCTGATCGAGAATGGTTCGTGAATCAATTTTTGAAGAGACTTGAAACGAAATTCGGGTGGGGATATTGGCCTTGATCAAACCAGTGATCACGTCGACGCTTGGTCGCTGCGTTGCCAGAATTAAATGGATGCCGGCTGCCCTCGCCTTTTGAGCAAGTCGGGCAATTAACTCTTCAATCTTTTTACCCACTACCATCATCAGATCGGCGAGCTCATCGATCACCACCACGATCGTGGGCAATTCTTTCAGAGGCTCTGGAGCGTCAGGAGTGAGTGAAAACGGATTGGGGATTGGCTCTTCACGTTTGATAGCATCGCGCACCTTGGTGTTAAAACCGGTTAGATTACGCACGCCGAGTTTACTCATTAAGCGGTAGCGTTTTTCCATTTCGCCAACACACCAGTTCAAGGCGTTAGCTGCCTGACGCATGTCGGTGACCACCGGTGCCAACAGATGTGGGATCCCTTCGTAGACGCTCATTTCAAGCATCTTCGGATCAATCAAAATCAGTCGCGTTTGGGAGGCATCTGCCTTGTAGAGCAAGGACAAGATCATGGCATTAATACCAACCGACTTACCTGAGCCTGTTGTGCCGGCCACCAGCAAATGCGGCATTTTGGCCAAATCAGCGACCACGGGATTGCCGGCGATGTCCTTACCTAAGGCCATTGTCACTACAGAGTGGCTCGAGTAATACGTTTGCGAGCCTAAAATCTCAGAGAGCTTAACCATCTGCCGACGCGGATTTGGCAACTCAAAACCCATCAAATTTTTACCTGGAATGGTTTCAACCACGCGGATGCTTACCAGACTTAACGCACGCGCCAGATCTTTCGCAAGGTTGACGATTTGACTACCTTTAACACCTGTCGCAGGCTCGATTTCATAGCGCGTGATCACGGGGCCCGCTTGCGCGGCCACCACGTGCACTTCGACACCAAAATCCGCCAGTTTCTTTTCGATCAGTCGTGACGTAAATTCAATCGTTTCGTCAGAGACAGTCTCAAAAGCTTCTGGCGCGGGGTCTAGCAAACTCAAAGCCGGCAAGCTTCCGGCTGCAGTAGGTTCGGCAAATAACGAGTGCTGCTTCTCTTTTTGTACCCGCTCGGATCTAGGAACGTTGACAATCGCGGGTTCGATGCGAATAGGATGCTCGTGAACAGTTTTTTCTTGCTTGGCTTCAACCTGCTCGTGACGCACCGCCTGAGCAACCTGCCCTGCACGTCGATCCAGCCTCGCAGTTTGAACGTTTTTAATCTTGAAAACGATCCACTCAAAACACTGTCCGATTTTTTCGGCCACCGTAAGCCAGGAAAAACCAAAAAATAAACTGGTACCCATGGCAATCAGCGCAATCAAAATCAATGTGCTGCCCGAAAACCCAACTGCCTGAGACAAAAAACCAGACCAGGTACTGCCGATCACTCCGCCCGCACCGCTGGTGAGATCTGTGCGCCCTGGTAACTGCATTCCCCAAGAGCTCAAGCGATAGGCCTCAAGCCCAACCGACCCGAGCAAGGCCATTGCAAAACCGATCCCTTGTTCCCAACGAACCCGAGCCAGTGCCTCAGGCTCGCCACGCGCCCGGATTTGGGTGGCTAGGCGTAAGTACCCCGCATGGACGCGATGCAGCAACAACACAACCCACCACCAAGCTGAATACCCAAACAGATACAGCAAAATATCAGCGGTGTACGCCCCAACCCAGCCACCCCGATTATGCAAAACCTCGATATCACGTCCCATCGAATGAGACCAGGCTGGGTCAGTCAGACTCCAGGTAGATAGCACCAAAGTCAGCCAGGCCGCCAACACCGCAAACAAAATCCAACGCGCCTCTCGCATCAGAGACAGCAACTTGGCCTGAAGGGCCGAGGGCCCATTTCGGGTGTTTCGGGTGGCGCGCGGGGCGCTGATGGTGGCAGCAGAAGGTCTAGGCATAGAGAACATTATAATTGTCGGCTTAAACTCGAGGAAATTCCTGATGACAACGCCAAAACACGCCAAAGTTCTAATTCTGGGATCGGGTCCGGCCGGCTATACAGCAGCCGTGTATGCAGCTCGCGCCAATCTTAATCCCGTCATGATTACCGGTCACGCCCAAGGCGGCCAACTCATGACGACCACCGACGTTGATAACTGGCCAGCCGACGCTTCAGGGGTTCAAGGCCCTGAGTTGATGCAACGCTTCGCCGAGCACGCCGAGCGATTTAACACCGAAATGGTGTTTGATCATATCTCAAACGTCGACGTTTCATCACGTCCGTTTCGCTTAACTGGCGATGGCGGCACCGAATACACCTGCGACGCGCTGATTATTGCGACAGGCGCTTCAGCAAAATACCTCGGGCTCCCCTCAGAAGAAGCCTTTATGGGGCGCGGCGTGTCGGGCTGCGCAACCTGTGATGGATTCTTTTACAAAAATCAAGATGTGGTGGTGGTCGGTGGCGGTAATACTGCCGTCGAAGAAGCCTTGTACCTCTCAAATATATGCCGTAGCGTCACGGTCGTTCACCGTCGCGACAAATTCAGAGCCGAACCCATTATGAACGACAAGATGATGGAAAAAGTCGCAAACGGAAACATGAAGCTCGCTACCTTTCACGAACTCGATGAAGTGTTGGGTGATGCCACGGGCGTCACGGGCGTACGTTTAAGGGCAACGGGTTCTGGCAAAACAACAGATCTGGCCGTTACCGGCGTGTTCATCGCGATCGGTCACGAGCCCAATACCGGCATCTTTAAAGACAAACTCGACATGGCCAATGGCTATATTGTGACCAAAAGCGGCTTATCAGGCTTGGCAACGATGACCTCGGTACCGGGAGTGTTTGCCGCCGGTGATGTACAGGATCACGTTTACCGCCAAGCCATCACAAGCGCGGGTACGGGTTGCATGGCCGCTCTTGACGCACAGCGCTGGTTGGAGAATGCGCAGTCATAAAGGGGGGCTAGCCGACCTGAAGCGCCTGAGCGAAGCGGCCGCGCGTGCCAGCGAAAACGCTCAGGCTGGCACAAACCCGCAAACAAAACCGCTTCAAACGCAGGATCGTACCAACCCTCAAGTCAGTTTGCTTCAAACTAAGTCGGGCGCAAACGCGCCAAAGCCAGCGCAAACCGTTGGGGCGGTGACTATCGCCCACGACAAACTCTTTGCGCAGGCAGTGCGCTCTGTTCAACCTTTAAGCAAGCGGCAGACACGTCTCTTGCTCAGGCCTGCGATTGACTCGTCGAAAGGTGAGCAACTCACCGAACGCCGTCAACGAGCGGTTGGCCAAACGCGCGTGCACCCAGAGCGCTTATCGGACGGTGCAGAATTATCAAAAGACGCTGAAATCGAACTGTCGTGGGCAGCCGCCGGCATTGGTCCATCTGTCTTGCGTCAACTCGCGCGAGCGTTTTGGCCGATTGGCGCACGCTTGGATTTACACGGTTTAACCAGCGATCAAGCACGCGCCGCTTTAGTTACCTTCATCGAAAGTAGTCAAAACCACGCCACCCGTTGCGTGTGCATTATTCACGGTGTTGGTTACGGGTCTGCAAACGGCCAACCAGTGTTGTCTTTGCGCGTGAGGCAATGGCTCAAACAGCTACCCGCCGTCAGCGCTTTCGCACAAGCTCCAAAAGCTCATGGCGGCGCAGGCGCTCTGCTCGCACTAATCAGGCAACCTTAACTCTAGTCTGGCAGTCTTAAGTCATCAACCAGGGCGTCCGTCACAGGATTAATTTTCCGAGTCAGCAATGACACAACAACAATCGTTGCAAACGCTACAGGTGCCCCAAACACGCCGGCGGCAATCGGTTGAATATCCCACCACAATTCAACAGGCTCACTGGTGGATACGCCCAAGACCCAATAGCGCAACCACAGTTGGGCTTGAACCATATAAACGAAGGTAATACCAAGGCCCTCCAACATGCCGCA
>JBAWWV010000031.1:0-21368 GCA_037146575.1 Alcaligenaceae bacterium | reverse complement strand
GAGGTCAAGCGCTTGACGAATGGGGCGATCGAGTATGAATATTATCCAGCAGAGCAGCTCGGCAAAGCGAAAGATATGCTTGCACTCACACTGGCGGGTGTCGTGGATATTGCTTATGTTGCGCCGTCTTTCGTTGGTGACAAAATGCCACTTGCAGCGGTGGCTGAGTTGCCGTTGAGTTTTTCGACCTCGTGCGCCGGCACGGCAGCCTATTGGAAAATTGCGCAAGACGGCGGGATACTTGATAAAAAAGAATTTAAACCTCTTGGTGTTCGCGTGCTGTTCACCTTGGTACTGCCGCCCTACCAAGTATTCTTTGCTAAGCAGAAGATCGAGGGAATCAAAAGTTTTGAAGGGATGAAGATTCGCACAAGTGGCGGCGCAAAAGACATTGCTGCGCGCAAACTCAACGCTGTATCCGTGCAAATGGCCACTCCAGAAGTCTACGAGTCGCTGTCGAGGGGAACAATTGATGGAATGTTGTTTCCATACTCAAGTATTTTGTCTTACGACCTACAAAACTTAGTAAAGTATTCAACGATTGGTGAGAACTTTGGTAGTTTTATTGTGAATTATGTCATCAGCGAAAAGCGTTGGAAAACCCTGCCCGCTAATGTGCAGCAGGCCATGGTGCAAGCCGGTAACATGGTAACTGCGCAGGCCTGCGTTGTTTCGGATGAGCGTGAAACAGCTGACGTACTAAAACTAAAACAAGCGGGTGATACGGTGGTTGAATTGCCAGCCGCAGACAAAAAGAAACTGCTCGAGTTAATGACGACTGTGAGCACCGAATGGGCGCAGGCGCTCGACAAACGTGGCAAAGCGGGTACTGAGGTATTGAACGCGTTTCAAGGGGCACTTAAATGAAACTGTCGATGAAATTAGCCGTACTGAGTTTCACCATATTGTCTGCATTGTGTGGTCAAGTGCAGGCCCAAGAAAAGTTGCGCGTGGCAGACTCTCTGCCAATCGGTCATTTCTTCGCTGAAACCGGCACCAAGTTTTGGATGAGTGAGGTGGCGCGCATTTCAGGGATGCCGATACAGTTTGAATACTATCCGGCTGAGCAGCTTGGGAAGGCAAAAGACTTGCTTGCCTTGACTCAGTCTGGGGTTGTGGATGTGGGGTATGTTGTGCCGTCCTACGCGTCTGACAAAATGCCCTTAAGCGCGGCTGCTGAACTACCTGGCGGGTTCTCGACCTCGTGCCAAGCGAGTTTAGCTTATTGGAAATTATCGCGAAATGATGGCATTTTGGCTAAACAAGAGTATGCGCCAAACGGCGTGCGCCTGATGTTTGTGATTGTGTTGCCGCCATATCAAATATTTTCTGGAAAAAAAATAATCGACACCTATAAAAACTTGGAAGGTATGAAATTGCGCACCGCTGGTGGCGCAATGGATGCGACTGTGCGCAGCTTTTCAGCGGTGCCCGTACGGATGTCGGCGCCTGAGGTTTATGAATCCTTGTCCCGCGGCACCATTGACGGCATGTTATTTCCGTTTGGTAGTTTGTTGTCGTATGATTTAGCGGGGATTAGCAAGTACGGCACCACCGATGAAAACTTTGGTAGCGCGGTGCTTGCGTATATGATGAGTGAGGCTCGCTTTAAAAAATTGCCAGTCAAAATTCAACAGGCAATGGATGAAGCAGGCGAGGCGACAACCCGCCGCGCTTGCGCGATCGCAGATAAAGACGTGGTCACAGACATAGAAAAAATTCGCCAAAAAGGTGTCGCTTTTGTAACGCTTTCGGCCGCAGATAAGAAAATGTTATCTGAAAGCATGCAATTGGTGGCAACGAAATGGGGTCAGGGCCTAGATCAGCGAGGCAAACCAGGTACCGCCGTGTTGAAGGCATTTCAGTCGGCAGTCAAAGAAAACTAACCACAAGATAGAAGGCTATTCGCCTGCACTCATCATCAGTAGAAAATTAATATTTTATTTTTGGACAAGTAAACATGGATTTCTCATTCACACAAGAGCAAGAAAGCATTCGCGAAGCGATTGGCAAAATTTGTGAGCAGTTTGATGATCACTTCTGGCTTGAAAAAGACCGGCACGGTGGGTTTCCGATTGAGCTGCATCAGGCACTGGCCAAAGACGGCTGGCTGGGGATTTGTATCCCCGAGCAGTACGGTGGCTCTGGGCTTGGCATCACCGAAGCTTCGATCATGATGCAAACCATTAGCGAATCTGGCGCTGGCATGAGCGGTGCGTCAGCGGTGCATATGAATATTTTTGGCCTAAATCCAGTTGTGCAGTTTGGTACCGAAGAGCAAAAGCGCCGAATGCTGCCGCCGTTGATCTCAGGCAAAGAGCGCGCGTGCTTTGCCGTGACCGAACCTAATACTGGTTTGAACACCACACAGTTAAAGGTCAAGGCCGAGCGCGTTGGCGATCATTATGTCTTGAGTGGCACCAAGGTTTGGATCTCTACAGCGCAGGTTGCTGAAAAAATGTTGATTCTCGCGCGTACGACTCCGCTTGAGCAGGTCACGAAACATTCTGACGGTCTAAGCTTGTTCTATACAAAATTTGATCGTGATTTTATTCGTGTCCACGAAATTGAAAAAATGGGACGTAAAGCCGTTGACTCAAATGAGTTGTTTATTGATGGGTTAAAAGTGCCGATCGAAGACCGCATCGGCGAAGAAGGCAAAGGCTTTCATTACATCATGCACGGCATGAATGCCGAGCGTATTTTGATTGGTGCCGAGGGCGTTGGCTTAGGTCGTGTCGCTCTGAAAAAGGCCACTGAGTATGCCAAGCAGCGAGTGGTGTTTGACCGCCCAATTGGCATGAATCAAGGGATTCAGCACCCGTTGGCCGCCAACTGGATGGAACTTGAGGCGGCAAACCTGATGGTGTTTCATGCGGCTTCAATGTTTGATAAGGGCGAGTCGTGCGGCGCGCAGGCCAATGCGGCCAAGTATTTGGGGGGCGAGGCTGGCTTTAATGCCTGCCAGCAAGCGGTCATGACGCATGGCGGCTTTGGTTATGCGAAGGAGTATCACGTTGAGCGTTATCTGCGTGAAGTCATGATCACACGCATCGCACCTGTCAGCCCACAATTAATTTTGTGCTTTATCGCTGAGCGCGTGCTTGGCTTACCCAAATCCTACTAGGAGATCATCATGGCAGGTTTGTACTTTGAAGAGTTTGAAGTGGGCCAACTGTTTAAGCACTCGATGACGCGTACCGTCACAGAAATGGATAACGTGTTGTTCTCAACACTCACCATGAATCCGCAACCTTTGCATCTGGATAAAGAGTTTGCGTCCAAAACCGAGTTTGGCCAAATCCTGGTGAATAGCCTGTTCACGCTAGGCTTGGTGATCGGCATTACGGTTGGTGAGACGACGCTTGGTACGACGATCGCCAACCTGGGTATGACAGACACTCGGTTTCCACACCCAGTGTTTTACGGCGATACGATTCATGTTGAAACAAGAATTGTCTCGAAGCGCTTAAGCAAATCGCGCAAAGATGCGGGCATAGTTGAGTTTGAACATCATGGCATCAATCAGCGAGGCGAAATTGTTTGTATTTGTGTGCGTTCGGGTTTCATGAAGTGTCGCCCCGCTTAAGGTGAGGTCGGGCTTTAGCAACACTCGACCCACAGATGCCACGATGGCGTTTGTGGTGCTAGTGATCTGTTTTATCTTCAACTTGCTTGGACGTGGGATCGGTGACGCCTATGTCACCTTTTTGCTGCCAATCGAAACACAATTTGGTTGGAGTCGCTCAGAGATCTCGAGCGTTTACTCTATTTACATGCTCGCCAATGGTTTTTCGGCGCCTTTGATCGGTATCATGTTTGATCGACTGGGGCCACGTATTGTTTGCGCGGTAGGGTTTGCGAGTTTGGGTCTCGGTTACTTAGTCGCCGGCAACTTGACGCAACTTTGGCAGTTTCACTTGTGTGTGGGCGTCGCTGGTGGAATCGGGGTGACCTCTTTAGGGATGGTGCCCTCGCAAAGTTTAATTAGTCGCTGGTTTCCCACCAATACGAGCACTGCCATTGGTATTGCTTACGCGGGGTTTGGGGCTGGCACCCTAGTGATGGTGCCCTTTGCGCAATATTTAAATGATACGGTGGGCTGGCGTAACGCATACCATATCCTTGGTGGCATGATCTTGGTACTCTTGCCATTGGTCATGCTGTTACCTTGGCGCATCATTCGCGCAGGGCACGCTGACTACGCGCGGTCTCTTGGGGCAGCACCTCTGTCAAAAAATATTTTTGCACCACTGCGTCTGGCAATACGCTCGCCTGGGTTTTGGGCCCTGGCGCAGGCGTTTTTCTTTACCTCAGTGGTGATTTATACGGTAATGGTACAGACCATTGCCTTCTTGGTTGAATCGGGGTTTTCTGCGTTTGAGGCGGCGAGCGCCTTTGGTGTTGCAGGTATGCTCTCTGTGCTTGGGGTTGGCTCTTCGGGCAAGCTGGCTGATAAGTTTGGCCATCGCCTGATCGTGACAGTGACGTTTTGTTGTACGTTTTTAGGCCTTGCAAACTTGTTAGCGATGGCGTTTTACCCGTCTCCCTGGTTTTTGCTTGGGTTTGTTGCCTTCTTTGGGATTGCGCAGGGTGCGCGTGGGCCGATTATTTCGGGACTTTGCTCAAAACTATTTCCGGGCCCTGGGCTGGCCACCATATACGGCGCGCTGTATGCTTTCATGTCAATTGGGGCGGCCTCAGGTGCATTGCTGTCGGGTTGGCTTCACGATCAGACCGGTGGTTACGCGGTCAGCATCATTGTTTCGATGGCAAGTGTCGCGTTAGCGGTATCGCCTTTTTTGGTGTCGCGCTCTCTGCGAAAATTTGGCTGAGCCGTCGTGCGTCATCTGCTGCACGAGTGTGGTTTTTCTTGATTTTTTCTTGCGTTATGAGATGATCGCTTTGTCCTGTCACGTTCAATATTCATGACATAGACCACTCATTGAAGCCCGTAAAACGCGAGAACTTGCCATGCAGCGCATCCTTAAATTATTGCAACGGTCCCTGAGTAAAAAAATCTGCGTGATGCCGACTTGGCTAAGAGCGGGCCACCTTATGTCGCTATGCCTTAGCCTGCTGGTCGCAGGGACTCAACCGGCGCTCGCTGGGTTGCTCGAAGACTTAACGGATGGTCAGCACGTCTTGTTAATGCGTCATGCCGATGCGCCAGGCGTTGGTGACCCCCGTGGCTACAGGCTTGATCAATGCGCAACGCAACGTAATTTGGGCGAAGCGGGGCGGCAGCAATCGGTATTAATTGGGCAATGGTTGACCACACAGGGCTTGAGCAGCCCCAAAGTGTTTAGTAGTGTTTGGTGCCGCTGCACAGACACTGCTCGGTTGATGGCGCTGGGTGCCGTGACGATCGAACCTTCGCTCAATTCTTTTTTTGATGACATGAGTTTGGCGAAACCGCAAACGGTTGCGTTACAAACATTCATTGCAGCAAGTCTTAAGGCGCACCTAAAACAGCCCTTGATCCTCGTGACCCATCATGTCAACATTGAGGCCTTCACAGGTCGTGTCGTGGCCGTGGGCGATATGGTGTTGGTACGTGTCAAGCCCGATGGCAGCCACGTGTCACATCAAGTGTTTCCTAGCCCTCGGCCTTAGCGCGGGCCTATTGTTGTCATCTGCGAGCATGTCGTGTCAGTAAGAAGTGCCTCATGATCGATCGCCTCGTCTGGGATATTCTTGAGGCGGAAGGTTAGAGGCGCCCTTTGATTGACTGCAAAATTCGTCCCTTTACGCTGGCCATTTCATCAAGAATTGAGTAGTGGTTGAGCGTTGGGAGATTTTCAAATATCCCAGGCGCGTTGGCGTTGGCGCGGTATTGGGCAAACTCGGTCGTTTGTGTTTGCATAGCCGGCAACTCTGCCCCGCCCACAAACAGATCAAGGACTTTGCCACCTGGTGCGGGCAATTTAATGGGTGAGAACCGTGCTGCGGTCGCCTCGTCTAAGCCCAGTTTTTCGTTGAGATAGCAATGGCGCATGGGTTCAAGATCAAAGATGCCACTAATCGCCGTGCCGCCAAGCACACAGGGTTCGTCAAGCGCCATCGCTGTCAAGTGACCACCTGCTGACCAACCGCTTAACCAAATACCGGGGTTGCTTGCGCGCCGCGCTTCGATTTTTTGGCTCACTGCACGCAGGCCTAAGCGGACATCTTGCACGATCTGCTCCATGTTGGCTTCGGGCGCTAGGGTATAGCCCATCATGGCAACGCTGATGCCAGCCTCGATGAACGCGGGTACGATAAACGTAAAATCGGTTTTTGCCCTGTTTTGCCAGAAGCCACCATGAATAAAGGCGACCACAGGGCTTTGATCGCCCGCCGAGAAATAGTCATACGATTGTCGGTTACCACTACCGTACGAGACGTCAAGATGCGAGGCATGGGCAGCCCGAAACGCTTGACTGCGAAGCGCCCAAGCCTCAATGATGCTCGCGCTATTGGCAACAGCTTTTGAGTTGTTATAGGCGTCGTCGCGCTGTTCGCGGGTAAGATTCGTTGACATTTATGTGCTCGCGTAAGGTGTGAGGTCGGACGATGCCTCGAACCTAAGAGACGGTTTGTGAGGGTGCAGCTCATCGGCTTATGCAAGCTTACCCTAGAATTTCTAGCTCGAAGCCAGTTTTCATCACAACAGAAGGCTGTAGCACTTGAGAGGCGTCAACCCTCTAAAATAGTATAGTTGGCACAGCAAGTCTTTTTTGCTGAAGACGCTATTCAATGCATGATTTTCAGGGCCTATCGCGTGACTGAACAAACAATTTATCTTCTCAAAGCGTTCTTCCTAGGCATAGTCGAAGGCCTCACCGAATTTTTGCCTATCTCAAGTACAGGGCACTTAATCCTGTTTGGCCACTTGATCGAGTTTTCTTCAAACGAAGCCAAGGTCTTTGAGGTTGTGATTCAGTTAGGTTCAATCTTGGCCGTGATGTGGATATTCAGAGCGCGTCTGATTCAATTGATCGTCGGTACGGTACGACTTGACCCCACTGAAGTCGCCTTCACGCGTAATTTGCTAATCGCGTTTGTGCCATCGGCTATTGTGGGGTTGCTTTTTATTAAGGCAATCAAGGCTTTGTTTTTTCATCCGGGTGTTGTAGTGGTGACCTTGATTATCGGTGGCATTATTATGCTCTGGGTTGAACGCAACCGGCCAGCCTCAGGCCACGATCCACGTGCGAGTGCACTCACGCTCGAGCAGATCACCTGGCGGCAAGCGCTTGTGGTGGGTTTATGTCAGTGCTTAGCCATGGTGCCGGGCACCTCTCGGTCGGGTTCAACGATTATTGGCGGGATGCTGGCTGGTATCCAACGTAAAACAGCGACTGAGTTTTCGTTTTTTCTGGCTATGCCAACAATGTTAGCCGCTGCGCTTTACGACACCTATAAGCATGCCAGCCTGCTGAGTCAGCAAGATATGCTCGCGATCGCAGTGGGATTCATCAGCGCTTTTCTCAGCGCTCTGTTTGTCGTGCGTGCAGTGCTCGCGTTTGTATCGCGTCACACCTATCGCGTCTTTGCGGTGTATCGTATCGTGTTAGGTGTGGTGGTGGGGACGTGGCTGTTTTTGGGGCGTTAGTGTTGTGCCGTCAATCGCTTTGGTTGGCTAACAGCCCTCTTGCAGCGCTGAGTAGGTTCAGCACCAATATGCCAGAACGATTACATCGACAACTGCATATTTCGTATTTGCGCTGACGGTAGCCTGCGCGAAACAATTACTCTGCAGTCACTCCAGAGGCTTGAATAATTTTTTGCCATTTTTCACTATCACTCTTAATCAAGGCAGAGAATTCGTCTGGTGTGTTTGACATCGGGACCAACCCAACTTCTTGAAAGCGCAAGCGCAATGCGGGATCTTGAATCGCTTGCTGCAGTGCGCGATTCATACGCTCGATAATTGGTGCTGGCGTGCCAGCGGGCGCTGACAGACCGTACCAATTATTGATTTCAAAGTCTTTCATACCTGCTTCGGTCATCGTAGGGACATCCGGAAATAACGGGAAGCGCTTGCTGGACGCTAAGGCGATTGCTTTTAGCCTGCCCGCACGAATATGGCTGAGCCCCCCAGGGATGGTTAAAAACTCGAGCTGGGTACGGCCTGCCACCAGATCCACAACGGCTTGTGCACCGCCTTTGAAGGGAATGTGATTGATGCGCACGCCCGCTTGTAATCTGAAGAGCTCACCCGCTAAGTGATCAGCACCACCGGTACCTGATGAACCAAAAAATGCCTGATCGGGATTGGCCTTCAGGTAGGCGATTAACTCGGCTAAATTGTTAGCTGGTACTGAGGGGTGGACTGCCAAAATTAAGGGGGCATCAGCCATCAGTGATACGGGTGCAAAATCTTTTTGTGCGTTAAAAGCAATGTTTTTGTACAGATGGGGATTTATTGCGATCGGGCCTGCGTAAGCCATCAAAAAGGTATAGCCGTCTGGGGCTGCCTTGGCAACGAAATCGGTGCCGATATTACCGCCACCACCCGCTTTGTTTTCAACCATCATGGTTTGACCCAACGAGGTTGTTAACAGTTGCGCGATGCTACGCACTGTGATGTCTGAGGCGCCGCCCGCAACGTAGGGTACGATAAATCGTACTGGCTTGGTCGGCCAAGCGTCGGCAGTCTGCGCTGATGTTTCGTCACTGAAACTGGCCACTGCGCCTAAAACCAGTAAAGTGAGACACGCGTGAATAAATTTAGATAAGTGCATGTTTGCTTGATTGGTCATGGGTTTGATGATGCCAGGTATTCGCTTCTAGCGAGACTGTAGCAGCCAGTCAAGGCTTCGTCTACTGGCCCCGTCAGACCAAGATTTGTTGGCGTTGTCGTGCATTGCTCCCTTGAACCTGCAGGTTTATTCAGCAGTGGCCCCAGACGCCTGAACCATTTGTTGCCATCTCTCGCTATCACTTTGAATAAATGCAGAAAACTCTTCGGGTGTGTTAGATATCGGAACGAGGCCAATGTCTTGAAACCGAGTGCGTAGACCTGGATCTTGAAGGGCCTCGCGTAATACTTGATTCATGCGCTTAACAATCGGTGCAGGGGTACCTGCAGGAGCCGAAATACCATACCAATTATTGAGTGCAAAGTTCGCCATGCCTGCCTCCGTCATCGTCGGTATGTCGGGAAACAGCGGAAATCTCTGGTCAGATACCATGGCGATTGCCCGAAGTTTTCCCGTGCGGATATGGCTAAGTCCACCAGGAATGGTTAAGAACTCCATTTGAATGCGACCAGCCACTAGTTCGACGACTGCTTGTGCCCCACCTTTAAAAGGAATGTGATTGATGTGTGTGCCTGTTTGAAGCATGAAAAGGGCTCCGCCCAAATGGCCAGCGCTCCCGGTTCCGGCTGAGCCATAAAACACTTTCTCTGGATTGGCTTTGAGGTAGGTAATTAACTCGGCCAAATTGCCCGCAGGTAGAGACGGGTGGATCGTTAGGATGAGCGGTGCATCTGCAATCAGTGTCACGTGAGAAAAATCTATTTTCGGATCAAAAGGAAGTTTTTTATACAAATGCGGATTGATCGCGAACGGACCGGTGTAGGTCAGTAAAAAGGTATAGCCGTCGGGCGCAGATTTTGCAACTAGGTCAGTGCCGATATTGCCGCCGCCCCCCACTTTATTTTCGACCAGCATGGTTTGACCAAGTGAGGTGGTCAACAGTTGTGCAAGACTGCGCATCGTAATGTCAGCGGCGCCACCCGCAACAAAGGGCACAACAAATCTGACGGGTTTTGTGGGCCAGGACTCTTCGGCTGCTACAACGGGCTGGCCACAGGCTACGCTTAAACTAAGCAGGGTCGACGTTTTAATAAACAGGGACAACAGCTTGCTCAAGCCCATGTCTGCTCCGATTTAATGAAGGTACTGATCTGAAGTCAGGTTATACAACCGACTTTAGCAGCCCAAGTCGATATCGTCTATTCAATTCAGTGCTGGCTCATTTTGCGATTCGTTTGATTTAGTAGTAACTTCTTGCAAGTTCAAAAACTGTCAGTCAATACTCAAACCTATTGAGCTGATTCACCCTCAAGGAAGTCTAATGCGTTTATTTAGTTACCAAGACCAACACCAGCAAAAGCGTGTGGGCTTATTGCGTGCCCAAGACTCAAGCGAGTTTATCGATCTTGCGGCGACCGATGCCAGTTTGCCTAAGACGCTTCTAGAAGTGATCTCAACGGCAGGCGCAATGACGCGTATCGCTGAATTGGCAAAAAGCGCAACCGCTTCGATCAAAGCGGTTCAGGGTATTAAGTTCATTCCGTTGGTGGATAATCCCACCAAAATCATCTGTCTGGGACTGAACTACGCCGACCACGCCGCCGAAGGTGGGCACGCTCGCCCCGAGTACCCAAGTTTCTTTATGCGCGGCCCGAGCTCAATGGTGGGTCACTTGCAGCCGATGATTCGCCCTAAGGTGTCTGACAAGTTTGACTATGAGGCCGAACTCGCCTTCGTGGTGGGTAAGCGCGCCAAACATTTGACTGCAGCCAGCGCACTCGATTGTTTGGCTGGCTACAGCGCCTTTAATGACGGCAGCTTGCGTGATTATCAGCGTAAGTCAACGCAATGGACGATCGGCAAAAACTTTGATGCCACCGGTGGCTTTGGCCCTTGGCTGGTCACGCCTGACGAGTTACCGCGCGCGGCCGATGGTCTGCGGATACAGTCGCGCCTGAACGGCCAGATCATGCAAGATGCCAACACCAAAAACTTTTTGTGGGGCATTGTTGAGACACTGGTGTTGATCACCGAGTGCATGACCTTAGAGCCGGGCGATGTCGTCATTACGGGTACGCCCGCCGGTGTTGGCTACGCTAGAAAACCACCGGTATTCATGAAGGCGGGCGATACGATCGAGATTGATATTGAAGGCGTAGGTGTTTTGAGTAATCCGATTGCCGACGAATAGTTGAGTTACGCTAAGCCGCTGTCATGGCGGCTTAGACAGCCCCTTTTTGACGGGATAATAGTCGCGCAGCCACCATAAAGGGCAGCGAGGCACTGACCATTAAGATGCCGTAGGCCGCGACATGCCCCATTTTGCCAGCATCCCACTCTTGAAAGAGCATGATGGTCAGCACCTGCGAGCCGGGTGATGAAAGCATAATGGGCAAGCTAAATTGCCGTACAAAAACGATAAACAATAACGACCACGCGGCAATCAGACCAGGGATGACTAGCGGCAAGACGATGCGCCTAATCGTGGTCAGCATTGTGCCACCCGAAACGTGTGAGGCTTCTTCCATTTCGCGATGAACCTGCATGATGCTTGAATTGATATTTCGGATGCTGTAGGGCATGAACTTGATACAGAAGGCTAACAGCATGATCCAGATGGTGTTGTAAAGAGGTGAGTCAATTAACGTTGCTATGATACCAATCGCAAGTACAGAACCCGGAAACGCAAAAGGTAAAAAGGCGATGTAGTCCAGGGCGCCTCGGCCTTTGACGTCGGTGCGGGTGCAGACATAAGAAATCACAAAGCCAATCGTCACGGCCAGGGTCGCACCCCCTAGCGCAATCATCGCAGTGTTAGTAATCGCTCGCAGCGATTCTGAATCACTAAAGATCCACTTGTAATTATCAAAGCGTGCCGTCCCGCTCAAGCTAAACGGCCAAGTCACCGCATCAAGCGAGATGGCCCCCAAGAGAAAGATCGGGATGATGCCAATGATTGTGATCAGTGAGTAGAAGCTCACGCTGGCCACCCAGCGATAACGACCAATATCCAAGGTGCCAAGGCGATAGCCTTTACCTGTAATCGCGACAAACTTACGATCATCGGCTGTGACATGGCGATAGAGTTGCACCAGCGCTGCAGCAGCGATCAGTGCGAGCACACCATAGACTGCCGCGCCACCAATATCAGAGGGGTAGTTAAAGCGAGTCAGTAAAAACACCTCGATGCTCAAGATATATATCTTGGCCGGGTAGCCTAAAAACCAGGCGACATCAAAGCTTTCAAGCCCAATGATAAATAAGATGGTGGCAACCGAAATCAACGTGGGAAGCATGCGCGGTAACGTGATTTTCCAGAAAGTCTGCAAGGGGCCTGCACCCGCTGCCGCTGAGGCCTCTTCCAAGACTGGATCAATGGCCGATAGGGATGCGTAGAAAAAAATAAATGCTAAAGGAAACGTGTACAGCGCTTCGACAAACACCATCCCTGCAAACGAATAGATATTGAAGAGGCCGTCTGCAAAAATCGGTGACAGTAATTGATTGATAATGCCGTTGCGTGGTGATAACAGTAGGATCCAGCAGACGGCACCAAGCGTGGGCGGGATCAAATATGGTAGCAACACCGCGATCGGCATCAGACGCCGACCTGGGGTGTTGGTGCGCACTGCAATCCAGGCAAACAAAAAGCCGCAACTACCAGCGCAGACGGTCATGACTGCGCTAAACAGAACCGTTCTACCCAAGAGCTCGAAGCTGCGGTATTCAGACAGGATATTGGCGTAGTTTTGCAGAGTGGCGTGCCGCACGCCCTTGTCTAAGACGGTGAGGCTTTCGTAAACCAACATGAGGCAGGGCACCAGTACGGTAGTACTGACAATCAACAGGCCTAAGAGCAATAAAGACTTTGGCGTGAGCCAAACGCGCTCGCCAGCGCGATTCAAGCGCTCACCTTACCCGCAAAGGCCCAGCAGTCGGTCTGTTTAAGTGTGAGCGTGACCGTCTCGCCTGCTGGCGCCTGTGCGCTGTTGATTTTGAAGCGCAGACGCTGTTCGCCCACGATTGCATCGGCCTCGTAGTGCTCGCCAAAATACATGACATTGTTCACACGCGCCTGTATGACGAGTTGCTGGTGTGTTGAGTCACCGCCGCGCGCTGAGTCGGGTACTGCGGTGAAGTCTTCTGGGCGAATCAATAATTGAATCGCTTCGCCGATCGCGGGCACACTAGGCATGTTGATCGAGATGGATCCAAAGGCCGTTTGCGCAATACCTGAACGCTCGTCGTGGCGCGCGCGAACAGTGCCCGCTATAAAATTGCAATGCCCCAAAAACTGCGCCACAAACATCGTGGCTGGCTGGGTATAGATCTCGGTCGGTGTGCCGGTCATTTCGATTCGGCCCGCGTTCATCACGGCAATGTAGTCAGACATGGATAGCGCTTCGGCGCGATCGTGCGTGACATACACAGACGTGACGCCAAGTCGACGCTGTAGTTGTGTGAGTTCGCCGCGCATGCGCTCGCGTAACAAGGCATCAAGATTGCTTAAAGGTTCATCAAGCAGCAGAACTTTGGGCTGGGCAACTAGCGCGCGCGCCAGTGCGACGCGTTGTTGTTGGCCACCACTGAGCGCTGTCGATGGTGCATGCAAGAGCGCCCCTAAGCCAACGAGTTCAATGGTTTCGGTAACACGCTGAGTAATTTTGTTTTTGTTAAAACGATGGCGACCCGTTGTAAGAGGGTAGGCGACGTTATCAAATACATCCATGTGCGGCCATATCGCATACGATTGAAACACCATCCCGATATCGCGTGCACTGGTCGGTGTGAATATTTTTTTCTCGGGGGCGGAGATGAGCGAATCATCAAACCACACTTCGCCAGCGTCGTGACGCTCTAAGCCCGCGATGACTCGCAAGGTTGTGGTTTTGCCACAACCGCTGGGCCCGAGCAAGGTAAAGAACGAGCCGTCTGGAATTGTTTGTGTAATGTCGTCAATGACGTGTACAGTGCGGCCGCGCGAGCGAAAGGTTTTATGAATGTGTTCGAGACGGATCATGGGTGCCTGAGTTTGAGGATAGAAACGCGTCAGGCCCTTCAGACCTGAGCACTTACGCCATTAACCCCCAAACAGATCTTTTAATTTTTTTCTTAATTTGTCGGCCTCTGCGCCCGTGGGCACTGGCGCTAGTGACATGTTTGCCGCATCAAGCTCTGGCAGCCCCTTGGCCTCGCGATTATTGCTGCGGTAGCCCATCTTTGCGTGCTTTTCTTGAACCGGTGCCGAAAGCATGTAATCGATTGCAAGCTTGGCAGCGTTAGGATGTGGGGCCGTTTTCACTAAGGCAAAACCTGGTCCGCCAATCGCATACAGTGGGTCGGTTTTGGCGATCGCCATGTTGTAGCCAGTCTCAAGGCCCACGCTATAGGTGTGGCCAATAAAGCCGATGCCGACCGGAAACTCACCCGTACCGATACCTTGCGAGACGCGAATGCCGCCTGGACCAAAGACTAAAGGTTTTTGTGCGGCGAGAGCATCAAAAAACTTATAGGCTTTTTCTTCACCCATGTCACGCACGAGCCCAGCATACAAAGTAAAAATTAAATCATTCGTCACTGGACTGACCAGAGCGATCTTGCCTTTCCATTTTGGATTGAGCAAGTCTTCGTATGTTTTAGGGACATCCGCAGGCGCTACCACCTTTGAGTTGTACATAATGCCACCTAGGTACATGTGGTTGCGTACCCACAGATGCGGCGGGTTGTTTGAATGCCATTTAGAGTCGTAGAGACCTTCATGTACCGACTGGTAAGGTGCCAGATAGCCTTTTTCGGTTAAAACTGGCATGCGAATCGTGTCGACTGCGATCACGTCTGCAAGATAACGCTTTGCATCTTGCTCTGACACAATACGGTTCATGAGCGGCGCACCCGATAAATAGATGAACTCCATCGTGATGCCGGGATACTTGGCTTCGAAGCCTTCTTTGATGCTGCGCATTGTTGGGGTGATCATCTCGCCATAGATCATCACCTTGCCTTCTTTCTTCGCAGCAGCGAGTAATTCGTCTGACTGTGCCGAGGCGCTAAGCGGCGTAAGCGCGAAAAGTGACACGACTGCGGCGAGCAGTGCATTGCTCAAAGTTTGCCAAGTGCGTTGAATCATCATTGTGTCCTTAGGCCTCGCGGCAGGGGGTGCCATCGTGTTCAGAGCAAAAGTACAGCACATGCTTTGCGCACGAGGCGGGCTCCATGGTTTGCACCATGTGGTATCGCGTATCAAGATGAACGATCTTCAGATCACGAATATGCGCGCGTAATTTGGTGAACTGCTCGTTTGAAGTGATGGCTCCCCCTTGGCTGGGATACAGCCCTAATACCGGCGCTTCAATTTGATTGAGTACCGGTGTTGGGTCAACCTTACCCGCCAGGCGCGACATCGCAATCACAACTTCGAGTTTTGATTTGCTCATTTCTTGCGAAAACCACTCAAGCATGGCAGGGTCGGTGCCCGGAGGAAAGCGCGTCAGGCTATTGACCTTGTCAGACCAACCTTTGACCCCAAGTGTTTTTAAGGCGTCTTGCCAAGTTGGGAAACCGCAGGTGAAGGTCTGTTGCGTGGCGGTGCTGATAATCAAGGGTGCCGCAAACATCGAGAGCGTACGCACGCGCTTTGGGTGCATCCCTGACAGGTACATACCAATAATGCCGCCGAGGGATTCGCCGGCGTAATGCACGCGCTCAAGTCCGAGGTGATCCAGAATTGTGATCAAGTCTTTAATATAGTTTTCAGCGGTGATGCTCTGGTCGGGGTTGGGCATGTCGTAATGTGTGCCCAAGCCTCGAAGCGTCGGGCATAGCACTTTATAAAAGCGCGACAGGTACGGGATCATGTTGTACCAGAAGCGCCCTGAGCGCCCGAACCCATGCTGCAGAATTAAGGTTGGTGCGTTTTTCCAGGGGTCGGTGTAATCGTGGATCTCATAGAAAAGAGGGATCCCATCGTGCGATGTGACTGTAGGCATGCTGTCTCTCGTTATAAATATTTTTTTATACCAACGCGGTCGTGACAAATGTTGTCACGACCGGTAAAACGTTTTACACCACGCCTTGCTCGTAGAACTTGGCGATTTCTGCTTCTGAATAGCCGACTTCGCCCAACACTTCAGCGGTGTGCTCGCCCCATTGCGGAGCGGTGGTGACGACATCAGCCGGAGTGCGGCTCAGGATCGTTGGCAGTGTGATAAAGCCTTTTTCTTTGCCATTTTTATCTTTCACCATTTTAGAAATGTGCGATTGCTTGATGTGCTCATCGGCAAACATTTCTGGCACGTTGTAGACCGGGCCTGCTGGTACGCCTGCTTTGTTCAGATTATCGACCCAGTAGGCAACCGTCTGTGTGCGAAAGACTTCGTTGAGCGCTTGATTGCATTTGGCACGATTGACTGCGCGGGTTTTTTCGTTGGCAAAGTCAGGGTCTGCCATCCAGTCGGGGCGCTTGGCGAGTTCGCATAAACGCACCCAATTGCCCTGGCCTGAGGCGCCAAGGTTAAACACCCCGTCGCTGGCTTCAAATAAGCCCATCGGGCTTGAGGTAGGGTGGTCGTTACCAGCTTGGCCTGCGACATCGCCCTCATTGAGGTAGCGCGCCGCCTGAAAATCCATCATTGCAATTTGCGCGTGCAACAGCGAGGCGTGTACCCATTGCCCCTTACCAGAGCGCTCACGCTCAAGCAGCGCTGTCAGAATGCCGATGCCGGCATACAAGCCTGCACTCATGTCGGCAACGGCTAAACCAGCACGAACCGGGCCTTGGCCAGGGATGCCCGTGACGGACATCAAGCCACCCATGCCCTGCATGATCTGGTCAAAGCCAGGGCGCGAGGCGTAAGGGCCTTCTTGACCATAGCCTGAAATGCTGGCCAAAATGATACGCGGGTTCACCTTGGCAAGTGACTCATAGTCAACGCCCAAGCGGTTTTTAATATCTGGACGCCAGTTTTCAACGACCACGTCGGCAGTTTTGACCAAACGCATCATGATGTCGAGTGCGCCAGGCTTTTTGAGGTTTAAGGTGATCGCCCGCTTATTGCGGTTCAGGTTTTGAAAGTCGCCACCTTCGCGGTTGGCGGCAAACATACCTTCGTTAGGATCGACGCCTTTGGGTGGTTCAATACGGATGACATCTGCGCCGAAGTCGGCGAGCAGGCGCACGCAGTTTGGGCCCGCGCGCACGCGAGACATATCGAGAACTTTGAGATTTGAAAGTGCTGAAGAAGCCTGAATTTTTGACATGATTTTCGATTTGGATTGAAAGACAAAGGCGATCGGGCAGATTTTTCTGTGATTTCGAGTGTACTGCCGATTTTCGAAGTCTTTTATAGGTTGCTTTCGGTGTTTTTGCAAGTGATACTGCTAGACTAACAGCGATTAACAATGTCCAAAAAGGGGAATTTTCGTGGCAGACTCAAGTACAGAGAAAAAAATCATCGTCGGCAGCATCATTGCCGAGAAAAAGGGGGCGATCGGTACGATCCTGATTTCGAACCCCAACAAAATGAACGCCATGTCAGTGCAAATGTGGACAGACTTGCCTAAGGCAATTCGGGCGTTTGACGCCGATCCTGAGGTTCGGGTCATTGTGATTGTCGGGCAGGGCGAAAAGGCCTTTGTGTCGGGTGCTGATATTTCTCAGTTTGACACCCTGCGTAGCTCGCCAGAAACTCAGCTCGCTTACGAAGACGCGGTGTCAGACTCAATGAACGCGCCAGTCGAGTGTTCAAAGCCTGTGATTGCGCAAATTCGTGGCTTCTGCTTTGGCGGCGGCCTGGGCCTTGCCGCAGCCTGCGACATTCGAATTTGTACCGAAGACGCAACCTTTAGAATGCCAGCCGCGCGTTTAGGCTTGGGCTACGGCCACAAAGGGATCAATCGTTTCACCAACATCATTGGCTTGGCGAACGCGACCGATATCTTTGTGACGGCACGTCGCTTTGATGCCCATGATGCGTTACGTATGGGCTTTGTGTCGCGCGTGTGCAAGGGTGACGAGATTGATGCGGTGATCGCTGAGTACACCAAGCTGATTGCTGAAAACGCACCGCTAACTGTGGCTGCCAGTAAGTTCAATATTCGTCAGGTCTGTGCTCAACCAGAAGAGCAAGACCTTAAGCGCGCTGTTGAAATGGTGAAAGCGTGTTTTGCCAGCGACGATTTCAAAGAAGGTCGTGCGGCGTTCTTAGAAAAACGCCCTGCGCAGTTTAAGGGTCGCTAAGCACTCAGGCAGTGGTTGCAAGTTGTCCCACAGCGTCCATCTGCTGAGGGACAACTGGAGCCCTACAAAAGCCTGGCGCTTTTTTTGATGCCACTGGCGCATGCCCGCTAGACGTTGACTCGGGTTAGGTAGAACCGAGTTTACTCAGGCTTCATTCCAGTTGACTGAACAATCTGACGCGAGACCTTGTAATCGGTATCAATGTATTGTTTAAATTCTTGCGCGTTCATGTGGCCAACTTCGCCTCCCAGACTGGCGACTTTGGCAGTTACTGCAGGGTCGGCGAGCACTTTCATGACCGCTTGGCTGAGGGCGTTCGCTTGAGTTTGAGTGGTGCCTTTGGGTGCCATCAGGCCAATAAACGTCAGATGTTCAAATTTAGGTAAACCAAACTCAGCGACTGTTGGGATCGTCTCAGCGCCGGGCCAGCGTTTGCTTGACGTGACGGCTAAGGGGCGAATTCTGCCCGACTTGATCAAGGGCATCGCGGCCACTAAGGAGGACAGTACGACCGGAATCTGGCCGCCCGCCAAATCAGTGAGCGAAGGGCCCGAGCCACGATAGGGAGCGTGGGCAAGCTTGATTCCAGCGGCCTGGTTTAAGAGTTCACCCGCAATGTGGCTAGGTGTACCGATCCCCGCGCTGCCATAGGTAATCGCATCAGGTCTTTTTTTGGCATCGGCTATTAATTGATCAAATGATTGATAAGACGAATTGGCGGGTACCACCATCACGCTTGGCCCCCACATTAAATCCGCGATGGGGACTAAATCGTCGATCCTATAGCCGGCGTCGGCAAACAGGGTTGGGTTAATGGTGTGGTTATTCGCGGTGACAAGCAAGGTCAAGCCATCTGCCGGGGCTTTAGCAACAAGTTGAGTCGCGAGGTTGCCCCCCGCGCCAGGCTTGTTTTCAACGACGGTCATGGTGTTCAGAAGCGGGCCGATCTTTTCACTGACCATGCGCGCCATGGCATCAGCACTGCCGCCGGGTGCCACGATGACAATGATTCTGAGCGGCCCTTCGGCAGCCTTTGATACCGGCCCCCAAGCGAGTAGACCGAGCACAAAAAAACTGAGGGTCAACCGCGCGAGAGTCTTGCGCATTATTGCTCGCGCTTTGGAAACTGCATCAGCAAGACCGACGCACCGTCTTTGCCCGCAGTAATCACGGGCGCTTGATCGTTGGGATCGATAAATAACAAGGCTTGTTTGCCACCCAGATGTTCATTGAGTTGGCACTCGCCGCTCATCACCATCCAGTATTGACCACGCCCTTCGCTTGGCGCAGGACCTGCGATTTGTTGACCAGGCGCAGCATGGTAAAGCGTTGCGCCCAACCCATCGGCCTCGAAGGGGACAACCGGATGTTCGACGACGGCGGTGAGGTTTTTTGGACCCTGGGCGTCGCCTAACAAAGGAGGAATCAATCCCAAACCATGACGGTAATCTTTCGTGCGCCCCTTGAGACCCTCTTTATAGTCGGGCATCCAACGCGCACCAGGATCCCAGCCGTTGCGCAAGGTGTAGTACTCGACGCCTGCCTCGGCCGCATGGATCGGCGCGTAGGGCGTGAACCCCATCGCGTAGTGCACGGTCAGACCCTCAATGGGTTTGATGCCAAACTTGCCGCCTCCGGCCACAAAAACTTGAAACTGATCCGCTTGATGGTAATGACCGGGGATTGACATATTGGCCGCTTGTTCGACCAAAAAGGCAATCGGCTCAAGCGGTGGTGGAAAGGCTTCGGGCGGGCGCGCCGGCAAGCCGGTTGCTTTACGCTCGACCGAGTTCACGCCAATACACGAGGATACGTGCGTAATCGTGCCATTGGGCAGTTTGTTGTAGTGGCGGTTTGCAAGCGCGTGCTCGCGGGTGGTAAAGGATGGCATGTCGGACAATCCCTAAAAACACTGTTGAATGATTTTATTTATCTGAATCTTACCTGTCTGGCACGCTCGCTGTCGATCTAGTCGGCACTTTTTGGGTGAAACGGGTGGTTTCGCGTTAGACTTTGACAAAACGG
The DNA here is from genome assembly GCA_037146575.1 of Alcaligenaceae bacterium. GTDB lineage: Bacteria > Pseudomonadota > Gammaproteobacteria > Burkholderiales > Burkholderiaceae_B > Zwartia. Next base: position 1,361 of record JBAWWV010000031.1, on the reverse strand, counting down.
CGATGTTAAACCCACGGAGACTGAACGTATGAAACTGCTTCGATCAATTCTGATCACCAGCGCCTGTCTCTTGGCGTTATCGTTCTCAACCCTGACTCGGGCTCAGACTCAAGGCGCTTATCCTGACAAACCGCTTTCGATTTGGATTGGGTTTCCTCCTGGCACCTCAACCGATTCGGTCGGTCGAATTTTGGCCGATAAGATGAGTAAAGATCTTGGTCAGCCTATCATTATCAAGAATAAGCCCGGCGTAGGCGGTACCCTAGCCCCTGCTGAGGTTGCCAAGTCGCAACCCGATGGGTACACCCTGCTCTTGAGCGCGACCGCGCCGATGGGTACGGCTGCACACCTGATGAAAAACTTGCCCTACTCGCCCTTAACGGATTTTGCACCGATTGGTCAAACTTCGTGGTTGCCCTTTTTGCTGGTGAGCAATAAAACCAAAGGCCTCGATACCTTTGAAAAATATATCGCTTATGCAAAGGCAAACCCAGACTTGTTGACCTACGCATCGATTGGTAATGGCACCACCAGCCATTTAGTGATGTTGCTGTTGTTGCAAAAAGCAGGGGTGAAGATGGTCCATGTGCCTTATCAAGGCAGCACCCAATCGCAAGCCGATGTGATCGGTGGCAACGTGGACGCCACCTTTGATACGATGGTGACGGTGTATCCGCATGTGGTGTCAGGGCGCCTCAACGCGTTGGCCGTGAGCACGACAAAACGCACGGCGATGGATCCTTCAGTGCCCACGATCGAAGAAAAAGGGATTGGCAGCTTTAATTTAGGGGCTTGGATTGGGATGTTTGCGGTAAAAAATACGCCGCAGCCGATCATTGACAAGTTGCATGGCGCACTCAATCGGGCCTTGGCGGATCCCGAAACCGCGCGCAAACTCGTGGCTTTAGGGACTGAAGTGGTCACCAGTGACACCCCCGCGCAGTTTGGTCAGTTTGTTGCCCATAACTACAAACTTTGGGGCGAGATGGTCGAGATCTCGGGGCTTGAGAAAAAATAGTAAGCCGGTCGTGACCTAATGTTTTTGATGGTTTAAGGCTGGTGGGTGGGGGTCTTACAGGTTAGGGTATTTTGCTTTGCCAGTTGGCATTTTTTTGATAAAGCGGTCAGGCTCTTTTTGGGTTCAGCCGTTTCACTGATTCTGGAGTTTTCATGTTGTTCCAAAAAGCGTTTCGTTTTTTTGTGTTGGTGAGCGCTGTTGCTGCGATTTTTATGTCACCTGTTGCGCGCTCTGAAGATCGCGCGACGCTCGAGCGGACCTCGCGGGCAGCCTTAAACTCTTTGATCGCTCAAAACGCTTCGGCTCATGAGCTGAGCAAACGCGCGGTTGCAGTACTGGTGTT